>DATLCI010000223.1:0-4527 GCA_035526435.1 Terriglobales bacterium
AGTCAGTGGACGCTTCGCTGAAGGGCAAAGAAGTAAGCGCGGACGCGAAGGCTGATGCGAGTGCCAATGGCGAGATGAAGATGAACAAGCCGGAGTCCGACCAGGGCAAGGGTAGCTCCAAGAAGTCATCCGGCAGCGCCAGGGCGGAGAACTCCAACTCGGGCGAGACCAAGCTGCATGGTCTTGACCGCGCGGAGAGCCGCGTAGACAACAATGCCAACGCCGACGCGATGCTGGAGCGCAATGAAAAGCGTCAGGCTGAAGCTAGGGCCGCTGCCGCCTCTAAGACGAAGGCGACCGTGACCAAAGGCAAGAAGAATTAGTAGCTGTCCCCCTCCTGAATGACAAAAGGCCGCCGAAAGGCGGCCTTTTGTTTTGAGAACGGGGACAAAAGAGGTGTGCACAATACAACGTGGCATATCCTCTCTTATGGTTCATTACGAGAAAGCAATCACACGCCCGTTCAACTTGATTCTTTTTTGTTTGGTTTTTGCGTCGTGTAATGCTCCTACCGATGCACCCTGCGTCCAAAAAGACCATTTTTGAGAAGAAACAAGAGTGTTCGCTCCTTTTGCCGGAGCTAAGACGTCGCGCTGAGGAGCACAACACCCCGCAAGTCATGCGATTCGAAATCGAATACGAGCCAATGGTGTTTTACAGCTCCAAACGTGACTCGTGTGTTTCCGTCCAAAGCACGATGCTAATCCAAGAGAAGCGATGGCGGTTAGAGGTACGCGATGAAATGAGTAATCGACAGCTTGAAGTCCGCACTGCCGGGACGGACGAGAGCAAGTCGGTCATCGACCAATTTGAAAATTTGAACTAAGTCCCCACGCGGTACTCGCCCACTGAACCCCCATTCATTTATACTTGCCAGTTTGCTCTTGCTGTTTGAAGGACACTATCGATGAAGATTCTTGTTTGTATGAAGCAGGTGCCCCAGAAGGACGCACCGCTGAAGCTGAATGAGTCGGGAACGTGGATCCGCGAGGACGTTAGCTATGAAGTCAACGAGCCTGACGCTTACGCGCTGGAAGAAGCGCTTCGCCAGAAGGAAAAGCACGGTGGCGAAGTCGTCGTGATCACCTCCGGGCCCGCGCGCGCCCAGCAGGTACTGCGTGAAGGCTTGGCCAAGGGCGCGGACCGCGCCATCCATCTCGAAGACGCCGGCTTTGTCGGCTTGGACGCATTCAACACGGCAAAGGCTTTCGCTGCTGCCATCAAGGAAGAGCAATTCGACTTGATATTCACCGGCTTGCAGTCCGACGACTACGGCTACGCGCAGACGGGCGTGATTCTGGCGGAGATACTCGGATGGCCGCACGCGACCATCATCATGCAGATTGAGAAGACTGATTCGGGCATCAAGGTAAAGCGCGAATTGGAAGCGGGGTTCTTTCAGAATGTCGATATTCCGCTGCCCGCCGTGCTCACCATCCAATCCGGCATCAACAAGCTGCGCTACGCAACGCTCATCGGCATCAAGCAGGCAAAGAACAAGCCCTTGCGCAAAGTTACCATGGACGAAGTCAAGGCCAGCCTGGGCGAGAACATGCAGAAGATAGAAAAGCTTTACGTTCCGCAGAAGACCAAGAAGACGGAGATGATCGAGGGTTCGCCGGCGGACGTCGCCAAGAAACTTGTACAGAAATTGAAGGATGAAGTGCGGGTCCTGTAGGTGTTTTCGGCTCAATCCCGCGGGAATTGGGCTGGCATCTAACCACTGAGCTTGGAGGTTTCTATGTCAGTCATGGATGCGGAACCGAAGGTACCGAACGACGATAGTGGACGCGGTCTGCGGTTGATCGGATGGATACTGCTGATCTGGACGGGGATCAGCCTGGTGTGGATCCCGCCCCGGCAGTGGCGTGAAGGTGAGTCGTACATGCCGCTGGTGAATATTGCGTGTTTTGTCGGTGGCATCTTGTTTCTGGTGCTGGGTTATTACACCGCCTGGCGTTCGCCTTCGGAGACAGAATTGACCGAGCGTACGCACGACCTGATGGTGAACCACGAGGGCCATCAGAACGACGACATAGTTACGGGACGCAGCACCGAAGATATAAACCGGGTCGCTTAGCGACAACGGTGACGCCGGTCACAGCGTAAAGCGGTTCGCGGGTGAATAGTGGACACTGGAGAAATCTCCGCTGGGGGATTTCGGGAGGTCCAGATGTCCGTTTACGAGCGAGAGCCAAAGATTCCGCGGGACGATACCGGAAAAGGCCTGCGCATCACCGGGTGGATGCTGCTGACGTGGACCGCATTCAGCATGGTGTGGATGCCGGCACGAGTTAGAAGCACGGCCATCGCGGTGATCGCCAATGCCGCCTGCTTCGGGATTGGCATTTTTTTGGTCGCACTAGGTTATGTGGTGGGCTGGTTGACGCCGTACGAGACGGGGTTGACTGAAAGCACGCATGACCTGATGGCAGCGACGCACAGCGGCCGGCAGTTGGAAGAGCCGCTGTTTGCGAACACTAACGGTCCCGGCCTGGAGCCGACGCGGGTGGTGTAAGCCGTTAGTGTGACCTAAGAGCTGCTGAGATTCGTTTTGACCTGCAACCGGGACTGAAGAGGTGCACGGAGCAGGTATCTTTGTCTGGCGGGGAAGAAACTACACATGGCCGATACCATCCTGGTGGTAGTGGAGCAGCGCGAAGGCAAACTGAATCGCGTCTCGTTTGAAACGTTAAAGGGCGCGCAAGCCATCGCCGCCGAAACCGGCTGGGCGCTGGAAGCCGCGGTGGTCGGCGCGGGTGTGGGCCAGATCGCTAACGAAGTAGCCAAGGCGAAGGTCGCGAAGGTCTATGCAGTGGAGAATGCCGCGTGCGCGCACTACACGCCGGACGCCTACGCGGCCGTCCTGAAGAAATTCATCAGTGACCGCGCGCCGAAGCTGGTGCTGATGCCGCACACCTATCAGGTGCGTGATTTCGCGCCCAAACTCACGACTTCGCTCAATCGCACGCTGATCTCTGACGCAACCGGCTATCGGAAAGATGGCGACAAGCTGGTTTTCATCCGGCAAATGTTCCAGGGAAAATTTGCGGCGGACGTTTCGTTCGCGGGCGAAGCCCCATACTTCGCGACCTTCCAAACCGGAGCCTTCCGCGGCGACCAGACCGAGATGGGTTCAGCGCCCGCCCCGGTCGAAACGGTCAACGTTGATGCCGGCGCGACGATACGAAACCAGCCGATGGAGATCTTCAAAGAAGCCAAGCAAGCCGTGGATCTCACCCAGGCGGAGATCATCGTCTCCGTGGGCCGCGGGATCAAAGAGCAGAAGAACCTCGAGATGGTGAAGCAGTTGGCCGAGGCATTAGGCGCTGAGATAGCTGCCTCGCGCCCTATCTGCGATTCCGGCTGGCTACCGATGGATCGCCAGGTCGGATCGTCGGGACAGACGGTCGCGCCGAAACTTTATCTCGCATTGGGGATCAGCGGCGCCATCCAGCATGTTGTCGGCATGAAGGGCTCACGCAGCATCATCGCTATTAATAAGGACGCGGAAGCGCCTATCTTCGAGATCGCCGACTTCGGCATTGTCGGAGACCTCTTCCAGATCGTGCCGCCGTTGATCGAGGAAGTAAAAAAGGCTAAGAGCTAGAGGGTTTCGGGTTTCAGGTTTCAAGAGCAAGACAAACCTCAAACATCGCTATTCCTGGCAGTCAGGAGGAAAAAACTTGAGTTACTCCTATCGAGACCTTGTCGCTTGGCAAAGGGCAAAGGACTTGAGTGTTGCTGTTTACAGGGCCACGGCTGTTTTTCCTAAATCAGAACTTTATGGCTTGACCTCTCAGATTCGGCGCGCCTCCATATCTGTGTTCTCCAACATTGCGGAGGGCCAAGGCAGGATCAGCAAGGGAGAGTTCCAACAATTCCTCGGTCATGCTTGTGGTTCCTTGCTTGAGTTACGGAGCCAGCTGGAAGTGTCCGTTGATCTAGGGTTTCTTCCTTCTGAAGACTTCAAGAAGCTGGACGACATCGCGGCCCACGTGCTTCGTTTGATCAATGGCCTTATAGACTCGCTGCGCTCTAAGTCGAAAGCAGCTTCTGGTTCTTCCTGAAACCCGAAACCTGAAACTCGAAACCTTCTACTCAAATGATCACTTTTCGAAGACCCATTGAATCCAGCTCGCGCCCGCAGATGGACGCCGACGTCGTCATCGTGGGAGGCGGCCCATCCGGGATGGCCTGCGCGCTGCGCCTGTCGCAACTCATTGACGAGCACAATGCCAAACATCCCGAGGCGCCGCTCAGCAAAGAGAACATCTACGTTCTGGAAAAGGCGCGCGAGGTGGGACAACATTGTTTGTCGGGCGCTTTGCTCGATCCCCGCTCCATGCGAGAACTGCTTCCCGGCTTTGAGCAGGAAGCGCCGCTCGATGCTGAAGTGGTGAAGGAAGCCGTCTATTTCATGACGGAGACGCGCAAATTCAAGTTCCCTATCACGCCGCCGCCCCTGCGCGACCATGGCAACTACGTGATCTCCCTCAACAAGTTCACCAAGTGGCTCGGAGAAAA
>DATLCI010000030.1:0-5250 GCA_035526435.1 Terriglobales bacterium
GACCGCGGCGCTTGATACGCAGGCGGTGAAGTATTGGTTTCCCATCGACCAGTACATTGGCGGAGTGGAACACGCGATCTTGCACCTCATCTATTCGCGCTTCTGGACGAAGGTGATGCGCGACATGAAGCTCATCGAGAACTCGGAGCCGGTGCAGCGCCTCTTTACCCAGGGCATGGTGATCAAAGATGGCGCCAAGATGTCAAAGAACAAGGGGAATGTGGTATCGCCGGATGACATGGTGGCGCGCTACGGCGCGGACTCCACGCGCATGTACTCCTTGTTCGCAGCGCCTCCGGACCGCGATCTTGATTGGCAAGAGCAAGGCGTGGAGGGAGTGCATCGTTTCCTGAGCCGGGTGTGGCGGTTCGTCAGCAAGAATGCGCAACCTGCCCATGCCGATTGGCATACCCCGGTCCCGGAAGCATTGGCGCCGGAAGCGCGGAAGATCCAACGTAAGCTGCATCAGACGATTGCCAAGATCACCCAGGATTTCGACGGAAGATGGCACTTCAACACTTCCATCGCGGCAGTCATGGAGTTAGTGAACGAGCTTTATGCAGCCGAAACCGCAATCGCTGCGAACCGGATACCCATCGCGCTGCTCGCCGACATCCAGCGCAAACTGGTGTTGCTGCTGGCGCCGTTCGCGCCGTATCTCGCAGCGGAGTTGTGGTCGCTGGTGGGCGAGAAGGGGATACTCTTCAAGCAGCCTTGGCCCAAGTTCGACGCGGCGCTGGCGAAAGAAGATGAGATTGAGATCCCCGTGCAGGTGAATGGAAAGCTGCGGGCACGCATTTCAGTGCCGGCCGAAAGCCCAGAGGACTTCGTGCGCCAAGAGGCCCTCGCCGATGTGAAGGTGAAGGCTGCGATGGAAGCGAAGGAAGTGCTCAAGGTCATCGTCGTGGCGGGTAAGCTGGTCAACATCGTCGTAAAGTGAACCATGTCCAAATCCCATGCAGTGCGCGAAGGTTTTTCGGCGATCCTGCGCGATCCGCTGGTGTACGTTGCCGAGCTGGCTTGGCGGTGGACGTACACCATCGCCGCCGCGCTCGTGGTCATCTATGGCGTACTGCTTTTCTTAAATTCTCTACCGGTCACCGACCGCGACTTGTTTGGTCTGTCGGGGATCATTCCCGCGCTCTACGCCGAAGCTCTCGCACGTATCTTTAGGGGGAGTGGTCCAAAGATGGTGCGGCTGACTTTAATGCTGGCGATGGGATCAGCAATACTGTGGTTTCTGGCAGCGTCACTGGGACGAACTGCCACCCTCACTGCATTGCTGCGGAAAACAGCGAGGCTGCGGCCCATCTTCCGGCTGCATTTTCTGCGATTAGTCACCGGCGCCATGGCGTGGATAGCCTACGCGGGGGCGCTGGCGGTGGCGGCCTCGGCCGCGCGCTTCGAAAATGGCGAAGGATATCATCCCGGGAAGTTCTATCTCGTTTTTCTTTTGCTCTCCCTCGTCATCTCCAGTTGCTGGTCGTCGGCGAGTTGGTATTTGTCGCTCGGGCCGATCCTTTCCGTCCGGAATGGTACGGGGACTTTGGACTCGCTTTACGATGCGGCGGCCATGGTCCGCCGGCATCCGCGGCAATTCACCTGGGTGGGAATCTTCTACGGCGTGCTGAGGACAATAGTCTGGTTTGTCGCATTTTTCATGTTTCTTACCGTGATGTCGGCTGCGGCGGAAGGGCCTTCCGGCGTGGGCACGGCGCTGTTCATTCTTTTTCTGGCGGCTTATTCAGCGGTGTCGAACTTTATCTATCTGGCGCGCATGAGTTCTTACGTGCGGATCCTTGAATGGGACGAGGAAGAGCGGCTGCGGCCTCCCGTTCCGCTCCCCCCACCCTTACCCGCGGGGCCGTTGTTGGATACGCCCGTAGTTCCGGCCATGTGATGATTCGGATTGCTCCGGCTGCCGATTTCTGACAAACTAGTTCGTGCCGCAATCCTTCACATCTCCTGCAGCCCATCCCCATCAGTCCATCGTCATCCTTGATTTTGGTTCGCAATATACGCAGCTCATCGCGCGTCGCATTCGCGAACTGAAAGTCTTCTCCGTAGTACTGCCGTGTACCGCTTCACGGGATGAGATCAAGGGTTATTCGCCAGTCGGGATCGTGCTGAGCGGAGGACCGTCATCAGTCTATGACGCGGATGCGCCGCCGATGGATGAGCGCGTCCTTTCGCTGGGGCTCCCGCTGCTGGGAATCTGTTATGGGCTGCAACTTATCGTTTACAAACTGGGCGGCAAAGTGGTCCCGGCCAGCCGCCGGGAATACGGGCATGCGGAAGTGGAGGTCACGCAGCCGTCGCGGTTGTTCCAGGGCTTGCCGGAGAAGATGAGCGTTTGGATGTCGCACGGCGACGAGGCGCAGCAACTTCCCGCGGGGTTCACGCAAGTGGCCACCACCAACAATGCGCTGGCCGCCATCCACAATGAAGAGAAGAACATTTGGGCGGTGCAGTTTCACCCCGAAGTCCATCACACCAAGAATGGCGCGGCCCTGCTGCGCAACTTCGTCTTCGACATCTGTGGGGCCCGCGGTGACTGGACGGCACAACAGTTCATTGATGAGACGGTTGCGAACGTCCGCAAGCAAGTAGGCGAAACTGACCATGCCATCTGCGCGCTGAGCGGCGGGGTTGATTCATCCGTGGCGGCGGTGCTGGTATCAAAAGCGATCGCGGAGCGGCTTACTTGCGTGTTTGTGAACAATGGCGTCTTGCGAAAAGACGAATTTGCCAAGGTGCAGACGAACCTCAAGGGCAAGCTGGGGCTGAACCTTGTCGCGGTGGATGCGAGTGAGCGCTTCCTGAAGAAGCTGGTAGGCGTTACGGATCCCGAACAGAAGCGGAAGATCATCGGCGGCGAATTCATTGCGGTCTTCGATGAAGAATCTGAGCGGATCCGCAAGCAAGTGGTGAATGTGAACTGGCTGGTGCAAGGCACGCTTTATCCCGATGTGATCGAGTCCAGCTCAGTGCGCGGGCCGTCGCAGACCATCAAGACCCATCACAACGTCGGCGGTCTGCCCAAAGACATGAAGCTCAAGTTGATCGAGCCGTTGCGCGATCTGTTCAAGGACGAAGTGCGCCGCATCGGCAAAGACCTGGGAATGCCGGACGAGATCCTGCAACGCCAGCCGTTTCCCGGCCCGGGATTAGCGGTGCGAATCCTCGGTGAAGTCACCCCCGAGCGAGTCGCAATATTGCAGTCGGCGGATGAGATCGTGGTAACGGAGATCAAGAATGCGGGGCTTTACCATTCCATCTGGCAGAGTTTTGCGGTGTTGCTGCCGGTGATGACGGTGGGCGTAATGGGCGACCAGCGGACTTACGCGTACACTTGCGCCATCCGCGCGGTGAATTCTGAAGATGGAATGACGGCTGATTGGGTACCGTTACCGTATGAAGTCCTGAGAAAAATCTCGTCGCGGATCGTGAGCGAGGTGCGCGGGATCAATCGAGTGGTATATGACGTAACGTCAAAGCCGCCCGGCACCATCGAATGGGAGTAGTAGAGCTAATTTTCCTGAATCTTCCTGACGGCTTTGCGCACGGTTGAACGCGGCCCGAAGCGCAACAGTTGGGTCCCCAGCCAGTTACCAAACCCGGTTATCACTAAGGGCTTGCCTTGCTGAAGGCCTTTGTAGGCCATGGCGGCTACGGTTGCGACATCCATAGCGCGGGCCTTGAACAATTTTGAATTCTCCATGCGCGCGCGCTTTGCGAATTCAGTGTGGGTAGCGCCCGGGCAGACGCAGGTCACGGTCACGCCCGTGCCACGCAGTTCCTCATAGATAGCTTCAGAGAACGACAGAACGTAGGCCTTGCTAGCGTAATAGACCGCCATGAAAGGGCCGGGCTGGAAGGCCGCGGTGGAGGCGATATTCACGACCTGGCCGCGCTTGCGGGCGAGCATGGGCGCCAGGTAAAGCTTAGTCAGGTGCGTGAGCGCGACCATGTTGAGCTGCATCATGTCGAGCTCATCGTCGAGGTTCGTCTTAGCGAACGCCCCATTGCCGCCAAAGCCGGCATTGTTGACCAGCACGTCAATGTGCAGTCCGGCCTTCTGGGTCTCGGCAAAAAGCTGATCCGGCGCTTCCAGCAGCGCGAGATCCTTGACGATAACGGTGACGCCCGGGCTGCCAAGCTTGCGCAGTTCCTCGGCGACCTTTTCCATGGCGACTTTCCGGCGCGCGACCAACACGAGCCGATAGCCATCGCGAGCGAAATGTTTGGCGAGCTCGTGGCCAATGCCGGCCGAGGCTCCGGTGATCAGTGCAGTCTGTTCAGGTTTTGCGGTCATAGAAGCGAAGTAAGCGGGAGCAACCATCTTGGGGTAACACAGGATTGTACGGGGAAGAGCCGCGATTGTCACAGATAGGAAAGGGCGCACCCTTAGGTACGCCCTTTATGCTGCTGGAACCGTCACTTTTTGCTATTGCGCGGATCGTCGTTAGGGTTCACATAAGTGATCTGGAAGGGACCCTTTGCCTCGATCTGCACGACGGCCTCGGTATTGGCGATGGCATAATGTCGCTGCTTCGCCTTCAGGCTTACGAAATCACCCGCTGACATCTTGTGCGCGGCCGCTTCATCCATCTTGTCCCCCATGCCAACGGAGAAACTGCCGGAGATGATGGTCACGTTCTCATCCGTGGGGTGCCAGTGCGGCATGATCTTGGCCCCGGCCGGCGCCTTCAAGCGGATGGTAAACATTCCTCCCTTGGTGGGGTCGCCACTGAGGACGGCTGCCTGTGCGCCCGCTGGTATTCCCGGGGGGGCCGGTCCCCACTGCAAGCCGCTAGCTGACTTAAATTCATGGCCAGACATGGACATATGGTCCATGGTCTTGCCCTTCATCTCGGACTTGGACTCCGACTTCTTTGCGTCCTGCTTTTTCATCGGTTCCTGGGCCACTGCCAGGGAAGCAATCAAAGTGATCGCGATCAGATATTTCTTCATAGGTCCTCCTGTGGATTGGGAACGTGCTGCGGCCGAGAATCATAACTCTGCGGTGTAGGCAATGTCATGCGGGGGTACAGCGCCGGTAGTTATGAGCCGGCGGCCACTCCATATTGTCCGTACCAGGAGGTAGCCGCTTTCAGGCGCTCGTTCACGTTGCTGATGTTGACGACGCCTTCATTGCGCAGCCACTTATCGAAGGCCGCGCCGCCTTGCTTCGCGTACACGGCAATGCCATCTTTCCAGGTGGCACGCCCGCAGAGGACGCCGGCAAAA
>DATLCI010000227.1:0-6300 GCA_035526435.1 Terriglobales bacterium
CGTTATCAAATCAGCTTTTGTTGGGGGACATATGTATCATCACGTCAAAAAATTGATGTTTACCGTGAATGTGGGGACTCCCGACCCACGTTTCGGAAATATGCTGCTGGAGCAGTTCGGCGGAGCCAATGGCGAACTGGCAGCCGCCATGCAGTATTCGATCCAGGGATTGAATTGCGAAGACCCGGAGCGCAAAGACCTGCTGATGGACATCGGCACGGAAGAGTTGAGCCACCTGGAGATCGTGGGATCATTGATCCGCATGCATTTGAAGCCGATGAAGGATGACCGGGGCGCGGCCGAAGCCGATCCGCTGGTAGCCATTGCCGGCGGCGGCGGAGTAAGCCTGTTCAACTCTATGGGCGACGCGTGGACTGCGGACTACCTGAAGATCACCGGCGACCTGGCGGTGGACCTGCACAGCAACATTGCGGCGGAAGCCCGCGCCAAGATCGTCTATGAGCGGTTGATCTCATTCACCGACGACCTGGGCACAAAAGAGGCCTTGCAGTTCTTGATGACCCGCGAGATCACGCACATGCGTGCCTTCGCTGCGGCGCTGGAGAGTATGGGCAAGGGCGCGTTCTCCATCGGCACCATTGAGCCCACGCCCGGACTCGTGGATGAGTACTTCAATGCGTCCACCGGAGAAGGAGAAGAAGGAGAGGCGGACTTTACCGGACCGTGGAACGAGGGGAACGGTCTTCACATTGTTGAGTCCGAGATGGTCGGAGGTAAGGGATTGGACGTTACCCCGTATGAACCCCAGCCCGGCACCGAGGAGGTCTCTCCCTTCGACTCAACTCCGGTAGGACAGAAGAGTGGCAGGACGGGTGGGAACGGGAACGGAAAGAAGAGTGGCGCCAAAGCGTTGACCGCTGAGAAGCGCAAGAAGCGAGCGTAGAAGAGAGAGGTTCACCTTGTTGAAGGTGGGCAGCAAAACGAAGAGCGTAGCGGAGATAGGGATGATCTCTCGCTACGCTCGAGATTTCAAAACAACGACAACGCTAGTCTTGTACTGACACCACTTGCAAGACTTCCTCGACGCTGGTCAAACCTTCCTTCAGCAGGATGCGCGCGTAGGACTTCAAATCGATCATGCCGTTCTTGACGGCGCACTCGTGAATCTCTTCGGTGTTGGCGCCTTTGGCGACCATGGCGCGAATCTCCGAATTCAGCTTCATGACTTCGTAGATGCCGATGCGTCCTTTTACGCCTTTTTGTCCGCAGTAGTCGCAGCCTTTGCCGGTGAAGACGACATCGTCTTTCGCCAAGCCCAGGTATCCGCGGGTGACGTCTTCGATCTCAGTCGGTTCTTTGCACTTCTGGCAGAGGCGCCGGGTAAGGCGCTGCGCCATCACGCCGACGGTGGAGGCCGACATCAGGAACGGCTCCACGCCCATCTCCCCCAGGCGGACGAATGCGCCGGCGGCGGAGTTAGTGTGCAGCGTGGTGAAGACCATGTGTCCGGTGAGCGCGGCTTCCACGGCGATCTGCGCGGTCTCTTTGTCGCGGGTCTCGCCCACGAGGATGACGTCAGGATCCTGCCGCAGGAAGGCGCGGAGGATGCGGGCAAAGTCGAGTCCGATATCTTTGTTGGCCTGGATCTGGACCACGCCCGCGAGGTCGTACTCGATGGGATCTTCAGCGGTGGAGATATTGATGCCGGGCTCGTTGATCTCCGCCAGCGCGGAGTAGAGCGTCGTCGTTTTACCGGAGCCGGTGGGGCCGGTCACGTACATGATGCCGTAAGGCTGACTCACGAGTTCACGGACAAGCTTCAACACGGGCTCATGACTGATGACTTTGTCGAGGCCGAGCGTGGTGTTGGATTTGTCGAGGATACGCATACAAATCTTCTCGCCCCACTTGGCGGGGACGGAAGAGACGCGGAAGTCGATAGGCTTGCCTTCCATCTGGACGCTGATGCGGCCGTCCTGGGGCAGACGTTTTTCGGAGATGTCGAGCTTGGAGATGATCTTCAGGCGGCTGACGAGGCCGAGCTGAACTTTTTTCGGCAAGTTCTGGACGACCTGGAGCACGCCGTCAATGCGGAAGCGGACTTGAACGTCCTTTTCCATGGGCTCAATGTGAATGTCTGAGGTGCCTTGCTTGATGGCGAGGCCGAGGATGGAATTGGCGAGGCGAATGATGGGCGCGTCTTCCGAGGCGTTCATCAATTCCTGCTTGTTGTCTGAGGTGACCTGCGCGTTGAGGTCTTCGGTCATCTGCAAGTCGCGGATGATGTCGGATTGCATCATGTCCACGGTGACTTCCGCCTTGGGCGCGGAGACGAGGTCAGCGGCCGCGCCGGGCTTCGATCCAGCAGTGGCGTCTTCCTCTTTTTTGGTGAGCGCCACGTACGTGGTGTTCATGAACTTGCGGAAGTCGTCTTCAGTGACGATGACCGGTTCGATCATGACGCCTTTGATCACGCGACGAATGTCGTCGAGCGCGATGATGTTGTTCGGGTTGGTCATGGCGAGCGTGAGCCGATTGTTGGCGAAGGCGACGGGCAGCACGCGATGCTGCACCATCATGGGCTGCGGCAGAAGCTGCAAGACGCGCGGATCGATCTGCATCTTGGCCAGATTGATGAACTCAATGCCAACTTGCTGCGATGCGACCTCTACGCGGTCGGCCAGGATGGTGGTGAGCGCCAGGCCGATCTTGGGGTACTGCATGAAGAGCTCGTGAAAGTCTTTTTGCTCGAGGACGGCGCAGGTGGTCGGCTGAATGGCGCTGACGGAGGCGGTGCGCGGCTTGCCGGTGAGCAATGACATCTCGCCAAAGTTCTGGCCGGGGCCCATCTCGGTGAGGAGGAAGTCGATGCCGGTGTTGGGATCTTTTTTGCGGATCTCCACCAGGCCGGCGGTGAGGAAGAACATGGAATTGCCGGGCGCGCCTTCCCGCACGATGATCTGGTTGGGCGGAAAGTCGCGGCGCTTCATGCGCTTGACCACCTGCTGACATTCGTCCACGGAGAGGCCGCTGAAGAGCTTGATGCGCTGGAGGAAATGGAGCGGCTGCGCCTCAGTGGAATTGACCGGCGGGGCCGAGGATTCGAGCGTGGCCTCAGGCTTGACCGGGATGCTGACATTGGTGGACATGACTTTTGGCGTGGCAGGTGTCGCCATGGTGAAAAATCTCCTTAGTACGGGCCTGTGCGGAGAACAAAAACGCTTCCGGGCAGGGAAGCAGTCATGAGCTCTTAGCCGGGGGAGTCGGTGGATTATATACCAGTTGGATAACAGTAAAAGCAGGAAATCCGCCTGAGAAAGCCCTATTGGTGATAGGTGAGGACGGTCATCAGCACGTGGACGAACTCGCGGTCATCTTTCACCGGGGCGATAAAGGTTACGGGGTCGGCGTCGGCGCCGGGCTGGGGCGTGAAGACGATCTGGAGCCGGGGCACGGGGTCAGCAGCGATGCGGCCATAACTCACGCTGATGGGGTGTCCGATGAAATCCTGCTGAAGGCTCCACTCGGCTAATGCTTTGGCGGGGGTGCCGACGGTGTAGGCGATCTGGGGCTCATTGGGCTGGGTGAGGGTTCCGGAACTATTCTCGCCGACGGTGTGGGTGACGCGGCCGTGGGTGATGATAGCGTTGGCGGGGTCTTTCTCCAACTTGATGCGGCGGAAGGGGATGCGCATGAAGGTGGGCTGGTCCGGACGCGCGGGATAACTCAGCGCCGTGAGCAGAATCTCAGCAAGCTGCTGCGAGTTGGCGTAGAGGGAGCGGAAGCGAAGCTTGTCGCGAGTGAAATAAACGTCGGCCTGGTGGCCGCGTTTCAAGTGGAGTCCGATGAAGCGCACGGGGCGTCCGGCGATGGAAGTGTTCTCTTCGATGATGGAGGATGGCCCGGGCACGAGATCAATGTCATAGGTCGAGGGCATGTGCGGCTTCGTGACGTCGGCCTCCGCGCCATGCGGAGAAGGCGCGTAGGTGGACTGGGGGACGTCCGTCTGCGGCGCGGAGATGCCAAACTCATATTCAATGCGCGGACCGTTGGCGCGTTGGATGGTGCCGGCCTTGTCCGCGTTCTTGCCGGAGGCGGGCAGGTGCTCATACTGCGGCAAAAGCTTGATGCTGCCGGGCGGCGGAGTTTGGGCCGCGAGCATGGCTGAGAACAGCAGGACAAACGGCAAAAGCTTTCGCATGGTAGGAGAGGATTTTACTCTGTTTGGCGTGCGGGACGTCGAACTGCGCCGTGAGACATTTGGCTGGCTTCAGTGCATGGAAACAAGGATATAATCGCGCACCCATGCCCTTAACCATTGGTTCACAGCTAGGCCCTTACGAGATCCTTGCGCCCGCCGGCGCGGGCGGTATGGGAGAAGTCTATAAGGCGCGCGATACGCGCCTCGACCGTACGGTCGCGATCAAAGTCCTGCCGTCGCATCTTTCCTCTGACCGGGACTTGAAACTACGTTTCGAGCGGGAAGCGAAGTCCATCTCCGCGCTGCAACATCCGAGCATCTGTGCCCTGTTCGATGTGGGCTCGCAGGATGGCGTGGACTTCCTGGTGATGGAATTCCTGGAAGGCGAGACCCTGGCGGAACGGATCCAGCAAAAGGGCGCGCTGCCCATCGAGCAGGTATTGAAGATCGGCATCGAAGTGGCGGACGCCCTGGACCGCGCTCACCGCCAGGGCATCCTGCACCGCGACTTAAAGCCCGGCAACATCATGCTGACCAAATCCGGAGCCAAGCTGATGGACTTTGGCTTGGCGAAAGCGTCGGGCATGGCGGTGGGTGCGAGTTCGGCGGCCGCGCTGACGGCGGCGATCACGCGTACGAGCCCGGCCTCTCCGGTCACGCAAGCGGGAACCATTGTGGGAACGTTCCAGTACATGAGTCCGGAACAACTCGAAGGCAAAGAGGCCGATGCGCGGAGTGACATCTTCGCCTACGGCGCGGTGCTCTACGAGATGGCGACGGGCAAACATGCCTTTGAGGGTAAGAGCCAGATCTCGGTGATGTCAGCCATCCTGGAAAAGGAGCCGGAGCCGATCAGCGCGATCCAGCCCATGACGCCGCTCGCATTCGAGCACGTGGTGAAGCGCGCGCTGGCCAAAGATCCCGATGAGCGCTGGCAGACGGCGGCGGACCTGAAGTCCGAGTTGAAGTGGATCAGCCAGACCAGTTCCTCCGCGAAGGCCATGAGTCCGGGGATCAAGCGGAAGAAGTATCAGAGCTGGATGACGATGGCGGGAGTCGCGCTAGCGGCAGTAATTGTGACGGCGCTGGCGCTGTGGATGCTAGGTGCTGGGAGATCCGGCGACGTGGTGCAGACCTTCCTGCTGCCGCCGGAAGGTGGACAGTTCATTTTCACCGGGCAAGGTGCGGGGCCGCCGGTGATCTCTCCGGACGGGACCAAGGTGGTCTTCCAGGCGTCCGCACCGGAGGGCAAACGGCTGCTGTGGGTGCGCGCGATCCGCTCGCTGGTCCCTTTGCCCATCAGCGGAACGGAAAGCGGCATGTATCCATTCTGGTCACCTGACAGCAAAGAGATCGGTTTTTTCCAGGGCGGGAAGCTGAAGCGAGTGGATGTGGCCGGCGGGCCGGTAACCACTATCGCCGACGCGTCCGCGGGGCGCGGTGGGAGTTGGAGCAAGGACGGCGTGGTCATTTTTGCGCCGGGGACCAGCGACGGCATCCACAAGGTTGCGAGTGCGGGGGGTCAAGCGGTAGCGGTCACCAAGGTGCTATCCACGGAGACTTCCAACCGCTGGCCGGCATTCCTGCCGGATGGCAAACATTTCCTGTTCCTGGCGTGGAACCAGGGCGGCAACACCACGGGAGAAGGCTATTCGATCTTTGCGGCATCGCTGGATGGCGGCGAGCGGCAACTGGTAGTCACGGGCGCGACCAGCGTCGCGTATGCAGACGGGTATCTGCTGTACGTGCGCGGGAACAACCTGCTGGCGCAGAGATTCGACCTGGGATCGCTGAAAGTTCAGGGTGATCCAATCGCGCTATTTGAACGGGTGCAATCAGACCCGCAGTTCGGACGCGCGAATTTTTCCGTTTCATCGAGCGGGGGACTGGTGTTCGTGAACGGGCCCAGTGCTTCCGAGTCGAAGGTGTCCTGGATCGGGCAGGATGGCCGTCCGCTGGGAGCGATCGGAGGCCCGGGGAATTGGTCGGGGCTGCGCATCTCTCCGGATGGCAAGATGCTGGCGGCGACGTTCGATCCCGGCAATGCCGACATCTGGCTGCTGAGTCTCACCCGGGAGATCAAGAGCCGCCTGACCTTCGATCCTTCGCCGGACCTCAACCCGGTCTGGTCACCGGAT
>DATLCI010000036.1:0-33173 GCA_035526435.1 Terriglobales bacterium
GAGCGTCTTCATGATGAGCTGGCGCTCGGCTTCTTCCACGGTGGTGCCCACGCCAAGGTGCAACATACGTGGGTCACTGGCATTGCCGGCCCCTTTGGTAACGACGGCGTTGCCAAAGTTCGGCGGAAGATGTTTCCGCTCTACCAAGGAACCACCGCAGACGATCACCGCGCGCTCCAGCGTGTTCCGCAGTTCGCGCGCATTGCCGGGCCAGGAGTAGGCCTGAAAAAGCTCAAGCACTTCCTCTTCTAATGCGCTCACGGAACGGGCGTGCTTGGCATTCATCTCTTCCAGCAGCGCTTCGGCAAGCTGCCGGATGTCTTCCTTGTGCTCGCGCAACGGAGGCATGTGGATGTTAAAGACGTTGAGGCGATAGTACAGGTCGTTACGCAGTTCACCGCTGGCCACGGCCTGCTCCGGGACTTTGTTGGTGGCCGCGAGCACCCGCACGTCGATCTCAGTCTCTACCTTGCTGCCGAGCCTGCGGAGTTTACGATCTTCGAGAACACGCAAAAGCTTGGCTTGGGTGTTGATGGGCATTTCGCCGATCTCATCGAGCAACAGCGTTCCGCCTTCGGCCAGCTCAAAGCATCCGGAGCGCCGCTCAACGGCCCCGGTAAATGCGCCTTTTTCATGTCCGAAGATCTCGCTCTCAATCAAAGTTTCCGGGATGGCAGAGCAATTGATGGCGACAAACGGCTTATCTTTTCGCGGGCTCAGATTATGGATGGTGCGAGCGACCATCTCTTTGCCGGTGCCGCTTTCCCCCGTGATGAGTACGGACGCCGAGCTTGGCGCGACCATTTCAATCAAGCCGAAGATCTCTTGCATGGGCTTGGAGGCACCCACCATCCTGCCCAGCACGCCGGTCTCGCGTAGTTTGCGCCGAGTCACTTCCAACTCACGGTCAGTGCCGCGCTGCCGCGCGGCATTGGTCAGAATGTTTTTCAGCCGGACCGGATCTACGGGTTTCGTTAGGAAGTCATAAGCGCCCAGCTTCATCGCATCCACGGCCAAGTCGATGCTGCCTTGCGCGGTCAGCAACACCACCGCGACCGGGTGAGTCTGCTCGGCGAGACGCTGCAGCAGTTCGAGGCCGTCGAGCCGGGGCATCTTCATGTCCGTGATGACGATGCCTGGCATCCAGGAGAGGACCTTGTCGAGCCCTTCGAGGCCGTCTTTCGCAGTATCCGTACGAAATCCCCAGCCTTGAACCAGTTCGGCCAAACCAGTCCGTTCATTTTCTTCGTCTTCAACAATCAGTACGCGCTCTTGAGTCATGTTTGCGGATGCTCCCGGAGACCAGACGCAGTTAAAGCTTGCTTGTGGGGGAAGAATGCGTCCTAACTGGCTCACGTTTCAGTCCATGAGATGCAGCCATTGGCTCACCAGTCACTTTCACCCTGTAATTTTTACGTTCTTCAATTCTAACGTCATGTAGCGCGAAGCAGCCAAAGCCCCGGAAGCCTGCATCCAATTCAGCCTCTAGGCCCCAAAACCAGACCAGGAAGCATTTCAGGAGGATCTCGCACTATGAAGCGTCTATTTGTAACGTTGTTAGTCGTAGCAACACTTCTGGCGATGAGCGTTGCCGCGCAAACATCGGCCACATCGCAAACCACGGGTTCAGCGACACAGAAAACGTCGGCCACCGCTGGCAAGACCGGCGCTGGCGCTACGTCCGCTACCGGCGCGACGGCAAGTCAGACAACTACGGCGGCGCAAGGCGCTACGGCCAAGACGGCAGCCTCGGCGACAAGCCAGACGGCGGGCGCGATCACCGTACCTGCAGGTACCAAGATTCCCGCGGTTTTGAGCAAGTCAGTTGATTCGAAGAAGGCCAAAGTCGGTGACCATGTAGAAGCGCGGACCGTGGCGGACATCGTTTCTCAAGGGAAAGTTGTGATCCCAAAAAACTCAAAGCTACTGGGACACATTACTGAATCGAAAGCCAAGGCGGGCGGGGAAGCGGAATCGCGGCTCGGAATCGTCTTTGATCAGATTGCGATGCGTAAGGGACAGACGATCCCATTGAATGCCAATATCCAGGCGATCGGCGCCGCGGTAGTCAACAATGCAATGACGGCCGGCTCGACCGGGATGGAGAGCACCGGATCGTCGAGTGGCGGAGCGAGTGGATCAGGCGGCGCCAGCACGAGCGGCGGCGGAGTATTAGGCGGCGCGACCGGCGCGGTCGGTTCCACGGTGGGCGGTGCGACTGGCACCGTGGGCGGAGTGGCAGACACAGCCGGTAGCACGGTTGGCGGCGTCGGCGCCGGAGTTGGATCGACGGTTGATTCGGCGACGCAGGGCACCGTAAGCGCGGCCGGCAACAACGTAGGCCTGCAAGGCACCCTGAACAGCAACAGCACCGGCGTGGTGGGACTCAAGGACCTGCAACTAAGTTCCTCGAATGACGCGAATGCTGGGGCCTCGGTGGTTACTTCGAGCGGCAAGAGCGTTAAGCTCGATGGCGGCAGCCAGTTGATGCTGAATGTGACTGGTTCACCGAAACAGTAATTTGGCTGGTCAAAACAGGGCAGGCGACCTCGTCTGCCCTTTTCTTTTGTTAAGGTTTTTCCAGTAGCCCCCACTTGCGATACAATTCGTTCGTTGAATAAGGTGCTCACCCCCAAGCAGTTATATTTCAAGGCCCCAAAGAACCCTCGAGGAGATTTCGCATGCAGCTTCGTTCGCAACGCTACGCTGTTCTTTTGCTTGTAGCAGCCTTTTGTTCCATCCTCACACTGCCTTTTGCAGTGGCGCAGGAAACGCAACCTGCGAAGACTGAAGTCTTTGCAGGATATGCATACCTCAATCCGCGCGGAAAGGTCGGTACCATAAGATTGCAGGATGCCCCAAAGGGCTTCGGGCTTTCCTCAGCATATTTCTTCTCCCGAAATTGGGGTTTCGTACTAGATGGAGGCGCCCATTTTGGCGATGGCCTTCAAGTAGGAACACTCACGATCGGTCCTCAGTTTCGCTGGCCCACCGAGACTGTAAGTCCTTTTGGGAATTTTACGGTCGGGTGGCATCGCCTCGGAGTTGACGGGCTCGGAACCAGTGATGGCGTCGGCATCAGCACTGGAGGCGGGTTTGACCTCGCTACTTGGAGCAAACGGTTTAATTTCCGCTTGTTCGAAGCCAGTTACCAATATGCTCACCATAACTTCGGTCCCGGTTTGCGCGTGGACAATTCCGGCATACGGTTGCGCACCGGAGTCGTGCTGAAATTCGGTCAAATGGGACCACCGCCTCCGCCGCCGACCGCAGCTTGCGCCGCGCAGCCCACGGAAGTAATGGCCGGTGAGCCCGTATCCGTCACGGCGACGCCTTCTAACTTCAATCCCAAACGCAGCTTGACCTACAGTTGGACGGCCACCGGCGGCAAAGTCTCCGGTAGCGCCGCTACCACCAGCGTGGACACCGCAGATCTTCAGCCGGGTACGTACACGGTGAAGTCCAACATCACGGATGGAAAGAAGGGAATGGCAGAATGCTCGGCGACGTTTACCGTAAGAGCGCCGCGTCCTCCTACCATCTCTTGTTCCGCGAATCCGAGCACGGTGAAGCCGGGTGACAGCTCCACCATCACCTCGCAGGGCAGCAGCCCTGACGGCCGCACCTTGACCTACAGCTACTCCGCCAGTGCGGGCAGCATCGCCGGAGACGGCACCAGCGCAACGCTGAACACCGCGGGCGCGGAAGCCGGACCTGTTACTGTGACTTGCAACGTTAAGGATGATCGCAACCTCAGCGCTTCCAACACGACCAGCGTAAACGTGGAGGCACCCCCTCCGCCGCCCGCGCCACCGGCCGCTCCCGAAGCCAGCCGTCTGAACCAGATCTCATTCAAGAAGAACAGCGCGCGGGTGGACAATGCCGCGAAGGCGATCTTGGATGACGTAGCCCTGCGTATGCAGCGTGACGCCGATGCCAAGATCGTGATCGTCGGCTCGAACGATGCGACCGAGAAAGCGAAGGCCCTGCCGGGTCAGCGCGCACTCAATGCCAAGGCTTATCTGGTCAAGGAAAAGGGAATCGATCCCAGCCGCATCGCCGTAAGGCAAGGCGCGAAGGAAGGCACCACGGCCATCATCTGGCTGGTGCCCGCCGGCGCCACTGCTCCGGAAGATGGGACGACCACAGTCAACGAGCCGGCCGCCAAGCGTCGGTAGCGGTTCAGGTTTTACATCAGGGCCGGTCGGAATCTCGACCGGCCTTTTTCTTTTGCTCCTGGCTGTTCCCTGGGTGCATGCCCTCGTCTGGGCCAAGGGTTACGACTTTGGTAATACCTTGGGATGAAATGAAGGCTTTCTTTTTTGCTTTCGCATCATAGAATGGGGCAGCAATTGGGGCCGCGTGGAAAGCCGCTTCGTAAGCGTCCGCTTTAACCTCAACCCCTCCTCTGGCCGAAGTAAAGGAAGCTATGGTTCCCCGAGTCATTTACAAGCCGGTTTTCGCGTTTCTCCTCCTGTTTGCGACCCAGACACTGCTGGCGCAGCAGTGGGTTCCGCTCGGACCGGACGGTGGTGACGTTCGCAGCTTTGGTCGCGATCCGCATGCCTCTAGCCGCATTTTGCTGGGCACGAGTTCCGGGCAGTTGTTTCAATCCTTGAACGAGGGCAAGAGCTGGTCTCGCTACGTAAAACTCGGCGAGGGCCGGGACCTGGTGCTGGACCATATCGTGTTCCATCCCAAGCGCGAAGGCGTGATCTACGTGGCAGCGTGGAGTGTGGAGGAGAACACCGGCGACATCTTCCGCAGCGTGGACAACGGCAAAACCTGGAAACCTTTACGCGAGATGCGGGGGAAATCGGTCCGGTCTTTCGATCTGGCGCCTTCTAACCCCGAGGTCATGATCGCGGGCGCGCTCGACGGTGTTTATCGCAGCTCCGATGGCGGCGAGCACTGGAGCCTCATCTCGCCCCCGAACCATGCAGACATCCGCAACATCGAGTCAGTGGCGATCGACCCGCGGAGTCCAGATGTGATCTACGTCGGCACTTGGCACCTGCCCTGGAAGACCAGTGACGGTGGGCTGACCTGGACGAACATCAAGCAGGGCATCGTCGACGACTCCGACGTCTTTTCCATCATCATCGATCCCATCCAGCCGGCGGTGGTTTATGCGAGCGCGTGTTCTGGCATTTACAAAAGCGAATCCGCGGGCGCGCAGTTCCGTAAAGTCCAAGGCATGCCTTTTTCCGCGCGGCGTACCCGTGTGCTGCGACAGGATCCAGCCAACCGGAATATCGTGTACGCGGGGACTACGGAAGGGCTCTGGCAGACCATGGATGCGGGCCTTACCTGGAAGCGGTTAAGTAAGCCCAACATCATTGTGAATGATGTGCTCATCGATCCGGCAAATCCGTTGAATATCCTGCTGGCAACGGACCGCAGTGGGGTGCTGGCCAGCTTCGATCGCGGGGAATCATTTGTGGCGTCGAATCGCGGTTTCGCTCACCGGCAAGTCTCAACCGTGTTGATTGATCAGCAAGACAGCTCCAAAATCTACGCCGGCGTGCTCAACGACAAGGAATTTGGTGGCGTCTTTACCAGCGCTGACGGTGGCTATTCGTGGAGCCAGAGCAGCAATGGCCTCGAAGGCCGTGACGTATTCAGCTTGCAGCAGTTAACGAGCGGCGCACTGATCGCGGGGACGAATCGTGGAGTGTTCATCCAGGACAAAAATGGCATGGGGTGGCTTCCGCGCGACAAGATCACGAACGTCGTCGAAACCCAGGTCAAGCGCGCTGGAAGCTCCAAACGGCAGACCATCCAAAAGACGGTGACCGCGAAGCTGACCGCTCGAGTCAACGATATTCAGATCGCCCCGGACGCGTGGTTTGCGGCTACGTCGGCAGGTGTATTCACCAGCAATGATGAAGGCCGGAACTGGCACGGCGGGCCAGTGCAGAACCATTCTGACTTTATCTCGGTGGCGGCCTCTCCCGAGATCGTGTTGGCAGTCACCCGCAAGGCTGTGGTCGTCTCCTTTGACCGGGGACAGACGTGGAAGACCGCTACCATCCCCAGCGACGTTACGATGATCTCAAACATCGCAGTGGCGCCGGCCAACCGGCTTTATCTAGCCGCCCGCGAAGGCGCTTACCGGTCAGAAGACAGCGGCCTCTCCTGGGAGCGTTTGACCAGATTGCCCGTGAACCAGTTGACTTCAATCTATTACGACGAAGAAGAACAGCGGCTGTTGACGATGTCTTACACCTCAACGCAAGTTTTCCAGAGCACCGATTTCGGGAAGACGTGGAAACGCGCAGAGACAGGATGGATACTACGCCGTATCCGTTCGGCGCGCGGGCGCGTGTTGGCCACGACTATCTTCGACGGGATCGTCGCCCAGCCGGACGCGGTGGTTTCACATCCTGCGCCGTCTATGGCCGGTGGCGGAAACAACTAAACAACTCTGCGTCTTAACTACTTCGGCCGGGCAGAAATTACATCTTGCCCGGCCGTGTTCTTTCTATGTCCCTTTATTGTCAATGACTTAGGTTTGGCATCGCAGGTGCTTTTTTAACTGCATAATCCTAGTTGAAAGAGATGATTGCTATGAAGCTTAAAACTCTTGCGATGCCAATGTTAGCGGTTGGATTGCTGTTGCTTGCGGGATGCGGCAACTCCGGCCTGGAAAATGTGGAGGCTGCTACCAAGAACACTGGTGAAGGCTCGCGCGGACTTTTTGGGAATCTGCTGAACAGCACAGAGACGGTGGTAGTGCCTCAGGGAACGCCGGTCGCGATCCGCCTGCAAAGCGCGATCTCAAGCGCATCCGCCACCTCCGGCGACAGCTTTGACTTCGTGCTGGCCGAACCGCTGGTAGTGAATGGTAAGACTGTGGCGCCCGCCGGTGCTTCCGGACTTGGGCGAGTGGTGGCGGCACGCAAATCCGGGCGGCTGCACAATGCGGGCTACTTGCGCCTGGCCCTGGCGTCGGTTGAAGTGGAAGGGAAGCAAGTGCCGCTCCAGAGTTCCAGCGTCTTCATCTCGGGAGGCAGCTACAAGAAACGTAATTGGGCCTGGATCGGCGGAGGCGCCGGGGCAGGAGCGTTGATCGGCGGACTCGCAGGCGGCGGTCAGGGCGCCCTGATCGGAAGCGCGATTGGTGCGGGCTCCGGCACGGCAGCGGCCGCAGCGACGGGCAAGAAAGAAGTCGGTTTCGCAGCGGAGCGGCAGTTGACGTTCAAGCTATCGCATCCACTGCAGGTGCAGATCAAAGGTTAAGTCGGTCGAGAAACAAAAAAGGGCGTCCTAGCGGACGCCCTTTTTCCGCCTCACGGCTTTTCATACAGCTTGGGATCGATCGTCGGATTGATCTTGATCTCACGCACGGTCGTATTCGCCACGGCCTCACCGTTGTCTTTGATGGTTCGTTTGAACGGAAGCATCACTCCGTCCACATTTCGATAATCAGAAAGCTCTACCTCGCGTTCCACGGGGCCAGACTGGCCGGTGGTCTTGAAGCTTGCCTTTAGAACTTTGCCGGTATCGTCCACGAGCCAACGCAGGACAATGCCGCTGGCGTCTACATCCAAGGTAGTCCCTCCCGGGGTTTTTTCGCCGGCGATAAACTTATACGCGGGATCATCAGCATGCTGGGTGATGATGATCAAGTCGCGCTTCATGTCCCGAAGCTGTTCGGCTTTCATCGCCTCCGGCATTGCCTGGACCTGCCCACCCATGCTGGCGAAAGCTGCCGCCGGGGTGATCACCCGCACCATCTCGCCCATCGGCGTCTGCATGTGCAGATGGAGCCGGTCCGGATAGGCAATGGTCGCTACCGATTCAATCGACAAGTCCCCTTGCGGAGTCTTGAGGACCTGAGTCTGGGTCTGCTGGATCGCCTTTATGGCGCCGAGCTTTTCCTTGCCGCCGAGAGCCTGAGCGATCTTCGCGATCAACGCCTTGCCCGCGGCGTTCGACTGCATGGCTGCGGCGGGAGCGGCATTGGACGAACCAGGCTCGCTGCGGATGGTGATGTCGATGGGTTGAACCTTGCCCAGGGTTGAAAGCGGCTTGCCGAAGTCAGCCGATTTGCCGACGACCAGGATCGCGAATTTATTGCGATCCACATACTTCTTCACCACCCGCGCGACGTCGGCAGGAGTGACCTTTTCAATCTCGGTACGGAAGCGGTCCAGGAAGTCCTGCGGGTACCCATAAAATTCATATCCCATCTTCTCCCGCAGCACTTTGTCCTTCGAATCGAAGTTGAAGATGAAAGAATTCAGGATGTTGTCCTTGGCCTTCTGAACTTCCGAAGCCGTTCCGGGATTCTTGATGAGGTTGTCGATCTCCTCATAAAGGGCATTAATCGCATCCACCGTCTGTTCACTCTTGGTGCCCATGGCCAGGCGGAATACTCCCGGGTAGTCGTAGTTAGCCCCGATGCCGCCGCCGACCGAGTACGCAAGTCCTTTGCGGGTGCGGATGTTTACAAACAGCCGGGAAGCCGACGCAGCGCCGAACAATTCATTCATGACCTGGACGGCGTAGTAATCCGGATTGTCACGCTTCATTCCCAAAGTGACCAGGTTGATGCTGGACTGGTTCACATCGTCTTTGTCGACGAAGTAAACCCCGGGATTGGGATCATGAAAGCTGATATTGAGTTTTTCTGCGGCTGGTCCTTTCGGCCAGGAATCGAATTCCTTGCGCAGGCGGGCTTCCATCTGCTTGGGGTCAAAGTCGCCCGTGATCCCGAGGATGATGTTGTTGGGGTGGACGTGGCGCTTGTGCCAGGCGAGCAGGTCCTCGCGAGTGATGGCGTCGATCGTCCAGTACTCAGCTTGGCGGGCGTACGGGCTGTCCGCCCCATAGGCCAGCTTGGCGGCCTCACGTCCGGCGATGCCGCCAATGTCGTCATTCCGCCGAGAGATAACCGTCTTGGTGTTGCGTTTGGCTAAGTCGATCTTGTCCTGGCGAAATTCGGGCTCGCGCAGTAGTGAGAGGTAAACCGCAAGCACGTCATCAAAATCTTTCTTCAGGGAACTAAAAGAAAGAGAAGTGGAATCCAATCCCCCGCCGGCTTCCACGCCCGCGGCGCGCGATTCCAGGTATTCATCCAACTGGTCGCCGGTCTTGGCTTTCGTTCCGCCGGTCCGCCAGGTTTGGGCGTAGATGCCCAACATCCCGGCTTTCTCCGCTGCCGCTTCGCGGCTGCCGCCGCGGATGCGCATGGTGCCGTCAATGAACGGAAGTTCGTGGTCCTCTTGGAGGAAGATCACCATGCCGTTCTGCAGTTCGACCCGCACCGGTTGCTGCGGCTTGAATGGCGGCAACGGACGCTTGGGTATCTGCTTATAATTCGTGGCCACACCCGCGCGTTTGCCGGCGGGCGACGGGGCTGCAGGCTTGGTTTGGGCGAATGAGCTGCTCGCGAAGATGATGACGGTCAGCAAGGACACAAGTCGGAGTCTCATTACTTGCCTCCTTTCGCTACGGGCGCAACATTCTCAATCATGCCGACCGTGCGCTTGTTGGGTACAAACGTTTTGTTCGCGACCCGGCGGATATCCGCCTTGCTGACCTTGTCGATGCGCTCGACCTCGCGGAATATCTCCCGCCAGTCGCCGTAGCGGACTTGCGCGGTCGCAAGTTGGATGGCCAAGCCCTGATTGTCGGCGAGCCCGCGCAGCAGATCGGCCTTGGCGTTCGTCTTGATACGGTTCAACTCGTCGTCTGAGACATCTTCATTCTTCAGCTTTTCAATCTCTTCCCGGATGGCGGCCTGCACGTCTGCAGGTGTCTTTCCCTGACTGGGAATCGCGTAGAAGAGAAAGAGGTTGGGATACTTGGTGCCGGGGAAGCCGCTCTGTCCTGCAGCGGTCAACGCGATCTTCTTATCGCGGACCAGCGAGCGATACATGCGGCTGGTACGGCCACTGGACAGGATCTCGGAGATGGCGTCATACACGGCATCGTCGGGGTCGTTGTAGCCGGGGCGCTTGTAACACTCGATGTACCAGGGCTGACTGGCTTCACGGATCACGACGCTGCGCTCACCGATCTGCTCTGGTTCGATGGTGTTTATCTCCGGCGGTTTCGGACCGGCAGGGACGCGCCCGAAATAGCGCTCGATCAACGGTATGATCTCCGCAGCCTTAATAGCGCCTACTACCGCCAGCACCATGTTCGAAGGGCGGTAATATGTTTTGAAGAACTCATCCGCCTGGGTCGCAGTGACCGAAGATATCTCTGATTGCCAGCCCACCCCACTGACCTGATAGGGATGGGCGGTGAAGGCCGCGGCGCCGAGCTGCTCGATGAGTCGGCCAATAGGGCTGCTGTCCGTGCGCAGGCGGCGTTCTTCGAGGACTACGTCCCGCTCTTTATAGAATTGACGATAGATCGGACGGATGAATCGTTCTGACTCCAGGTAGGCCCACAGCTCGGTTTGATTTGCAGGCAGGGAATAGAAGTAACGGGTCTCGTCGGCGCCCGTGGAGGCATTGAGGCCCACGCCGCCGGCATTCTCTACGATCTCGCTGAATTCATCCTGGATCACGAACTCTTCAGCCTGATCTTGCAAGGCGCGCCATTTCGCCTCTAGTTCCTTTACTTTTTTCTCGTCGCGGCCTATAAGCTTGCGCTTCTCCACGTCGTAGGCGTGATAGGCCTTTTCCAAGTCGGCCAATACTACTTTTTCTTTTGCCCAATCTTTCGTCCCGATCACCTGCGTGCCTTTGAACGCCATGTGTTCGAACATGTGGGCCAGGCCGGAGCCGCCCTTCGGGTCCTGTACAGAACCTGCATCCACCATGATGTGGAACGAAAATACCGGCGCTTCAGGGCGCTCCATCAGTAGCACGGTCAAGCCGTTCTTTAACTGCTTGACGGTGACGCGTTTCTCGAATGACGCCACGTCTTGCGCCTCCGCCCACATGGCGAAGGACAAGAAGAGGAAAGCCATTACCGCTGACTGCCGAACCGCTGCACGCATTGCTGCCTCCGGAAGAAACGCAAACTTATAGATGAAAGACGCTACGCCCCGCGTTAAGTGGGTGTCAAATCTACGCGGAAGTTGAAGGAAAGTTTCCGACTTTGTGACTAAAGGGGTGTTAAACGTCGAAGATGCGATAGACCGCGGGTGTGGGTTGACGCTGGAGCAGAGACAAAGCAACGTTGTAGACCGGGATACCGCTCGTGGTCTTGCCTTCTGGCGAGCCGTGATGGGCGTGGCCATGTACGGCCAGCTTGGCGCCAAAGCGGTCGATCACCTCGGAAAGCCGAGAGCTCCCCAGGTACGGATAGATCTCCTGGGGCTCGCCCTTCACAGTGTCAACGACGGGAGAGTAATGAGTGATGACCACGCGTCTCTCGGTGCGCAGTTGCGACAGTGCGCGCTCCAGCTTGACGGCTTCATCGATGCCGGCTTGCACAAAAGCTTTCACTTGCGGCTCGCCAAATGAAGTGAGGGCACCGCGGCCATAGCCGCCAAAAAAACCTTTGACGCCGGCAAAGCCGACGCCATCCCGTTCATAGCTGCTGCCGTCCAGTGCCTTAATGCCTTCCGCAACCATCATCTTGACCAGCTCCTGCTCCTGTCCGCTCTCATAGTCATGGTTGCCGAGAACTGCCACGATGGGAACGCGCAACCGCACCAGCGCGTTTAAAAGCGAATGCATCTCCTCCGGCTTGCCAAAATTCGTGAGGTCGCCGGCGAGGACCAGGAGGTCGGCTTCCTCGCGCACTTTTTGCATCGCCTCGCGGATCGGGTCGTAGCTCTGCGGACTGAAATGAATATCGGCGGTGGCAGCGATTCGCATGATGATCCGGCTAAGCTGCAGGCTCTTTCTTGGTGCCTTTCAACCTTATTCGGCGATGGAGCTGGCGGTATCGCTCGATCTCGTTCTCGTGGCCCCACTCCTGCACGTCGATAGCGAACATATTTTCATCGATAAGGCTTCCGCGGAAGGGAGCGTCGAGCTTGGGGTCCATTAAGTCGCGCTCAAAACGCTCCAACAATTGATGCCACACCGAGCGCGGGACCTCATTGGCGTGCCGGGGATAAACATAGCGATAGAAGATCAGGGACCACAGCAGCATTTCCCAGTGGTCGCCGATCAGTTGGAAGATGCGCTGCCAATCCAGCACGTCACGCATGGCATAGATCAGGTGGGCGACGTCGGCGCCATCAAAGCGCTCGCGCCGGGTGACAAAGATCTTGGAGGCGATCAGCTCTTCGGCGGCCAAGACGCGGGTCTCGACCCCGACTACGTTGGCGGGGATGGCGCGTTGCATCCAGGAGTCGTCCACTCTCAAGACGCCGTTGCTCATCCCGGTGATGAGGTCGACGTAGTAGCCGTCCCGCCAGGCCTTAGCGAGCCAAACTGGATCCTTTACTTCACCTTTATAGCCGTGTCCTTCCAGCATTTTTAAGGCTCTGGGGACGTCCTTCGCGAGCATGAAAAGGTCGAGGTCTTTGGTGTTTCTCCAGATGCCGGTGTGTTCATGTAGAGCGAATGCTCCTGAGACCGCATAAGGGATGCCGGCATCGTTCATCGCCTTGATGGCGTCGACGAACATTTGCTGTTGCTTTTCAGCAAACTGCGGCGGGGTGGAGCTGCTCACGGGCAGCGCCTTGGCATCGTCTTTTCTGCGTCCGTAGGTTCGCTTTTCCACCATATGGGCCGACCAGAAGGGATTGGATGAGGTTTCGCCGCCGTATGTTGTTGTCTATCAAACCCGACTTGAGGTGTTTCCAATCCTTTCTGCAGAGGGCTGCATCCATGAAAGATAGGTGCGCCATGGCAAAAGAATCAATAGTGACCATTGAGGGCAAGCAGCTACGGCTCTCGAATCTCGATAAAGTGATGTATCCCGCGGTGGGATTCACCAAGGCGCAGGTCATCGATTATTACGTTCGCATCGCGCCAGCGCTGTTGCCGCATGTCCGCGACCGTGCCTTGACCTTGAAGCGATACCCCAACGGGGTCGAAGGCATGCACTTTTATGAGAAGAGCTGTCCCAAGCATCGGCCGGACTTCGTTGAGACCATGCCGGTCTGGAGCCCTGGCCGCAAGGCCACCATCGACTACTGCATGTTGCAGGACGTGCCCACGTTAGTCTGGGCTGCCAATCTTGCTGACCTCGAGTTGCACACGTCGTTGTCGCGCAGCATTGACATCCTGCGCCCGACAATCCTGGCCTTTGACCTCGATCCCGGAGCTCCGGCGGACATTGTGCAGTGTTGTAAGGTAGGTCTGGAGTTGAAGAAGCTTTTCGCGGGAATGGGGATGGAGTGTTTCCCCAAAACTTCCGGGTCGAAGGGCCTGCAGGTATATGTCCCGCTGAATACCCCGGTTACTTACGATGAGACCAAGCCCTTCGCCCATGCGCTGGCCAAATGGCTGGAGGAGCAGCATCCACAAGAGATCGTCTCTGATATGAAGAAAACGTTGCGGACCGGCAAAGTCTTCGTCGATTGGAGCCAGAACGACGATTACAAGACTACGGTCAGCGTCTATTCATTGCGCGCCAAGGAGCGGCCTACCGTTTCTACTCCAGTCACCTGGGCGGAAGTAGCGCATTGTTTGAAAGCCAAAGACGGAAGTACTCTAGTCTTCGATTCAGAACAAGTCCTGGAGCGGGTGGACAAGATGGGAGACCTCTTCGCGCCGGTGAATAAACTCAAGCAAAAGTTGAATCCGGGAAAGGCTCCGGAAAGGCTGGCCCAGCTTTATGAGATCTATGCTCCTATCAAGCCGGCGGTTAAAAAAACTCCACGACGTAAAAAGGCCTAGAACCTGCCTGAATACTGGAAGCCGCCTGGCTGCGGGCGCATACTTACAGGGTGCCGAGCTTAGCCAAAAAACGTTCCAAGGACGACCGCATCCTGCGCTCGTTCCTGGACTATTTGAAGATAGAGAAGGGGCTCAGCCGGCAGTCCATCTCTGCCTACGCCACGGACATCGGACAATTTACGGAGCATCTGGGCAGCCGGCGCGGCCTGCAACAGGCAAGGCGCGAGGACGTCAGGAAATTTCTCGATCGCTTGAAAAACAACTCGGTGGAAGCGCGCTCGATCGCGCGCAAGCTTTCCGCGTTGCGTCATTTCTATCGCTTCCTGCTCCTCGACAAGCACATCGACCATGATCCGACCCTCAATATAGACACCCCTAAGCAGTGGAAGATATTGCCGAAGGCGTTATCGAGCTCCGAGGTGGACGATCTGCTCAAGACCAGGCTCACGGCGGACGATAAGCCGCAGGCCATGGCGCTCGCCCTACGCGACAGAGCCATGCTCGAAACGTTTTATGGGGGAGCATTGCGAGTCACTGAAATAGTGGAAATGCGATTGCTGGATCTCAAGCGGGACCAGGGTTATGTCATCGTGCGCGGCAAAGGCGACAAGGAACGCATTGTGCCCCTCGGCGGGCCGGCCATCCAGGCGATTGAAGAGTACTTGCGCAAGGCCCGTCCCGTCTTGCTGGGCGCTAAGAGTTCGCCACTATTATTTCTCGCCCGCGGCGGACATGGCTTGACCCGCCATCGCGTCTGGCAGATGGTCAATGAAGCGTCTGCGGATTCGCGTCATGCAAGTCCACACATGTTGCGGCATAGCTGCGCCACCCACATGGTGGAGAATGGCGCCGATCTCAGGACGGTCCAAACCATCCTCGGACATGCCGACATCTCGACCACGCAGGTTTATACCCATTTGGCCATGGACCGGTTGAAGACCGTGTTTAAGGACCATCATCCGCGGGCGCGGCTGCGTAAGGCGGAGGCGCGTGAAGACTAAAGCCATCAGCAAAAGCATGGAGGAGTTCCTCAGGGCTTTGCGCTCGGAACGGAATTGTTCACCGCATACCCTTTCGGCTTATGCCAAGGACTTGGCCAAGTTTCAAAAGTTTGTCGGGCCGGAGATGGGGTGGAAAGAGATCGACCATCTCACCATCCGGTCCTTCCTGGCAGAACTCTTTGATCAAGGTTTAAGTAAACCTTCGGTGGCGCGGGCGCTGGCCTCGTTGCGGTCGCTTTATCGCTGGCTCGCGCGGGAGGGCATCGTTGAACAGAACCCAGCCAAGTTAGTCTCCACGCCGCGGTTGCCAAAGAAGCTTCCGCGCGTCCCTACGATTGAAGAGCTGAACACGGTGCTGGAAGGCGATATGCCGGAGGCTGCTTCCTTCCCGGAGCGCGATCGCGTCATCTTCGAATTGCTTTACGGATGCGGGATCCGCAATTCCGAGCTTGTGGGGATCGATCTCACCGATGTCCGTTGGTCAAATGAGGCCATATTGGTTCGGGGAAAAGGAAAGAAAGAGCGCTACGTCCCGCTGGGAGAAAATGCGGCCCACGCCATCCGTAAGTACGTTCCAAAGCGTGACGCCGTCGTGAAAGCTTCGAAGAAAGCGTTGCCCGCGCTGCTGGTCAGTCGGCGCGGCACCCGGCTGACCACGCGCTCGGTGGGACGCATCGTCAAGCAGATTGCTGTGGCTAAAGGTTTGCCGTCGGATGTGCATCCCCACACGCTGCGCCACGCTTTTGGCACGCACATGTTGGAAGAGGGTGCTGACCTGCGCGCCATCCAGGAACTTCTCGGACACGAGCGACTCTCCACCACGCAACGCTATACACAGCTCACAGTGAAGCAGGTCATGCAGGTCTATGATCAGACGCACCCTAAGGCCAAATAATCGCAAACAATAATGGCAGGCCCGAAGGCCTGCCAGAGTTAGCGCAAGGATTATTTAGGATTCAATGCGTATACGCATGCCTCGCGGCCGTACCCGAGCGTCGGGATCGAGTCCCTCGGCAGCGGTGATCAGGAGTAATGCCTGGAGCAGCGGTGAGCGGATGGCATCGATGCGTGCCATCGTGGCCGTGTAGTCCATGCGCACGGATGACATGGTCAAGCGCGACATCGCATCGAAGCCGGGTTGAGAGAAGATGGGCGCGTTGGGATTCTTGTCGAGCCCCTTGCGGAACATCTCCTCGCCTAGTGAGTAACCACTTTGCAGTGTGGCTTCAAAGCCGGCCTTATCGTTCATGGAGGCTTGCGCTTGTGCTAAGCCGACCAGGATCCGCAATTTATCTACCGGATCTTTGGTTTCGGCGATCGCTTCCTTTGCCTTTTTCAGCAGCTCGGCTGCCTGTTCTGGATCAGTATTCACCAGTGATGCCGCTAGGCGGGCGCCGGAAGCCGCGCGTACGGAAGGGTCCGTTAACTCCGCGTTCATCTTCAAAGCGCGCTGCGGATCACGTGTCGATAGTTCATCGATCTCCATGGCCTGCATCTCTTCCATCATGGCGCGCGGCGGCTGTCCGCCGGCACCGCCGACGCCGCGAGTCACCATCATGCGCTGCTCACCACTGCGGGCAAAGTCTGCCGCGGCCCGCAGTTCCTGATATTGGGTCTCCAGCTTCTTGGCCCACTCCGGATCCAGGTCGCGGATCATGGGCATCACCTGGAAAAGCAGGATGCTGGCAGCGCTGTTCAACTTCGCGGCCACCCCTTTTTCCGTGGCCAGCACCATGGAAGTGGATTCATCTTTGGTGGCGACGGCTTGGGCCACGACTTTCTCCAGCAGGTCCTTCAGGAGCGGCGTGGGAATGTCTTCGCGATTCTGCCGCAGGAACATGGCAAATTGATTGTTGCCAGCGCTATTGGTCTGGCGGCGATTGAAATACGTCAGCGCCTCATTCATCAGTTCCTTACTCTTGTCTGGATCTTTGCGTTTCACCTGGCGAATGATCATGCCCATCGCCATGTAAGGATAGGAGCCAGTTTCCCCCATCCGCCGGGCGGAGGTGGCGAGCCCCTCCAAGCTGTCCATGCCCTTCTTCTGCCAATATCGCTGGAAGAGCATAGTAGCCACACTGGACACCATCTCGGGGACTGGCTGGCCATCACGATCGCGCGGGGTCTCCATCTTCGCCAGAAGTTCCAGCGCATGGTCCGGGTCATTCTCAGAGAGCGCTTGCAGGGTAGCGATCTCGACCTGAGAGCGCTGCATGTCATTCGGCAAAGTACCCGTGACGGAGAAAACCTCATCCGCCCAGTCTTTTGACTTCTGCGGATGGGTCTTGACCGAGGCTTCCGCCAACCGGCTGAGGATGTAAGCCTTCTCGGTGTCCGAAGTCTGTTTGGTGAGGCTGTAAGCGCGGTTCAGTAAAGATTCCGCCAACGCGTCGCGGTCAGCCTTGGCCTTCTTGCTTTCAGGCGTTTCTTTCACGGAGGGACGGCTTGCGGGGCGGCGGTCGTCATCGTTAATGGTTATGGTCTGGGCCAACAGCAGAGAGCTACTTATGATCACGGCCGCTACGGTCAACCCAGTGATTCTTCGAGCGTACATAAAACTCCTCCAACGGACGGTTCTCACCTTGCTGCTTTGACGAGCCTATTTCCCATTCGTGAGCAGCTCTTTTCCTTCGGGCTAACGATTCTGCGAAGCCGTGGCAGCCTTGCCTGGTTTCTCATCCCTGAGTGCCTTCCACATGGCGACGACGCTCTCGCGAACTTCACGCGTCATCTGCTCATAAGCCTCGTCCACACTGTGCGCTCTCGTGGGCGGATAGATGGGATCGCCTACCTGCATCCGTAACTTGCCGAAGCCCTGGAAACCTTTTCCGCGCGGCCAGACTTCATGAAAGCCCTCGAGCGCCACCGGATAGATTGGGATCTCGTGATGTACGGCGAGGATCGCTGCACCCTTCTTGAAAAGCTTTGGCTCTCCATCAATGGAGCGCTCGCCCTCCGGATACAGCACGAGGATCTTTCCATGGGCTAATCCGAAGGCTCCAGCCTTCATCGCCGGAACCAGGTTAGCGTCAGGATCGACCGGTATCAGCTTGATGGAGTGCGCCAGTTTCCGCATGAATCCGGAACCGAAGATCTCACTCGTGCCCACATAAAACATCTGCCGATACAGACGAAATGGCATCTGCGAGGCCACGATGGGTCCATCGAGAAAGCTTTGATGATTTGGCGAAAGGATGAAAGGGCCGCTTTTTGGTAACTTCTCCACCCCGGAGGTGTCGAGGCGAAACGCGATCTTGCAGAACCAAGAAACCAGACAGCCAAAGGCGTACCAGAGGCGGACCGCGACCGGCCGGGGCTCCAGGATGGCGACTACATCTTCATCCTTACTTTCACGTTTAAAAACTTCTTCCCAGCCGGCCTTGACCATGGCAGGGGTTGCGCCACGGCCGGCGATCACGGCGTCCACCAACTCCCGAACCGTGTAAACCTCCGAGATCATGTTGGGATCGGCCTGGGCTTGCAACGCGCTCTCAAGCGCCACTACGAGTTCCACCCGCTCCATTGAATCAAGCCCCAGTTCCAGCTCGAGATTGTCACTGGGATGGATCTTGCGCGGCTCCTTCGTCGCCTTCGCCACCACGGCTAAGGCCTGTTGGACCATGGGTTGCGCAAGCCATTCCTGCTCTGCCTCCGTGATTGGTCGCTCCTCATGCTTTACATCGCCGCCGGCCGTCTGCTTACTCTGGACTTGTTTCAGGATCTCGTGCCGTTTAAGTTTTCGCGTGCTGGTGCGCGGCAATTCGCCTTGCCATATCTCGTAGCTCAGGATGCGCTTGCCCGCAGGCATCTCGGCAGAGAGTCCTTCAATATCGAAGCGCAGGACCTCTTTCATGTTCACGATCTTTTTCTCGCGGAGTACGTCCATATCGGGGACTACGACCGCGTGGATCCTTTCAGCGAAGGGCTCCCCGGGTTGACTTTGTAAGCCCATCACGCAGATCTCCTTGATCCAAGAGCTGGTCAGATAGTGAGCTTCGATCTCCTCGGGATAGACGTTCTTGCCGGAACTGAGAACGATGACGTCTTTCTTACGTCCAGTAATAAAGAGGTTTCCGCCGGCGTCAATACGTCCGAGGTCGCCGGTGTGCAACCAACCGTCTTGTAAGACTTCTGCCGTGGCTTCCGGGCGATGGTAGTAGCCCTTCATCACAATGGGCCCGCGGATAAGCACTTCGCCTTCATTGATGTCTTCCGTGTCAGCGTTTGAAAGTCCGGAATCAACAACTTTCACCTCAACCGATGGCAGTGGACGTCCGACGGACCCCGCAAAGCGCTCGCCCTGGAGGGACACGGTTGCACCTCCGCAACATTCGGTGAGGCCGTAAGCCTGGAGAATGTCGAAGCCGAGGGTTTCCAGGTCTTGGCCGATCTTGGTGTCAAATCTCGAACCCCCGGTGATCAGGTAGCGAATGCTGGTCCCTAGAGTCTTGTGCGCCTTGGAGAAGAAGATCTTGCCCGGGTTCAAGTCCAGTTTGCGGCCGAGACGCGCTACGCCCATCAGGAGCCCGAATGCCATGCGGCGCGATCCGCTGCTCTCTGAGACCTGCTTCATCACCTTTTCATGGATCAAATAAAAGAATTGGGGGACGCAACAGAAAAGCGTAATGCGGCGTTCACGCAGCGCGCGCAACAGTTCGCCGGTATTGAGCTGTTCCAGATAAACCACCCGGCATCCGGAAGAGAAGGGGACCAATAGATTGGCCATCTGCGCGAGGGCGTGAAAAAGCGGCAACACGCCGAGGATGGAATCGGACTCGTCGATGCGGATGAAGTTGAATATTGCTTTGGCTTCCGCGTCCAGATTGGCGTGAGTGAGCATCACGCCCTTCGGATCGCTGGTGGTTCCGGACGTGTAGAGGATCACAGCTACGTCTTCCGCGGTGCTCTCATAGGGAACGAAGCCGTCAGCGCCAGAGGCAAACATCTCATCCAACGCAGATAGCTTGCTACCAGCTACGCCTTCTAAAAGCACGATCCGGCAGCCCGTTCGGCCCGCTACGGCCTGGGTAGCGATCTCCAGATGCTCTTTGCCGCAAAAAATCAAAGAGGACCCGCAGTCATCCAACAATTTGGCGACCTGTGGAGGTTTAAACGCAGTATCGAGCGGGACAGCCACACCGCCTGCAGCCAATATGCCAAGGTAAGCCATTACCCAGCGCGGGCTATTCAGCCCGAGTATGGCGCAACGGTCGCCGGGCTTCACTCCCGAGGCCTGCAGTCCTTTGGCTACCGACTCAGCTTTTACCCGCAGTTCGGCAAAGGTGAAGGCCTCAACCTCAGTGGAGGGCCTCGCCTTCTGTAACTCCACGGAGACGTGCGAGGGAAGCCGCTCAGCGGATGCCAGAAATCGGGAGTAAAAACTTTGCATAAATTGGTTGGAGTAGCAGGTTTGAATCTTATCCGCAGCGCCGGACTTCTACAATATCGCGGCGGACAAACCTTGAAGCGCCTGACGGCGCATCTGCATCCAATGTGTTACGCTTTTTATTGGCGGAAACGCCTTTTTTTCCTTCACTTAGAGGTCTTTTCTCTTGATCGGTAATGTCTTAGCCAAGGTCTTTGGCACTAAGAACGAACGCGAGGTCAAACGCATCCTGCCATTGGTCGAGCAGATCAATGCGTTGGAGTCCGAGACCCAGAAGCTGTCTGACGAGCAGCTGCGCAATAAGACTACCGAATTCCGTAACCGTATTCGTCAAAAGGTCGAAGAAGCCCTTGGTCCGGAAGCAGCTGCGCATCTCGCCGCCGGACGCTTGCGCAAGACCATTCCCACTGATCCCTCCGCTGATGAAGATGGTTCGCCCGCGGCTCCTGACCACACGGCCCAGATCAAAGTTGTTTTGCAACAGGCGCTCGATGAACTGCTGCCGGAGGCCTTCGCCGTGGTGCGAGAGGCGGGACGTCGGTCCGTGAACATGCGGCACTTCGACGTACAGCTCATCGGCGGGACCGTGCTCCATCAGGGCAAGATATCCGAAATGAAAACGGGTGAGGGCAAGACGCTGGTCGCGACGCTCCCCGTCTATCTCAACGCGCTTGCCGGGCTTGGCGTTCACGTTGTTACTGTCAACGACTACCTGGCAAAACGCGATTCCGAGTGGATGGGCAAGATCTACAACTTCCTGGGGATGTCAGTGGGAGTCATCGTGCATGACCTCGACGACGACCAGCGCCGCGCCGCCTATCACTCTGACATTACCTATGGCACCAACAACGAATACGGCTTCGATTACCTGCGCGACAACATGAAATTCGACCTGCGCGAGCGGGTGCAACGCGGACACCATTTCGCCATCGTCGACGAAGTTGACTCCATCCTGATTGACGAGGCGCGCACCCCGCTCATCATCAGCGGCGCCAGCGAGGAATCCACCGACAAGTACTACCGGGTCAATCGCATCATCCCCAAGCTGGAAAAAGGGGAAGAGGTCGGCTTCGGTGACGAGAAGTCCTATACCGGCGATTTCATCGTGGACGAGAAACACCGGAACACCGTCATCACTGACCAGGGATGGGAGAAGGTGGAAAAGCTTTTAGGGATCGAGAATATCGCCGATCCCGAGAATTGGGACCTCAAACATCACGTTGAGACCGCGGTAAAGGCCCATGCGTTGTATCGCAATGACGTTGAGTACGTGGTGAAGGACGGCGAAGTCATTATTGTGGATGAGTTCACCGGACGCCTTATGCCCGGCCGCCGCTGGAGTGATGGGCTGCACCAGGCGATTGAAGCGAAGGAAGGGGTGAAGATCGAGCGCGAGAATCAGACGCTGGCCACCGTCACCTTCCAGAATTATTTCCGCATGTACAACAAGCTGGCCGGCATGACCGGTACCGCGGAGACGGAAGCCGCGGAGTTTGACAAGATCTACAAACTGGAAGTGGTAGTGATCCCCACGAACCGGCAGATGCTGCGTATCGAGAACCCCGACATTGTGTACCGCACGGAGAAAGAAAAATACTTTGCCGCGGCGGATGAGATCCAGCAATTGCACGCAGACCAGCGTCCCGTGCTGGTGGGCACCACGTCGATCGAGAAATCTGAAAAACTATCCGAGCTCCTCAAGAAGAAAGGCGTAAAGCACAACGTCCTGAATGCCAAGCAGCACGAGCGCGAGGCGGAGATCGTTGCCCAAGCCGGCCGCAAGGGGTGGGTCACTATCGCTACTAACATGGCGGGTCGTGGCACCGATATTCTCCTGGGTGGCAACCCCGACTTCATGGCTAAGCAGGAGATCGTGAAGAAGGGACTCGCTCAGCCCGTGCGTACGGCCGCCGGCGAAGTCCATTCGCAGTCGGAAGATCAAAGTCTCACCCGGTTCTATTACCTGGGCACCGAGTACGAAATGCCGCTGGAAAAGTGGAATGAGATCTTCAACCGCCACAAGGCAGTGACGGACGCGGAGCACGACGAAGTCACGAAGATCGGCGGATTGCACATTTTGGGAACAGAACGTCACTCGGCGCGGCGTATCGACAACCAGTTGCGGGGACGCGCTGGCCGCCAAGGCGATCCCGGCTCTTCTCGCTTCTATCTTTCGCTGGAAGACGACCTCATGCGCATCTTTGCCAAGGAGTGGGTCTCAACGCTCCTCCAGCGGCTTGGCATGGAAGAGGGCGTGCCAATCGAATCGGGCATGATCAGCCGGCGCATCGAGGCGGCGCAGAAGGCCGTAGAGGCGCAAGACTTCGCCGCCCGCAAACATCTGCTCGAGTATGACGATGTGATGAACAAGCAGCGTCTTGCGGTTTACGGACTGCGCGACCAACTGCTCGAGGGCATCGACCAGAAAGACCTCATTCTGGAGGATTACGTGGCGGTGATGCTGGCCGCACTGCTGAACCAATATGTCCCGGCCACCGCCCACGCAGATGAATGGGACCTCTCGAACTTCCGCACGCAAGTGTTGACCAAGTTCGGAGTAGATATTCAAGCCGAAGGACTCAAACTGGAGGAGCTTAGCCGGCAAGAGATCGGGGACAGCGTCTTTGAGAAGCTGAAGGAGCGCTACAACGCTAAGGAAGCCCTGATCGGCGCGGAAGCGATGCGCTACCACGAGCGCATGATCATGCTGAGCGTGCTGGATGCCCAGTGGAAAGACCATCTCCTCAATATGGACCACCTCAAGGAAGGTATCAGCCTCCGCGGGTATGGTCAGAAGGACCCGCTGGTCGAGTACAAGCGGGAATCGTTCGATATGTTTGAAGAGATGATGGAACGGTCCCAGGAAGAGACCGTGCGCTACCTCTACCTGATGCAAGTAGTGGATGCTTCGTCAGGAGAGCCAGTGCCGGCTGAGACGCCGCGTCCGCGTCCCCGCGCAACCTCGGTGGATGATATGGAAGAGCAGTTCCAGCGGCGCAAGCGCAGGGAACTGGACGAGGCGCGGCTTGCAGGCGGCGGAGACGTGGCGCAAGTGCAGCAGATCGTGCGTTCCTCTGAAAAGGTGCGGCCCAACGAACCTTGTCCGTGCGGCTCGGGGAAGAAATATAAGAAGTGCCACGGGGCTGAGGCTTAGAACGTGGCTATTACTTCGCCGATTTCTTAATCTTCTTCCACGTCATTTCCATAGCGGGATTCTTTGTCCTTTGCTTCCATTCGTAGAAAAGCCCCGCATAGCTGGCAGTGATGTACGCGGAAGGTGCGATGCCTAACCGCTTCGCGGTGCGATCGATCCACCCCGGCGGGCCTTCGATCTCACCGTAGTCCCCGATCGGGGTTTCGTCCACCACGACATCGCCTTTGCCATCCGTCCACTCACTCCGGAATTTCTCGTAGCGAAAGCTGGGCTGCAGTCCCAGTGCGCCGAAAATGGATGCGAGAGCGTCGCCGTCAGATATCGTCATTTCCGTCTCGGTGCGGAGCTTATGCGGACCTGCCGTCCCTTGGGACTTATGGGTCAGCGTCCATACTTTCCCATATAGACGGATGCGCAGGACTTCACCGCGCGATGAGATAGCTCGCTCCGGCGTGTCGAAGAGAATGTTGGTCTCAGGAGTGCGGCGGGTCTTCTGGCGGAATCCGGCTGCGTGCAAGCTGCGAGTCAGGGCCTTTTTGTCGCGAACCGCAAATTTGATCTCGACTTCCTGCTTGCCCTTGGTCGCCATGGGCAAGCAGGATAACAAATCAGGCATTAGCAGCCGTTAACTTGGAATAGTCCTCTTCAGCATTGCGCGACATCAATACCCAGATGGTGTAGATACCGAGAGCAGTGCCGATAGGAATACTGAACAGCGCCAGAAAGGCGCTCACCAGGCAGATCAACCGCGCCCAATGTTGCTTCTGTAGAAGCCCGATGCCTCCCGCCGCCGCCAGCAGCCCCTTCGCGAGTACCAGGATGCTCACAAACATGATCAGCGGAGTAAGAAACGTCAATGGCGGACCGTTTGGATTACGTGAAGCCCGCTCGGCCAGATGCACGAACAGGGTATTCGAGAGAACGAAAAGGATGCCCGCCAGGATGACATGGAAGAAAGCGTAGATGACCCACAAGATACCGAGCATCTGCCGATGGTCAGCTACTCGGGTGGATACCCGCCCGGCCACGACCATACCCAGCGGCTTCCCGCAGGTACCGCAAAATCTCTGCGTGGCCGCAACTTGTGCGCCACAAGAATCACAGAACATGATGGCCTCCATCGGGGCGACCCCCGGAAATGACCCTGTGATAGAAGATACGCGGGATTCGCTAAGGAAGTTTCCGAAAAAAGGCTACTTTTCCCGCTCGACCACGAAGTCGGGGACCCACATCATGGCGCGCTTGATCTCTGAATCCGGGAAGGCGCAAATGGCCTCGCGGGCAGCCTGCGCGAACTCCATGGCCGCGGCATTGGCAGCTTCGATCGAGCGGTGTCGCTGAAGAATCTCAAGGACTTGTGGCAGTTGAACGGTCTTGAACGCACGCTCGCGTAGCACGGTTTCAATGACCTCGCGCTCGGCTGGGGTGCTGCGCTCCAGCGCATGTATGACCGCCATAGTGACTTTGCCCTCGCGCAGATCGGAGGCCACGGGCTTACCTAGAACTTCTTCTGAGGCCGTGAGGTCCAGCACGTCGTCGACGATCTGGAAGGCCATGCCGAGGTTGCGGCCGTATTCTTCCAGCTTGCGCTCCTGGGTCTTGGTGGCGTCGCCTAGTATTCCACCGAGTCGCATCGACGTGGCAAACAGGCAAGCGGTCTTGCGGAAGATGAGGTCGTAATGCTGCTGCTGAGTAATGGATTGCCCCAGCTTCTCCATCTGCAGAAGTTCACCCTCGACCATTTGCTGGGTAAGTTCGATGAGCACGTCCAGGACTTTGAGCTTGCGCTCTTCGAGCGCAATCTTGAAGGCCTGCATGTAGAGCCAATCACCGGCCAGCACGCAGCGGGCATTTCCCCAATTTATATTTGCGGAAGGGCGGCCCCGGCGTATCTGCGCTTCATCAATGATGTCGTCATGCACCAGCGTAGCGGTGTGAACGATCTCGACCACCGCTCCCAGACGAACCGCACCTTCACCCGTGTATCCCATCAACTTGGCGGAGAGCAACAGCAGGGCAGGGCGCAGGCGCTTGCCGCCGCCCGCGCGCAGGTACGCGCCGATGTCCGTGATCGCGGCGACATTGGAGACGGTGCCGCGCTCGAACTGCGTCTCAATGGCCGCAAGATCGTCGCGCAATAGCTCGAAGATCTCTTTCGCCGTGAATGTGGGGCTAAGACTCATCAATTGGTCCGGAAGTTTGTGAAGGAGACGTCAATGCCAAAATCTTTGCCGCGAACCAGCGCCATCACCTGCTGCAGCGTATCGCGGTCCTTGCCGGTTACGCGCACCGTGTCACCCTGGATCGCGGCCTGGACTTTCAATTTCGAGTCCTTGATCACGCGCACGATCTCCTTCGCCTTTTCGCCGGCGATGCCTTGTTGCAGCGTGATCCGTTGCCGCACGGTAGCGCTCGCCGCCGGCTCAACCGGACCATAGTCCAACGCCTTGAGTGAGATGCCGCGTTTTACCAGCTTGCCTTGCAGGATGTCGTTGACCGCTTTTAGTTTGAAGTCGTCAGCCGAACTAAGCACGATCTTGGTGTCTTTTTCCTCCGTGACGATGTTCGATTTCGAATCTTTGAGGTCGTACCGGGTATGGATCTCCTTCAATGCTTGCTGAATAGCATTGGAGAGCTCTTGCAGGTCCACTTTGCTCACAATATCGAACGAATTGTCAGACGCCATGCCGGTTTCCCTTTAAGTGCCAATTCTTAATCATACTGGCCGGATGCAGGTTTCGTAAGGGGGAACAGCCGGAAGAAGTTTTTGGCGGTGGCTTGCGCGACCTCGGCAACCGGTATCCCCCGCACCTCAGCGATCTTCTCCGCCACCTTCACCACGAACGCCGGTTCGTTGCGCTTTCCCCGGTTCGGGACCGGAGCCAGAAAAGGCGAATCCGTCTCGATCAGAATGCTGTCGAGTGGGAGTTGTTGCGCCGCCTGGCGAATGTTGACGGCCTTAGGGAAGGTCACGTTTCCGGAAAACGATGTCAGGAAGCCCATCTCCACCGCGGCCGTAGCGTGCCGCAGGCTGCCCGTGAAGCAGTGAAGGATGCCACCCAATCCGTGTGGGGACCAATGCTTGCCCAGCAGCTCTAAAGTCTCGTCCCAGGCGTTTTCGGTGTTGTCCGTAGGGCGGCAATGGATGACGATCGGCAATTTCGCCGAAACCGCCTGTTCCATCTGCCGGATGAACACCGCGCGTTGGGTATCGCGCGGCGAATGGTCATAGTGATAGTCGAGTCCGATCTCGCCCCATGCGATGACCCTGGGATTCGCCGCGAGCTCGGCCATTTCGCGAAAATCTTCTTCGGTGGCGAGTTTGGCTTCATGGGGATGGATCCCTACCGTCGCATAGATCCACGGATGCACCTCCGCGATCTTTATCGCGCAATCGAGGGAACCAGGACCGGTACCGCTGCCAATAGCCAGGATATGCGTCAGGCCAGCTTGTTGCGCACGCTCGAGCACGACGCTACGGTCAGCATCGAATTGCTCCATTTCCAGATGCGCATGGGAGTCAACGTACATGTAAGCGGCTACTTAAGCCGCGCTCCCACCGGAACGTCTTCCAGGAACCCGGCCAGCACCGGCATCCCCTGTTCTCCGACGGATGCCGCCACGATCATTCCGTTTGATTCCAGCCCGCGAAGCTTGCGCGGGGCCAGATTGGCCACGATGACTACTTTGCGGCCAATCAGTTTCTCCGGTTCGTAAGCCAGAGCTATTCCCGCGACGATCTGGCGGACCTCGGTGCCGATATCCACTTCAAGTTTCAGCAAGCGGTCGGCGCCTTTTACCTTCTCCGCCGACTTTACCAGCCCTACTCGAAGCTCGATCTTGGTGAACTCATCAATCGTGATCTTGCCATCATTCGTCACTGGCGGCGCCGGAACCGGCGTGGATGCTGGTACAGCGGCTTGTGTGGCAGGCTGTCCTGCTTGCGCCCCGAGGCCCGCCGGGACGGGGACCTGCTCCGCGCTCAGTGGAGTTGCGCCAGACTGGTTCTTTTCGTTTTCCAATGCCTGCATCCTTTCAATCGTGCTTTTATCGGTTCGCGGAAAGACCGCTTCTACTTTATCTAACTTGGTCCCAAAAGGAAGTCCACCCCACTGGATCGTCTGAGGATTCACGTTATTCAGATCGGCGAGTCCCAGTTGCTCCCAAATCTTAAGGGTAGATTCCGGGATGACGGGATGCGCCAATGCGGTGGTGATGCGCAGAGCTTCCGCCGCGGTATAAAGGATCGTTGCCAATCGTGACCGGCTGTCTTCATCGGCTTTCTCCGCAACGGCCCATGGTTCCGATTCCACCAAATACTTATTTACTGCGGCCACCAAAGTCCAGATAGTTTCCAGCCCCCGGGCAAATTGATAATCAGCAAATTGCTGATTCGTGTTTCGAACCACTTCAGCGGCGAGCTTCGCGATCGCATCTTCTGCCGGCGAGTGCGCAGCTTTCGGCGAAGGGTAGGGAACCTGTCCCTGAAAATACTTATGGATCATGGTCAGCGTGCGGCTGGAGAGGTTGCCGAGCCCGTTGGCCAAGTCCGAATCGAAGCGCTGCACCAAGGCGTCGAACGAGAACGATCCGTCCTGACCAAACGCAACTTCGCGCAACAGGAAGTAGCGCAACGCATCGTTGCCCAACACGTCGATCACTGATTCCGGGCGCACAATGTTTCCGCGCGACTTTGACATCTTGCTTTCTTCGAACAGCAGCCAGCCATGGGTCACGATGGATTTCGGCGTCGGAAGCCCGGCCGCCAGCAAAAATGCGGGCCAATACACACAATGGAAGCGGACGATCTCCTTGCCGATCATATGAACGTCCGCGGGCCAGTATTTGGCGAAGCGCTCCTGGTCTTTCTTCTCGGTACTTCCGAAGCCGATAGCGGTGCAATAATTCGACAGCGCATCCAGCCACACGTAGATCACGTGCGCGGGATCGTCGGGAACCGGGATGCCCCACTTCAAGGTAGAGCGGCTGATGGAGAGGTCACGCAGACCGCCACGGACGAAGGACGCCACCTCATTTCGGCGCGATTCCGGACGGATGAAGTCGGGCTGCGCATACAGTTTCAGCAGTTTGTCTTCGAAGGCGGAAAGCTTGAAGAAATAATTCTCTTCACTGACCGTCTCGGTCGGCTTGCCGCAATCCGGACACGGTGCCCCCGGCGGCGCGTCCACATAGAGTTCATCCGACACGCAATATTGACCGGTGTAGGTGGCCTTGTAGATGAAACCGTTATCGCGAATGCGCTTGAATATTTCCGCCACGCCGCGTTTGTGATCCTCATCCGTTGTACGGATGTAGCGGTCGTAGGTAATGCCCATCTTGTCCCACAGCCGCCGGAAATCTGCGGAGACTTCGTCGGCAAACTGTTTCTCACTCTTGCCGGCCAGCGCGGCGGAGCGTTCGATCTTTTGCCCGTGTTCGTCCGTGCCGGTGAGGAAGTACGTGTCCACCCCGAGCATGCGCTGGCGGCGCGCCACCGCGTCACAAGCGATGGTGGTGTAGGCATGGCCCACATGCGCCCGAGAATTCACGTAGTAGATGGGAGTGGTGATGTAGAACTTCATCAAAGGGTCCGCAGCGCGCCATTCAGAGTGGATGCCAACCATTCATCTTAAGTAAGCGCACCCACTCCGTCAAACCAGAATAAGCGCGCCGCTCTGCTATAATTTCCTCTTTATCAGCAACTTACAGCGCTACTCAGGCTGCTTCGTCACGCCTTTTTTGGGATTAACTCTGCGTCTTTAGGACGACCGTGTATCGCAAACTCCAGACTCAATTAGTGGACCATGTGCGTGACCTTCTGCGTCGCAATTACGACGTTGACCTGCCGAACATCGGTGTGGACCAGCCTCCGAAGGTCGAATTCGGCGAGTACGCGCTCACCTTTTGCTTCGAACTGGCTAAACGATTGCGCAAGCCGCCACGCAAGATCGCAGAAGAGATCATCGCTGCTATGGGCAGCGTTCCGGGATTCGAGAAGTTTGAAGTAGCCGGCGCCGGATACATCAATGCCCGCGTGAATCGCGCCGCCATGGCCGGGGCCTTGATAAAAGGGAAGCCTGCGTCCGCCACCCAGCCTGACAAAGTGATGGTGGAGCACACCAGCATCAATCCCAACAAGGCAGCCCACATTGGCCATCTGCGCAACGCCATCATGGGCGACACGTTTGTGCGCCTCCTACGGAATGCCGGTCGCCAAGTGGATGTCCAGAACTACATCGACAATACCGGCGTACAAGTCGCTGATGTGGTCGTCGGCTTCGTCCATCTCGAAAACAAGTCCAAGCATGACGTAGAGGAGATCATCTCGAATCCTAGTCTGCGAAAGGACCAGCCCTTCGATTACTACTGCTGGGACCTCTATGCCCGCGTCTCCGCCTGGTATGAAGACGCGCCTCCGAACAAAGCCATCCGTCTGAAGACGCTGCATGAGATTGAGGCCGGGAGCAACGAAGTCGCGGAGATCGCGGAGGTGGTATCCACCGCGGTCTTGCGGCGCCATCTTGAGACCATGGCGCGGCTCGACATACGCTACGACTTTCTGCCGCGCGAGAGCGAGATCCTTTCACTTCATTTTTGGGACTTGGCGTTCGCGCAATTGAAAGCAAAAGGCGTCCTTTACCTTGAAACCGAGGGAAAAAATAAGGGTTGCTGGGTCATGAAGCGCGCCGGGTCGTCCCGCGAGGAGGCGGCCACTGGTCCCGACGAAGACGCCAAAGTGATTGTTCGTTCTAACGGCACGGTCACTTACGTGGGCAAGGACATCGCCTACCACCTATGGAAGTTTGGCTTGCTGGGCCGTGATTTTGGCTACAACCGGTTCTTTCGCTATCCCGATGGCCAAGATGTCTGGATCTCCGCCGACCAGGGCGAGGCCGAGCATCCTCACTTCGGGGGCGTCTCTTCCATCTACAACGTGATCGACTCGCGGCAATCCGACCCGCAGAACAATGTGGTCGAAGCCCTGCGGGCGTTGGGATATCAATCGCAGGCGGAGCATTACACGCATTTTTCGTATGAAATGGTGGCGCTCACTCCACGCTGTGCACTGGAACTTGGCTATGACATCCTGGAAGAGGACCGCGAACGCGCATACATCGAGGTCTCCGGACGCAAGGGCTTTGGCGTGAAGGCTGATGATCTGCTCGACGCGCTGATCGAAGCCGCCCTTACCGAGGTCAACGCGCGTCACGCGCAGCGCGCTCAGGAGGAACGCAGCCTCATCGCGGAACAGATTGCGCTGGGCGCCCTCCGCTATTTCATGCTCAAGTTCACCAAGAATTCCGTCATTGCCTTTGATTTCAAGGATGCGCTCAGCTTTGAAGGCGAGACCGGTCCCTACTGCCAGTACGCGGTGGTCCGCGCTTCCAATATCTTTCGCAAGGGGAACACCACGCCTGAGGCGGTGCTGGCGGATGAGGTGGACCTGAACCGCTTTCTGGCCGGGGAAGAGAACAATGACCTCTGGGAATTGTGGCTTACCGCTGCAAAACTCAGCCTTACCGTGGAGCAGTGCATCGCCAATGCTGAGCCCGCGTACCTGGCGAAATACGCTTTCCAGTTGGCACAGTCATTCAATAATTTTTACCATCGGCACCATATTCTGCACGAGACCGACGAAGACCGTAAGCGCTTCCTGATGGTCACCGCAGCGGTGGTCCGGCGGGAGTTACTCGCGGCACTGGCAGTGATGGGGATCGCTTCTCCCGAAGTGATGTAGACGCCAGTGGTATCCTAGCTACGCCCATGTTGCAGAAACGCATTGACGATCACACTTCGATCTCCCGCGAATCCCTTCGCGAGGCGGAGGAGCGGTTCCATGCCCACCTCAAAAAGGTTGGGCTGAAGCACACTGAACAGCGCGACACCATCCTGCGCACCTTCGTTGAGACCCGAGAGCATCTGTCTACGGATGAACTCCACCGCCTGGTGAAAAAACGTGATCCCAAGATCGGCTTTACCACCGTTTACCGGACCTTGAAGCTGTTCGCGGAATGCGGGCTGGCCAGCGAGGTCGCTTTTCATGATGGCATTGCCCGTTATGAGCACCAGCATAACCGGCGGAGCCATCACCATATGGTCTGCACGAACTGCGGCAGTTCGGTGGAATTCTTTTCGCCGGAAGTGGACAAGCTGGAGCAGGAGATCGGCCGCCGGTTTCACTATGACACTACCCGCCACACTTTCCAGATCTACGGGAATTGTGAGGAATGTCGTAAAAAAGGCTCCCGTCGCGTGGTCTAGTCCGGACCCGCTTTTTCTTTGATTTCAGTCCGGTTCCTTGATAACCTTCCGCGCATCACGATTCAGCACGTCCGTTGCTACTTTCATCAATGTCAGGGGGATTCCCAGAAATGCCTCAGTTCTGTTCATCATGTGGCGCGCAAATGGCCGACGGCACTACCGTTTGTCCTGGATGTGGTAAGGCGGCAGCCGGCGCAGCTTCAGCATCCGTACCCGCAGGCAGCGGCCTGCAGGATAATGTGGCCGGAATGCTGGCTTACTTCACTATTATTCCCGCCATCGTGTTCCTGGTATTGGAGCCGTATAACCGGAATAAGTTCGTGCGCTTTCATTCGTTTCAGTGTCTGTTTCTCGCCGGGGCGCTGATCGTCATCCACATCGTGCTGGGATTGATACCCTTCCTCGGATGGATCATTTCCGTGCTGCTCAGTCTTGCAACGGTCATCCTGTGGGTCTTATTGGTGGTCAAGGCTTACCAGGGGCAGAAATTCAAACTGCCTTTCATCGGCGATCTGGCCGAACAGCAAGCCTGATCTCGACTATTTCATCGGCGGGGGCTTCGGCTCCCGCTTTTGTTTTGCGGTTAGGGGTTGACACCACCCCGTAGCTGCGACAATCCTTATCGGCTTGCACGGTGCGGTATACGCGGAGGAGCCTGGGTGAAGGTCAAGGTTTTCTATCACGACAAATGTTTCGACGGCGCCGCCTCAGCGGCATTGTTCTCGCGCTTCTACAAGGAGCGCATAAGCAACGAAGCGGAGTTTATTTTTTCCGGGCTGGTCCATCGTGCGGGCGCTCTGTTCAATGAGGCTGACTTCACCGGCGATGAGAATGCCATCGTCGATTTCAAATACTCCGCTTCACCCAGGATCCAATGGTGGTTTGATCATCATCTCAGCGCCTTCCTTAGTCCTGCTGACGCCGAGCACTTCAAGCAGGACCGCAGCGGGAAGAAATTCTTTGATCCCGAGTACAAGTCCTGCAGCAAGTTCCTGGCTGATACTACGGAGCGGGTTTTTGGCTTTGATCCAAAACCCGTCGCGGAATTAGTGCGCTGGGCGGACATCATTGATGGTGCCCAATACAAAGACGCAAAAACTGCGGTGGAAATGGCGGAACCCGCCATGAAGTTGACTATGGTGGTGGAAGCCAACCAAGACCCCAAATTTCCGGCGACGTTCATCCCGTTGCTGGCGACGCACTCGCTCTCCGAGATTATCCGGCAGCCCTTCATCGCCGATGGACTGCCACCACTGCTGGAACGCCATCGCAAATCCATTGACATCATTCGCGACCGCGCGGAATGCAAAGACGGCACGGTGTATTTCGATGTGACTGACCAGGAACTCGAGGGCTACAACAAGTTCATCCCCTACTATTTGTATCCGGAGAGCACTTACAGTATCGGATTGAGCAAGGCCAGCTTCCGGACGAAGGTCTCGGTCGGCTCCAATCCTTGGACCCATACGCCGGATGAGGACATGGTCAACCTCGCCGCGATATGCGAGCGCTACGGTGGCGGCGGACACGCTCGGGTAGGCGCTATCTCGTTTCCCGCGGACCGCTTTGACGATGCGCGGAAAGCTGCGGCAGAGATCGTCGGTCAG
>DATLCI010000039.1:0-3750 GCA_035526435.1 Terriglobales bacterium
CGCGCCGGAGATACCGAAGCTCACCGTCACCACGATCGCTCCACCCGCTCGCTTCCACATCATGTCCATGCTGCCCGCGCTGCGATCGACCAGGGCCTGATCAAGGACGACCGCGGTGAATTCTTGGGACTGTAACTGCTCGGCGCACTCCCGCAAGGTCCTGCTGAAGACAGAGCGCTCGCCCGTCTGTTTTTCCAATGCCAAGGCACATTCCCGCGCATTCGCGGCCGCACTGACCATCACGATCATGATTTCACCTCCGTAGTCTTGAGTGATTACTGTTCCGCGCCGTATTCCTTCAGCTTGCGGTAGAGCGTGGTCTTGCCAATCCCCAGCAACTTCGCGGCCAGCATCTTGTCGCCTTTCACCTGGTTGAGCGTGGTGAAAATGGCATTGCGCTCGAGCTCGGCGATCGGCACCACTCCATAACTTCCGGGCGGCGCCGCCCGCAACACCGGGCGGTCGATGTTCTGGACTTGCGTAGGCAAGTCGGAGATATGGACCACCGGTCCCGAACTCAGCGCCGCTGCACGTTCCAGGCTGTTCTCGAGTTCGCGTACGTTCCCCGGCCAGTCGTAATTCATCATGAGCTTTAGGGCGTCATCGCTAATGTTGCGTTCCATGCCCGTAGCGCGCTTCTGGCGCTCGAGGAAGTGGGCCACCAGCAGCGGCACGTCCGAACGACGCTCCCGCAGCGGAGGGATCCGCAGATTGACCACATTCAGCCGGAAGTACAGGTCCTTGCGGAAGGTACCATTGGCGACGGCGACTTCCAGATCGCGGTTCGTCGCGGCCAAGATGCGCACATTGATAGGCACGCGCTTAGTGCTGCCTACGGGGCGGATCTCTTTTTCCTGCAAGGCTCGCAGCAGTTTGGCTTGAAGGTCGACGGGGAGTTCACCGATCTCGTCGAGGAAGATGGTGCCGCCCTCGGCGATGGTAAGCAAACCTTCCTTGGCGCGAACCGCGCCGGTAAAGGCGCCTTTCACGTAGCCGAAGAGTTCACTCTCGATCAGCGTAGGCACGAGTGAACCGCAGTCCACGGGGATGAAAGGCTTGTCGCTATGCGGGCCGGAGAAATGGATCGCGCGCGCCACCATCTCTTTGCCGGTCCCGCTCTCGCCCAGGATGAGTACCGGATGAATGCTGTGCGCGACTTTGCCGATGATGCGGAACAGCTTCTCCATCTCCGGAGAGCGTCCAATGATGCTGTTGAAACCAGGGTGGTTCTTGACCTTCTCACGAAGCATACGGTTCTCCGACGCCGCCTTGATATGCCCCGTGGCGCGCTCCAGAGATAACCGGAGTTCTTCAAGATCGAACGGCTTCGTCACATAGTCGTACGCGCCCTGTTTCATGGCATGCACGGCCGACTGCACCGTCGCGAAACCGGTGATGATGATCACCACCGCTTCCGGCCGGCGCCGTTTTACCTCGCGCAAAACTTCCAGACCCCCTGCTCCCGGAAGTTTCATGTCTAGCAGAACAATATCGACGCCGTGAGCATCGAGTTGCTTGTAAGCCGCGGTAGCGTTCTCTGCTACCAAGGCATGGAAGCCGAGCGCTTCCGCCATCTCCCGGCAACCTTCCCGGATGGCGCGCTCATCATCCACGATCAACAACTGCAACTGGTCAGCACTTACGTTGCTGCCGATCAACGGCCAAGAAAATGTTCCGACGCTCATTCTATGTCCCTTTTCCCAGATTGGATATGGATTTTTGTTGCCCGGCTTGGTGCTCCGGTAATGCCAGCCCCTCGACTTCGATCAACTGTTTGATTTTTCTGGCGAACAGCTCCGCCGTGAAAGGCTTGCGTAAAAAGTGGGCGCCAGTCTCGAGCAGACGCCGCGCCCGCGGATCATTGGTGTATCCCGACATGTAGAGGACGAGCATCTCCGGGCGGTGCGAGGCCAAGCGCTCCGCCAGCACGTTGCCCGGCATGCCCGGCATCACCAGGTCCGTGATCAGGAGATGGATGCGGCCGGAGAAGCGGCGCGCGGCCTCAAGCGCGCTATCCGGCGCGTGCGCGCTGATCACGTGGTAGCCCTCGGCCTGTAGTTTTTCCGCCAGGGGCAGCCGGAGCAGATCTTCATCTTCCACCAGCAGGATGGTAGTTCGTTCGTGTCCGGGCCGGAGGAGCGCGCTGTCGGGGCGATGATCGCCATCCGCTACGGGAAAGTACAGCCGGAAGGTCGTACCTCGCCCCGGCGAGCTTTCTACGGCAATGCTCCCGCCGTGCTGTCGCATCATGCCGTAGACAGCGGCCAGGCCAAGGCCAGTGCCCTCTCCCGTGGCCTTGGTGGTAAAGAAAGGCTCAAAGCAGTGAGCGCGGGTCTCAGAAGACATGCCGCTGCCGGTGTCCGTCACCGTCAACACCACATAATCGCCGGGGAGCATCCCTGCGACCTGCTTGGCCAGTTTTTCGCCCGCCCTGATATTGGAGGTACTCAGCAAAAGGTTCCCACCCTGCTTCATGGCGTCTTTTGCGTTGATAGCCAGATTCAAGAGCGCTTGACTCACCTGGTTCTCATCGATACGGCTGTGGGCGAGGTCGCCGGCGAAATGACACTCCAGCAGAACCTCCTCCCCGAGGACTCGCTGCAACATCTCTCGCATCTGGGTGAGAACATCGTTCAAGGAGAGCAGCCGCAACTCTAAGACGTGATGTCGGCTCAGTGAAAGTAACTGTCCCACCAAGGACGCCCCGCGCTCCCCCGCGGTCTGGATCTCGCGCACATGACGTTGGAGCGGATTCTCGGGGCCGAGGGCAGTGGCCAAGAGCCCGCTGTAGATCATCATGCCGGTGAGCAGGTTGTTGAAGTCATGGGCTACGCCGCCCACCAGGCGTCCCACGGCCTCCATCTTCTGGGACTCTACAAGCTGTTGCTGCATCTGCTCGCGCTCAGCCTGTAAATGGTTCTCGCGAATGGCGATGGCCAGGTATTCCGCCATGTCCTCCAGCATGTCGACCTCATGCGCGCTCCACTGGTGCGGAGTTGCGCTGGCCAGTCCAATAAAGGCGGGGGCGCCTAGAGGATGGCGGATCGAAACATACAGGAGGGCCCGGGCTTGCACTTCTTTAGATACCTCACGAAAGGAACCCATGCGGGGGTCGTCATCAACATCAGTGACGATGAGCTTCTCCCCGGTCCGCAACACCATGGCCAAGGCCTCGGACTGCTTCACATTGAAGCGTCGGCCATCGCGCCCCGGCATATGAAGAGGAGCTACTGACGCGACCTCACATATCAACCCCTGGCTATCCAGCGCGCAGTAGGAGATGCAGAAGCCGGGCATATGCTTGTGCACTTCCAGCAGCATTCGCTCGCCGAGCCGGGTCGGCTCCAGGCCGGAGTTGATGCAACTAGCCATGCTTTTCAATAGCCGCAAGCGCACCCGAAGCTGCGATAGTTCAATGGGGACCGAGTTGGATCCGGGAGACATCTATCTATTCCTAAAGCAGGTAGCGTTCCATATCGGTGCATCCTTTTGAATGTTCAGCTTGCGCGGGATAGACGGTGGAAAGGTCAATTCGGGAAAGTCAGAACGGGAAAATCGTTTCAGAATGGGCGGACCCGTACCGCCGAAAGACAGTTTTGGAACCGCCTGCTATCCTTACTGCTTCATTCCCTCGCGGGTCCGGAGAAGCTAGCGCATGCTGAGTCTGCAAGGCCGTAATGCCGTGGTGTTTGGGGTCGCCAACAAACGCAGTATCGCGTGGGCCATCGCGCAGCGTCTGCAAGCTGCCGG
>DATLCI010000047.1:0-24255 GCA_035526435.1 Terriglobales bacterium
TGGGAAGGCCCGTACATGGTCTTCACCGAAAAGTATCTGCGCGAGCGCGGCTACTGCTGTAAGAGCGGTTGCCGCCACTGCCCCTATGGCTACAACTCAGCCTCACCGTCTAAATAATCTATTTCGCCCCAGCAATGTCGATCACCGCGGCATGGAGATATTCCACGAACTTTCCCAGGTTCGCGATGGTGACCTGCTCGTCATTGCCGTGGACGCGTCCGAGCTCGTCCTGTGAAATGGCCACTCCGATCCCGTAAGCGTTCATCCCTTTCGCGCGCAACTGCGCCGCGTCGGTCGCGCCGGTCTGCATGAAGGGTACGGTGATCGCATCGGGATAGACCTTCTTCTGTGCGCGCTCCAATGCACGGAACATTTCGGTATCGATGGCCGAAGGCGTTGCCGCCGGACGTTTCTGCCCCTCAGTCCGTCGCTCAATGGTCACAGACGGGTCGTTGATCAATCCCTTCAGCGTCTCGATCAGCTTGTCGATGTCCTCATCCGGCAACGCGCGAACATCCAATGTTGCCTTTGCGTCTGCGGGAATCACGTTCTCTCGGAAGCCGCCTTGAATGATGGTCGGCACCACCGAGGTGCGCAACATGGAATTGAATTGGATGTTGGTCGCCCGCAGTTTCTCCTGCACCGCCGGATCAGCCAGGTTGCGATACATCGCCGCTTCCTCGGGCGCGCTGATAGTCGCCAGCCGCTCAAAAAAAGCTTTAGTCGTTTCATTCAAACGCATGGGCGCCTGCCACGCCCCGATCTTCGCGACCGCCGCCGCAAGGTGGATCACGGGATTATCCAGCCGTGGCATGGAACCGTGGCCGCTGCTACCGCGCGCGATGAGGTTCAGCCCGCGCGGAACTTTCTCGGTGGTCTGCACGCCGACATACGGCAGCTTGCCATCTTTCCGCATGATGGAGGAGCCCCCTTCATTCAAGGCAAACTCCGCGTCTATCTTGTCCCAGTGCTTCTCCACCATGAAGTCGATGCCGAACTGGCTGGTTCCTTCTTCGCCTGCCTCGGCCATGTAGATCACATCGCGGTCCAGCTTCACGCCCTGCCGCTTTAATTGCAGGAAGACAACCAGGTTCGCCGCGACCATGGCCTTGTCGTCAACCGACCCGCGCCCATAAAGCACGCCATCTTTCACGACTGCGGCAAAGGGATCTACGGTCCACCGATTACGCTCGACGCCCACAACATCAATGTGACCCATCAGCAGCAGCGGACGCTTCTTCCCATTACCTTTGAGACGCGCCACAATCGTTGCTCGCCCGGGCGCCGCTTCAAATATTTCGGAAGCAATGCCGTCCTTCTGCAAAATGTTCGCAATGTATTTGGCGGCGATGATCTCATTTCCCGGCGGATTGCTGGTATCCAGCTTGATGAGCCCGCGCAGGATGTCGACCGTCTCCGCATTCCATTTGGCGGAGTCGGGGGGAGTTGGTTGGGCCGAAGCGACTCCCGCGAACAGTATCAAAGTCATTAAATAGCGACGCATGGTGCCTCCGGAAAGCAGGCAAGGATACCATCCGGCCGACCAATCCCGCGCTCGTCGGTTTGACTAACCCACTGGTTCAAGAGAAAATACAAAGGTTGTTCCTTCCTTTAATAGTGGGCCTGTGGCGCAGCTGGGAGCGCGCTTCCATGGCATGGAAGAGGTCGTCGGTTCGATCCCGACCAGGTCCACCAATTACTTTCTACAACTGCAGGATTCGGTCGGCACCACTTGCCTGATTTTGTAACCTGTTGATTCCCTTACTTCTCTGTTATATCGGGACGGAGGGGCTAAATCCTCTCCCCGATTATTCCTTCCAAAGGTCATGGCGTCCGGGCCTCGACCAGCCAAGCGCGTGGTACGCCTGTAAAATGCACTCCTACGAGGTGAGTATGAGACGTAGAAACGCAATCGTGATTGCCGTGCTCGTCAGCATCTGCGGCGTTGGCGCGACCAGCGGCCGGGACAAGGGCGCCGACTTAGTTCAGAGAAACTTCGCAGCGTGGAACGCCCACGATGCGGAAAAAGTCGCTTCGTTATACGCCGACGACGTGATCTACGAAGATGTAGCGTTCGGGCTGACTGCGCGCGGCCACGCCGAGATGCGAAAGATGGCGGCAGGCTTCTTCGCGAGCGTTCCCGATTTCAAGCTGGAACTCGTCCGCCATACCTCCATGGGCGACCATGGCTCGGTCGAGTGGGTATTTAGTGGAACTGACGTGGGACTCTACAAGACGGGAAAGAGGTTTTCAGTGCGCGGCGCAAGCGTATACGAGCTGCGCGGTGGAAAATTTGTTAGCAACCGTGACTACTACGACTCGGCAAGTATTATGCGTCAGGTGGGCGTATTGGCGAATACGGGGCAGTGACGCGGCTTATCGCTTTGGCCTTACGAGCGTCGGATTTTGTAATACCGTACTACTGGTCGGGTCGATCCCGTCCAGGTCCATTTTCGTCCCTAGCTGGACCCGCCTTTTTCGACCAGCGCTACCCCCTGCCCAAATAACCATATTCGGGTTTTCCTCATCTCACTTAATGCATTCCGGCCCATTTAAGTCATAGGAAAGATTCCATGAAGACGAACCCGACTGTGTTATTGCTGGTGATACTAGTAGGAGCTGCCGGCGCGCAAACTCCCACTCCAGCTAACAGCACCCATGCTGATGTCCAAGCCACCCTCCAGAGGATTGAGCAATCTGCGCAAGCCGCGGCCCTCGACCTGGCCCGCCTGCGCGTGGACAAGTGGAAAGCTGATGGCCCTATCAAGGACCAAGCCCAGGCGAATGCTGATTCCATCTCCCGCAATCTGACTACCGCTTTACCCACTCTTATCTCGGGCGTGCGTACCGCACCGCAGAATCTCTCCGCCAACTTCAAGTTGTATCGCAACCTTAACGCCCTTTATGACGTCTTCGAAGGCCTTGCGGAATCCGCCGGCGCTTTTGGCAGCAAGCAGGAATTCGAGGCCCTTAGCCAGCACGTCCAGACGATCGACGCCTACCGCCGGTCCTTCGGCGACTACATGGAAGCCCTCACCGCCGCCAAAGACACCGAACTGGCCCGCGGACGTACGGCTACCCCAGCCACCTCCGGCACTCGTCCCAAAAAGATCATCGTGGATAACGAGCCTGCGCCTAAGCCGTCTAAAAAGAAGCGGTAACGCCCCGGAACAAATCCTCCATCTTTGGGGTCTAAGTATGGAAGTGGTGGCTGTTTCCCCCGTTAAACCGCTGCTACGGTGAGGTCGAGGCTTGCGCAGTTCTTGTACACTATGAGGTACGCCATGCAAAAAGCAGTGGCGGGAGTTACCACGGTGGGCGACCTAGCAGGCGCATTATCAGTACGGGCGGAAGAAGCATCCATTCTTGCGGAATTGCGCGCAGGTTCGGAAGATGCTTATGCCTGGCTGATCGCGCACTATCACCAGCCTGTGTATAGCCTCGTCTACCGGATCGTGAATGACCCGACCGATGCCGCGGACACCACCCAGGAAGTCTTTATCAAGGTCTTCCGCGGGATCAAGCGTTTCAACGGACAGGCGAGCCTCAAGACCTGGATCTACCGTATCGCGATCCATGAAGCCTCCAACCAACGGCGTTGGTGGTTCCGCCACAAACGGCGGGAACACAGCATTGAATCGCCGACCGACCCCCAGGCCGAAGCAGGGTTGCGCGTACAGGACACGCTGGTAGATGCCCACGATTCTCCCTTCGACCAGGTAGCGCATGAAGAAGTTCGCGCCGCGGTCGAGACCGAATTGAAACAGGTACAGGAGCCGTACCGTACTACGCTCATTCTGCGTGACATTGAGGGACTTTCGTATGAAGAGATCGCTGAGGTCCTGCAGGTATCTCTCGGCACGGTGAAGTCGCGCCTCATTCGCGGACGGGAAGCTTTACGCAAGCGCTTGATCCCATACGCGCAGAAAGTGGGCCCTGAATTGGGCCTGAAGGCCGTCGCAGCCAGCGAAGAGCGAACGGCGAAACCGGCACGAAGATGTACCGAAGTGGAGGTTGAGACAAGGCGATGAGTTGTCATGAGATGAAGTCCCTTCTCTCCCCGTATCTTGACGGCGCGCTGAATGGCGCGGAACGTCAGCAGGTGTCCGCCCACATGCAGACATGTGTTGTCTGTATGGCGGAGTACGCGGCGCTGAGCCGCACTCAGGAATTGATGATCGGATTAGGCCGTAAACCCGCTCCGCCCGACTTGGCATTGCAGTTACGGGTGGCGTTGTCGCAAGAGATGTCAATGACTTGGGAGCGGCGGCTGCAGCGCGCCATGGGCCGTTTCGAAGAGTCGATCAACGCCTTCATGCTGCCAGCTACCGGCGGACTGGTCACTGCTCTGGTCATGTTTGGTCTGCTGATCGGCGGATTCATGACCCTCCCCCGCGCGGTCGCCGGGGCGGGCACGGACGTGCCTACGTCGTTGTATACCCCACCCAAGCTAACGTCGGCTCCCTTCGCCGATTACATGGTGGTGCAATCCGATACTCCGGTGGTGATCGAAGCATTGGTTGATTCCAACGGCCGCTTGCAGGACTATCGCATCATCGCCGGACAAGACAGCACGGAGATCCGCAAACAGCTCGATCGTTCGCTGATCTTCACCGTGTTTGAACCAGCCATGTCCTTTGGCCAGCGCGCCCCTGGCAAAGTGGTGCTAACTTTCGCCAATGTGGATGTAAAGGGATAGCCAGATTGGACCAACGGGCTCGGCCTCAACTCGGGCCCGTTTCTTTAGCCGCGTTTGACCGCTGTTTTCCTTGTCCCGTAAACTTGAATCTTCCCTCAACTCAACGTGGAGCGGCTTCGCCGTGAAACTTTGAATGACATCAGGAGGCAGTTTGGCTTCATTTCAGTCTCGCGCCCGCTTTAAGGACCGCCTTCGCGCGATGCCCCTGGTGCTGGGTCTTTTATTTTCCTCGGCGCCGGCCTGGGCCCAGCAACAGGATTCCTCCAAGATCACGCTCGATACCAGTGAAGTGCTTTTCTCCGCGCTGGCCGCCATTAACATGTGCGGCTATGACCAGGACTTAACCTCGTCGAGTGCGGTGCGTACGCAAGTGCGGTCGCAGATCACGGAACGTTTACGCGCATCGTCCGCCGCTGAACTAAGTAGGGAGCAGCTTTGTCGGTACTACAAAGAGAAGCAGCAAGCGGACCCGAGTCGCGACCTGGCCCAGTACATCTCGCTCGCGCTGCACGTGACCAGCGCGCCCGAATTTGCTTTGGCTACCAAGGAGGCAGACCTGCCGCCGGACGCGGGCAACCTCGTCGGGTTCCTTCCGTTGCTGAAGAGGTTTTACGACGCGGTCGGCTTGCATGATCTGTGGCGTCGGCATCAGGCCGAGTATGAAAGCATGATCGCGCAGCTTCAGGTCCCGGTCACCCGGCTTATTCTCACCACGGATACTTACTTGAAGATGCCCATCAGTGGCTACCTGGGTCGAAAACTTGTGGTCTATGTCGAGCCCATGGGTGCCTCCAGCCAGGTCAATGCTCGGAATTACGGCGTGGACTATTCGCTGGTGGCGTCCCCGGGTCCGGGCTGGCTCAAGACCGAACAGATCCGCCACACTTACCTGCACTTTGTGCTCGACCCCTTGGTGCAGAAACGGGCCAACCAACTTAAGCGGCTGGATCCACTTCTCGACCTAGCCAAGTCGGCGCCCATCGAGGAACATTTCAAGCATGATGCCGGCCTGATGGTGATTGAATCGCTGATCCGCGCCATCGAAGCGCGCACCGTCGCCGACAATCCCAAGGATGCCAAGGGGACGCAATCGCTGCGCTCGGCTGAAGCTCAAAAGTCGATGGAGCAGGGCTACATCCTGACGCAGTACTTCTTCGACCAACTGGCCGCCTTTGAAGCCGAGCCGACCGGATTGAAGGACGCCTTCGGCGACATGATGGTCAAGATCGATCTTGACCGCGAGCGAAAACGTATCGCCAACATTCGTTTTGCTACGCAAGCGGCTCCAGAGGTCATGTCTGCATCTAAAAAGCAGACCCAACTCTTGGACCTGGCAGAGGAACGTTTAGCGCAACGCGATGCGCAGGGTGCGCACCGTATTGCCCAGGAGGCGCTGGACCAGAAGACCCAAGACCCCGCCCGGGCAATGTTTATCCTGGGCCGGGCTGCCACTCTTTCGCGCGACATGGATGGGGCGCGGATGTTGTTTGAACGAACGTTGGCAGTGGCGAAGGAGCCGAGGATGGTGGCATGGTCCCATATCTATCTGGGACGCATCCTGGACTTAATGTGTAATCGCGAGACCGCGCTTTCGCATTACAAGGCGGCCTTGGCGGCGGGCGATCCATCACCCGACACTAAAACGGCGGCGGATAAGGGCGTTAAAGACCTGCCCCCGGGTTGTGGCCGGGATTGAAGATCCAGGTTTGATTTCGTTTTTTGCAATACGATTTAAAGATCAAGCAGAACGAAAAGGAGTTTTTCTCATGAAGAAGTTTTTAATGGCCTCGGCAGCATTGGCGCTCGCCGGCACTGTATCTTTCGCTCAAACGGCGCCTGCCCAGCAAAAGCCGCCCGCGCCGGCGCAAACCCCGGCGCAAAAGCCGTCTGCTTCCCCCAGTGCACCCGCGGCGCCTGCAACTTCGACCGCGCCAAAGGTCGCAAAAGCTCCCGAGGCTAAGACTCCGGAGGAATACAAGGCTTATCAGGAAGCCGTCGCCATCACCGAGCCCACTGCCGCGGAAGCCGCTGCCGATGCCTTCGCGCAAAAGTATCCCAACAGCGAATTACGCGTTGCCGCGTACAGCATGATCCTGCAAAAAGCTTACGAGACCAATGACACTGCGCGGATCCTCACGTTGGGACGCAAGGTCCTCGCCATCGAGCCCGATAATGCAATGACCCAGGTGGTCACCGCCACCGCGCTCGCCGAGACCACGCGCGAGACCGATATTGACTCCGCGGAGAAGTTTGGGGAAGCAACCAAATTGGCCGATGGCGCTCTCAAGAGCATCGAGACGATGGTGCCTCAACCCAATGTGACTCCGGAACAGTTTGAGACGCTCAGGACTGTGTTGAGGTCCATGGCCTATTCCGCCAAAGGCTACATGGCTATGAACAAGAAGGATTATGTAGGGGGTGAAGTCAACTTCCAGAAAGCCATTGACGCGAATCCTCCGCAACAGGATCCAGTCATGTACCTTCGTTTGGCGGTCGCCCAGGACAATCAGAAAAAGTATCCGCAAGGCTATGCCAACGCGGTGAAGGCGGTACAGATCGCCGAAGCGCAGCAAAATCCGCAAGTGGCGAACCTGGCCCGGACGGAGCGTGACCGTTTGCAGAAGTTGATGGGCTCCGCCCCGCCGGCAAAGGCGGCAGCGCCAGCCACTCCGCCTAAGCAGTAGGAAAGATCGCAAATGCCGAAGGGCGGGCCTCGGGTCCGCCCTTTGCGCTTTCAATCTCATGAACAATGCGTCCAGCGAACTCGAAGCTCTCCAGGCAACGTTAGGACATCGCTTTCAGCGCGCCGAACTCCTTACCCGCGCTTTGACGCATAGTTCGCACGCCAACGAGACCGGCGCCGAGAGCGCTTCCGACAACGAGCAACTTGAGTTCCTGGGTGACGCCATCCTCGGTTTGATCACCAGCAAGGAGCTGTTTGGACGCTATCCTGACTTCAACGAGGGACAGCTCTCGAAACTGCGCGCCCATCTCGTCAGCGCCCGGCATCTCATTCAGGTAGCCAACCAGATCGGCCTCGGTGACTATTTGCGTTTGGGCCGTGGCGAAGAACGCACCGGGGGGCGCCACAAAGCGGCGCTGCTGGTGGACGCCCTCGAAGCCGTGATCGCCGCCATCTACCTCGACGCCGGACTCGATGCCGCCGGAATGTTTATCCTCGATAAGATCGTCAGCCCCGAGCTGGAGGTCATCGACAAAGATCCCCTGAAAGCCATGGAAGTATCCGACCAGAAATCTGCGCTGCAAGAATGGTTGACTGCAACCGGTCTCCCGCCGGCTTCGTATCATGTGATACAGGAAGAAGGGCCTGACCACCGCAAGATGTTTACCGTAGAACTCCGCGTTCCGCTGGGGCCTGCCACCAGCGACGTTCACATAAGCTGCGCCCAGGGGTCCACCAAGAAGAAAGCGGAACAGCTCGCGGCACAGGATGCTCTCGCCTCGCTGAAAGGCCCCGGCGTTTAATGGACCAGGGGCCTCCCATTGACGAAGGGCTGAAACCAGACATCATGCCGAGCGACGAGCCTATGGCTGCGGCCGTCACTACCGACGCGCCCGTCCCTGCCGAAGTTTCCCCGCCCGCCACCGCTCCTCCCGACCTCTCTCCTTCAGCCTTGATGGACACCATCCAGTTTCTGGCGTCCACCATCATCATCGCTATTTTTGTGATTGTTTTCCTGGCGCAGGCCTTTCAGATCCCTTCCGAGTCCATGGAGCAAACGCTTCTGGTCGGCGACTACCTCCTGGTCGACAAAGTCCATTACGGCGAGGGCGGCGTCTGGGGCGAAGTGCTTCCCTACCATCGGGTCAACCGCGGCGACATCATTGTCTTCAAGTGGCCGGTCCATCCCCAGCAGCATTTCGTCAAGCGTGTGATTGGCATTCCCGGCGACCGCATTCGCATGTCGCACGGTAAGGCCCTGGTCAACGGCCGGCCCATGGACGAAAACTACGCGGTCTTCAAAGCGCACAATTACGATTTCTATCGCGATGATTTTCCCAATGTGCGCTTTCGCAGCCGCCAGGTTACCGATGAGTGGTGGAATGATTTTCCGGGATTCATCCGCAATGGGGAGCTGCTGGTGCCCGCGGGCCACTATTTCGTGCTCGGCGACAACCGTGACCAGAGCTTGGATAGCCGATACTGGGGTTTTGTGCCCCGCGAAAACATCGTAGGGAAACCTTTCCTGATCTACCTCTCCTTGCAGCAACCGCCGCTCGACCAGACCGCGCAAGCGCCGGATGATAAAATCGGACGCTTCGGGTATGTGTTGTGGCATCTGCCGGGCCTCGCCCGCTGGGACCGCATCCTGCGCGTTGTTCAATGACCCTGACCCATAAGCTGCATCCCCGGTGGAAGTGAAAATCTTGGCTAAGTTCAAAGACACAAAGGAAAAAGACAAGCCGGTAAAACCAAAGGAGACGACCGCGGAGTTCATCAGCTCCATGGCCGCCGTCTTTATCACCGGACTATTCATAGTCACTTTCAACCTTCAGGCCTTTGAGATCCCTTCCACATCCATGAAAAACACGCTGCTGGTCGGCGACCGTCTCTTCGTGGACCGCACCACTGTGGCGCCCAAGACTTCCTGGGTCGGCCCTGTCATTCCCTACAGTGATATCAGAAGGAATGACATCATCGTATTCATCTCGCCCAAGGAGCCCGGCCTGTATGTGGTGAAGCGGATCATTGGCGTCCCGGGTGATCGCATTCACCTGGTGAATGGCAAGCTATTCCGCAACGGTGAGCCGGTGGACGAGCCTTATGTCGTTCGCAACGGGACCTACGATCCTTATCGCGATGAATTCCCCTCGCAGCCGCCGCCGTTCGACGCCGTCTCGTCCGAATGGCACGTCTCGCTGAATACTTTTATCCAAGGTGGCGACTTGATGGTGCCCGAAGGCGGTTATTTCGCCATGGGCGACAATCGGGATGTCAGCTACGACAGTCGCTATTGGGGATTCATTCCGCGCGCGAACGTCATTGGCCGGCCCATGTTCATATTCTGGTCTTTCGAGACTCCGGAAGGGCAATATCGCGAGACCGGTTTGGCCAATCGGGTGAAGAACTTCCTCACGACTGCGCTGCATTTCTTTGATCAGACGCGCTGGCGCCGGACCTTCAGGCTGGTCCGCTAATGTCCGGTAAGCGTGCACGGCGACTGGCCGTCTGGGCCATCGTCGCTCTCATCGCTGCCACGCTGCTGCCTCCATTCATCAATGCCAACCGCTTTCGCAATCGGTTGGTTGACACCATTCAGCGCTCCATCGGCCGCCCCGTCAACATGGGCGACGTCCATTTCACTCTGCTCCCGCGCCCGGGATTCGTCATCAGCAATTTTTCCGTGACCGACGACCCTGCCTTCAGCGCGGAGCCGGTATTGCGCGCGGAGTCCGTGAGCGCTTCCCTTCGCCTCACTTCTCTCTGGCGGGGCCGCCTAGAGATCTCGCGCCTCAGTTTTGACCTTCCCAGCTTGAACTTAGTGCGCTCCGCGGAAGGACGATGGAACGTGCAATCCATCTTGCGCCAGGCTTCACAAGTCCGTGCCGCCCCTACGGCAGCTCCGCGCCCGGAAGTCCGCCCCCGCTTTCCCTATATCGAGGCCTCAAATGGACGCATCAACTTTCGCGAAGGCCAGGAGAAGCTTCCCCACGCGTTGATGGATGCTGATTTTTCCCTATGGCTCGAATCCGAAGACCAGTGGAACATGCGCCTTGAGGCCCGGCCAACGCGTACTGACGCTTCTTTGCGTGACACCGGCAACCTTCGCTTGTCCGGGCAGATACGCCGCGCGGAAACTCTGGCGCTGACTCCGCTCTCCCTTGAAGTCGAGCTGGAGAATGCGCAACTTGGCCAATGGACTACGCTGCTCACGGGCCGCGACCATGGCTGGCGCGGCAGCACTGACCTTCAAGCCGAACTTAAGGGTACGGTCAGTGACCTGGCTTTCACCGCGAATATCGAAGTCAGCGACTTCCATCGCCATGACATCGCCACCGGCGACGCTCTCGAAGCGCGCATCACCTGTAAAGGCAGCGCCTTCATCGGCCGGGCGTCCGCCGCCGCCATGACGGACCTTGATTGCGCTATGCCCCTCGGCGGTGGCGCCGCCAGCCTGCGCGGAAAGGTCTCCTTTGCGCGCAACCCTGATTACGATCTCAAAGCCTCCTTTCGCGCAGTTCCGATGTCCTCGTTTGCCAATTTATATCGCCGGGTCAAACGCGATGTTCCCCCGGACCTGACGGCGGAAGGTTCATTTACCGGCGATTACAGCTTCGTTCGCACATCAACTACCGGTTTTTTGTCCGCTAGTGGCGAAGGACGCGTGACCGGATTGCGGCTCGATTCCGACTCCCGCAATGCGTCTTTGTTTTTTGCACCGTTTGACGTAGGTTTCCCGCGTCTGAAAAAACTCACGGATGCGCCTGAATTGATCGTGGGGCCGGCGGGCATTCGTCTGGGCGGCGCAATGCCGGTCTACGTATCGGCTCATGTGACCATGGCCGGAATTTTGGCAGAAGCCAAGGGCGACGCTGATTTGAACCAACTTCTGCTTGGCGCCAGTATTTTCGGGCTCGCAGACCCCCGCTATAAAGCTTCCGGGCTAGCGAATATCAACCTCACGGTGCAGGGCCCCTTTACCGACTCTACTCCCGTGGTGATGGGCAGCGCGCAATTACGTCAGGTCACCACGCTGGTGGATGGCGTCGCCGCGCCGCTCCTGGTCCAGTCAGCTTCGCTTCAGCTCGGTCCTGACGCGCTTGCGATACAGAAACTCTCGGCGCGGCTGGAAGGCACCAACACGATCGTGGAAGGAAGCCTGGCCGCACCGCGCAATTGCCCCTCCTCTGCTGGTTGTGAGTCCACCTTCGACCTGAAGACCGCCGAACTGAATCTCGACGACCTGAACCGGTTGCTCAATCCGCGCTATCGCAGCCCCGATTGGCTTTCTCTGCCCTTGCAAATGTTCGGTAGCAGGGCAGTAAAAACTTCGCGGCTCATGACTTTACAATCCCGCGGACGCGTCGCCATCGGCCGCCTGGTGGTAAAGAACATCATCGCGACCCGCGCGAATGCTGAAATCGTCTTCGCTAAAGGCAAGATCACAGTCTCGGCTTTTGAAGCCGACCTTCTTTCAGGAAAACATAAAGGCACCTGGCAGGCTGACCTTACCGGGTCGGAACCCGTGTTCCTCGGAAAAGGTACCGTCGATGCTCTTCCTCTGGCTCATTTGAATGCCCTGCTTCGCAGCCCGCTTGGCACCGGCACGGTAGCCCTCACCTACGAGCTCAAGCTTCAGGGTGCGGATGCAGAATCACTGCGTCGCAGTGCCGCGGGCGCCGCCGCCTTCCGGTGGACGAACGGCAGTTGGCGGACGGAAGGGCTTTCACCAGCGGTGCAATTCACGGATTGGTCGGGAAAGCTCAATATCCGCGATGAGATCGTGGATCTGACCTCATCAGTAATGCAGGTCCGGGGCGACGCTTACCTCGCCTCGGGACGCGTCACCTTTGACCGCGAACTAAGCCTGCGATTGCGGGGTACTCGTGACCAGATGGTGTGGAGCGGGACACTCCAGAATGCTTCCCTGACCATAGAGCCGGTGGATGCGCTTCCAGCCCAGGATTCTGCATCTAATCTTAAAAATGCCACTCCCCGGAAAGCTCGCAACTAACCTCCTGTTTACCGCCGCCCTCGTCTTGTGGCTGGGAAATCTCGCTAACGTCAACGCCTCCGTCCCTGCCGCATTCAGTGATCAAACTCAGCTCGCTGATGCCATGCACAAAAAGATCGATTCCATCAAAGAGAATGGCGCCAAAGCACGCCCTGCTAAAAAGAGCACCGTCTTCACCCAAGAAGAGGTGAATGCTTATTTCGCGGAACGCCGGGTCAAGATGCCCGAAGGCGTCCGGTCGGTAACCTTCGACCTTTCGCCCAATAGCGTTCACGCCAAAGCGCGTATCGATTTTGATGACATCACTCGCGCCCGCCGCACCAGCAATCCGCTGATGTATCTGTTCACCGGCATCCACAATGTAGACGTGGTCGCCCAGACGGGCAGCGCGGGACCCGGCATGGTGCATGTGACTGTCGAATCAGTGGTCATCGATGGCGTTACCGTGCCGCGGATGGCACTGAATTTCTTCATCGACCGATTTGTGAGTCCTAAGTACCCCAGCGTGGACCTGGACCAGGATTATCGCCTGCCCGCAAAAATGGACGCAGTCGTCATCGGACAGCGCAAGGGCACCGTCACCCAGAAGTGATCAGTTCACTTCCACCTTCTGCATGTACTCCGCGATCTTCACATTGAGCTTGAGCTCACGTTGTAACTCGTCGCGCATCAGGCCCGCTGCCGCGGGCTCGCCATGGACCAGATAAGTCACGTCCGGCATCTCTTTAAAGGTCTGTAGCCATTCCAGCAATTCAGCCGTGTCGGCATGGTCGCTGAATTGATCGATGGCGGCCACCTGCGCGCGGATCGCCACTTCCTGGCTGAAGATGCGTACGCTCGCGGCTCCGCTCTTGATGATTGCGCCGCGTGTCCCGGGGGCCTGAAAACCAATGAACATGATCGTATTGCGCGCATCCGGCAGGCGGTGGATCAAGTGGTGCAGTACCCGCCCGCCGGTTACCATTCCGCTGGAAGAGACGATGATAGCCGGATAGTTCGTCTCGTTGATCTTCTTCGACTGCTGCTGGGTCTCATCGAAAAAGACGTTCGGCCACTCCAACGGCGAGCCAAAGCGATCGATGAGTTCCTTGGTCTCCGTGGAGAATTCACCTGCGTGTTCAAGGAAGATACGCACGGTCTTGATCGCCATCGGGCTGTCCACATGGATCGGCACCCGTGGAATACTGCCGGCCTCCATCATCGCCTTCAATATGAAGAGGAATTTTTGTGTCCGCTCCACCGCGAAGGCCGGGACCACGATGCTGCCACCGCGCTTCACCGTCTCGGTGATGATCTTCGCCACCTCCGGCCGCGGGTCGGTCTTCGGATGCTCGCGATTTCCATACGTAGATTCCATCACCAGCACGTCCGTCTTGGCGCCGCCTTCAGGGCCTACGCGCAGTACCTTTCCCGGAGCCGTCTTGCTGTCACGCATGCGGCCTATGTCTCCCGTGAAGAGCAGGCGTTTGTCCGCGCCGTCGCCGGTGATAGTAATTTGCGCCATCGCGGAACCTAAGATGTGGGCCGCACGGGTGAATTGAAACTTGAACTTCGGACTCAATTGCTGGTCAACATGAAATTCTACTGGCTCAAAATGCTTGAGACATTGCTCGGCTTCCTCTTGGGTGTACAGGGGCAATGCCGGTTCGTGTTTTGAACTCTTATGTTTGTTATGGAATTCGGCTTCTTCTTCCTGGAGATGCCCTGAATCGGGCAACACTACGCCGCAAAGGTCGATGGTCGCCGGTGTGGCGTAAACCTTCCCTTTGAAGCCTTCCTGATAAAGCCTTGGGATCCAGCCACAGTGATCCAAATGCGCATGCGTCAGGATGACTGCATCGATCTCGCGCGCCGGTATGGGAGTGTCCTGCCAATTGCGCTCCCGCCATTCCTTCTTGCCCTGAAATAATCCGCAATCAACCAGGACTTGCAGGTCGCCCGTATTCACCAGGTGTTTGGATCCGGTGACCGTCCCCGCCGCTCCCAGGAATTGTATGTAGGCCATGCGTTCTCCTCGATGAATCTTTAGCGTACCCAGTGTGGCTGCTTATTGCTTGATGGCAGTCACGACGAAAGTATTGTTCGCATCATCACTCTCAATGATGCCACCATCATTCACTATCACATCTACCGGTGGGAGCGCTGTCTCAATCCTTACAGTTGCCTGCGACTTCCCTTTTACCACCAGCCGCGCGGTAGTCTCGCCGGTCTTCATTCGGATGCGCACCGGGACTTCCGCGCCTGCGCGACCCAGGTTTTCCACCGTTACCGTCACCAGGTAAGTGCCTTTCATGTTCTCGCGGGAATAGACATTCACAATGCGGAAGTCAGGCAGACCGCGGTCGCGATAGACCCAATCGTCGAAGAACCATTCCAGATCTTTCCCACTGGCCGCTTCAATCAGCCGTTGGACGTATGCAGGCTCGCGGTCCATGTCTGCCTGATATCCCGCCAACGCTTTTTTTAACGAGGCAGTCGTTACCATCTCGCGCAGCATCCACCACACCCACATGGCTTTGCTGCGATAGTAGATCTCGTCGGTCGCATTGATCAGGCTGTTGCGCACGTCGTCTGGTCCGGGCTCAGCTGGAGCCACCAGCGCGATCGCGGTCGCGTGTTTATTCAGGAACTCGATCGCTGCCGGCCGGCCTTGTTGTTGCTCGATCGCCATCGCCTGCGCCATATGCGCTAGGCCTTCATAGATCCAAGCGCGATGGGAATACAGACTTGCATGCGTGACTAAATGCACCAGCTGCTGTTCGATGGCTGAATCCTGAATTCCGGATAGCGGCGTCAGCAGCACTGGGCCGTTCTCATATCCTGCCCATCCCGCGGGCAGTTCCATGACCACCGCCGGGAACGGCTTTCCACTCGTTGCGACCGGCTCAGACTTTGCCAACGCTGCCCCGGCTTTTCGCGCAGCTTCATCATGTCCGCGGAGGTAAAGAACCCTCCCGTTCACGGTGGGAAGCGCAGAGTAGTCGGCAATGGCGAAAAACGGGCCTTCCAGGCCCATGCGATCCATCTGGTAAACCTTCTCCACCTCTGATTTCCGCTCTCCATTCGCGAAGAACATCTTCGAGGAGTCTTCCGTAAAGGTGACCCGGAACCGGGAATCGGCATGGCGGGCGCGCCACGCTCCCAGCTCGCGAAATACTTTGTTTCCTTCGTCCAAAGTACCGGGCGTGAGCGCAACCGGATACCAGACCACATGTCCAACGCCGCGCACTGCGGTGAATGAGTCTGCGATTGCGTCCCAGTCACTGCGCCGCGCGATGGTGACCGGCATGCCTAATCGTTGTAATCGGCTGCTGTCCTGGTCAATGGTGCCCTGGTATCCGACCTCCAACTCCAATGACTCGCCCGGCGCCAGCGGCTTCGGCAATTCGATGACGGCCTCGTTCACTGCGCCCGTATGGTCAATGTCACTATTTAATTTGTCAGAAGTAAACGTCAGGCTCGCTTCACCACTGCGGATCGCCGCCCATTTCAGGCTGGAAGAGATCTGCAGCGCGATCCGCGGCTGTGGCTGCGGCGAGTCATTGCGCACCACTACGATCCCGCGCGCGCTAAATCCGTGGCGAGGAACGTTGAGGGTCACGTTGAGCTGGTAGCGGGTAAAGGTGAAAGCTCCGCGATCAACGCCCGGTGCCGATCTGACTGCATTCCGCGGACGGGACGAAGATTCCGTGACTTGCGAATTCGCTAACGCCGCAAGCAGCAACAAACCGCATCCCACAAATGCTAATCTCATTTCTGGTTGGCTCTCCGCTGCCGCGCGACTTCATACATCACCACTGCGCCGGCTACGGAAACATTTAAGGACGGGACTTTACCTAGCATGGGAATCGAGACTAGGAAGTCGCATGTCTTGCGGACCAGGTCATGGAGCCCATGCCCTTCCGCTCCCAGAACGAGCGCGCAATCCATCTTGTAATCCAGTTGGTCGTAGCTCTGGGTGCCGCGTTCGTCCAGGCCCACCGTCCAGATGTTCTGCTCTTTGATCTGCTCCAGAGTCCGGGCGATGTTCGTGACCTTCGCCACTGGCACATGTTCACTAGCCCCCGCCGACGCCTTCACCACCGTCGCGTTCACGCCGACTGCCCTTCGCTCAGGGATGACCACTCCATCTACACCCGCTGCATCGGCCGTCCGCAACAGGGCGCCCAGATTATGCGGGTCCTCAACCCCGTCCAGCACCAGGACAAAGGCATACTCCCCGCGTTTTTCTGCCAGTACATCCTCAACATCATCGTATTTTTTTTGCGCCGCCACGGCGACCACGCCTTGGTGAGTTTGGGAGCGCGCGATCCGGGTAAGCTGCTCGCGGTCTTCAAAGCGTACGGCTACCCCAGCCTCACGGCATGCCGTGACGATGCGCTGCAGCTTCGCATCTTTACGATCTTTGGCCACGGCCACGTAGTCGAAGGCTCGTCCCCGCGAACGCAAAGCCTCTTCCACCGCGTGAATGCCGTAAATCACTTCCATGGATAAAAGTGTACTTGTATGTACTGTGTTTCGTCTTTAGCGGCAGTTTGAAAGCTTGCTCCCGCGCGGACTTTGTCAGAGCATCTGGCGCAAAAACAAAAGGCCAGAGCTTAGCTCCAGCCTTTTTTAAAACTTCCTGACTTTTCTAAAGCCTAACGCCCACAGCCTACCGCCTATTCCTTGAGTCTCTGCCGTTTGCAGGCCGTAACGATCGCATCCGGATTCACCGCTTCCCGGTCCACCTGCATCTCGACGATCTTCCCTGACTTGTCGATCAGGTACGTGACCCGACGCGCAGCCTTGTAACGCTTGTCAAAAATGCCGTACTTCTGGGTGGTCTCCCCACCCCAATCGCTCAGCAAGGGGAAGGTGACGCCGGCTTTTTCGGCGAATGCTTTATTTGCGAAGGTGCTATCCATGCTCACACCCAGGACCTGGGTGTCGGCGGCTTCCAGGTCGGCCAACTTGGCCTGGTAAGCCTTCATTTCGGTTTCTCAACCACCGGTGAAAGCAAAGATGTAGAACGCCAGCACCACGTTCTTTTTGCCCCGAAAACTGCTCAGGGTCACGTCTTGCCGGTTCTGGTCCTTCATGGTGAAGTCAGGGGCAGCGTCGCCCACCTTGTATTTCGGATCCGGCGCCGCTTCCGCTTGGGGCGCGGATTTAGGGGCAGGCGCCGGGGTGGGCGTTTGCCCGATAGCCGACAGAGCCATCAGCAGGAGTGAGATAAGCGCAAGTACATATCTTTTTGCCATAAAGCCTTTTCTGGGAGCCTCAAAAGCTTAGCCTTAGGCAGCCGATTCGTCAACGTTTAGGCCCGATAAGGCATTGCCTAACTCCAAGGCATCCATATAGAGTAGTCCGGCAATACTGAACCGCCATTCAGTCCGATTGAAGCCAACCACTCCAACCAAGCGCGCTGCCGTCCTGGAATCCGATCACGAGGCTTCCAGCAAAGCGACCGCGACGGGCCCGAACACCGGTCACAGCGAGGAAAAGTACTACCGCATCCTGCAATCGGCGATCGCGGTATTTGCCGAGCACGGCTACTTCAGCTCCCGCATCTCTGACATCGCCAAGAAGGCCAAGGTCGCTGACGGCACTATTTATCTTTATTTCAAGAACAAAGAACAGATCCTGATGGCCGCTCTGGATTTTGCCTTTGATACTTTTATGCAAACGGCGCGCACCGAGCTCAGCGGTATCTCCGATCCGCGCGAAAAACTCCGGCGTCTCGCCTTCCTGCATCTCGACCGCCTCGGCGCCAACCGGGGACTCGCCATGGTAGTGCAGACCGAACTGCGGCAGAGTGCCAAATTCCTCAGCGCCTTCTCCCACCGGCACATGGTGGCCTATTTCGATCTGATCCGCGGCATCCTTCGGGAAGGGCAAGCCGCAGGGCAATTTCGTTCTGAGATCAATGACCGCATAGCCGCCAATTGTTTTTTTGGATCACTCGATTCGCTGGTGACTTCGTGGCTCCTGAGCGAACACGAGTACCAGCTTTCTGCCAGTACCGATGGCGTGATGGAAGTCATCCTCGCCGGCTTGGAGAAGCGCCGATGAGACACGTCCAGACCATCAACGACATCTTCGACGAGATCCAGCGTAAGGGAAGGTCCGACGCCATGTCTTACCGCGTCGGCGCGGATTGGCAGCACCTCTCCTCCCATGACATCTACCAGCGCACCACGAATATGGCTCGCGCAATGCTTGGTTGGGGATTCAAAAAGGGCGACCGCGTTTCCATCCTGAGCGAGAACCGTCCGGAATGGGCGATTGCAGATTTCGCTTCCATGATGATCGGTTGCGTCGACGTCCCGGTCTACAGCACCTTGATCGCAGAGCAGATCGCTTTCATCCTGAATGACGCTGAATGTCGGGCGATCTTCGTCTCCAACCGGGACCAACTCGAGAAAGTTCTTTCCATCAAAGATCAGACTCGGCTGGAAAAGATCATCCTCATGGACCAAGCCCAGGATTCGCGCTCCATTTCCATGACCAACCTCATGCTGGCTAATGCTTATCAACCGCATCCAGACCTGGAGCAGTTGGCGGCATCTATCTCACCTGACGACCTCGCCACTATCATTTACACCTCCGGCACCACCGGCAATTCCAAGGGCGTGATGCTTACGCATGGCAACATCGCCTCCAACCTCGTGGGCGTGGAGAGATCTTTTAAGTGGGCATCCGGCGATGGCTACGTCTCATTCCTGCCGCTCTGCCACATCACTGCTCGCCATGTGGATTACGTCATGTTCACCGAGGGCATACACGTTTCCTACTGCGGCTCCTTTGAACTACTGCCGGAGATCCTGAAGCAGGTTCGTCCCAGCAATTTCGTAAGCGTCCCCCGGGTGTATGAAAAAATCCGCCAGGAGACGGAACGGCGCGCCTCCGCCGGGTTTAAAAAGAAGATTTTCTCCTGGGCCTTGAAGGTCGGACGCGAACATCGCGAGCAGATCCTGCGCGGCGACACCCCGTCCAGCCTGAGTTGGAAGCTGGCCGACTCCCTGGTCTATTCCAAGATTCGCGACGGCATCGGCGGCCAAGCCGAATGCTGTATCTCCGGAGGTGCCCCGCTCGGACGCGAACTGGCGGAATGGTTCGCTGACGTAAGCATCCGCATCTTTGAAGGTTACGGCCTTACCGAGACTTCGCCGGTCATCGCCATCAACACTCGCGACCGCTACCGCATTGGCACGGTGGGTCCCGCGATCTCAAACGTCGAATGTAAGCTTGCCGAAGATGGCGAACTCCTCGTCCGCGGGCCTTCCGTCTTCCAAGGCTATTGGCATATGCCGGAAGAAACCCAGAACGCGTTCGTGGACGGCTGGTTTCGCACCGGCGACATCGCCCAGATCGATTCACATGGCTTCATCTCTATCACCGACCGCAAAAAAGACCTTATCAAGACCTCAGGCGGAAAATTCATCGCGCCCCAACCCATTGAAGGCAGTTTGAAGACTAACGTGCTGGTGGCCCATGCCGCCGTGATCGGTGACAAGCGGCGCTTTGCTTGCGTATTGATCGCACCCAACTTCGCAGTCCTCGAAGATTGGGCCCGTCAAAATGATCTCGCTTTCAACTCGCGGACAGACCTGATTCATAAACCGCAGGTACAGGCCCTGTATGAAGGCATCCTCGCGAAAGTGAATGAAAAGTTGGCCCGCTTTGAACAACTGAAGAAGGTCATCCTGGTGCCGGACGAGTTCACCACCGCTAGCGGAGAGCTGACCCCCAGCCTGAAGCTTAAGCGTCGAGTAGTAGAGACTAAGTATGCCCCGTTGATCGAGGCCGCGTACGCATCGCCGGAGCCCGCCGCCATCTAAATCAGCACGAATTCTGGCTCAAATCCGGCTCCTTAAAACCTCCCCTGCGCTGCTGCAATCCAAACCTTTGAAGGCGGAAGTGCTCCCTTTTCCGCCCATCTTAAGTTTAGGGATTCGACTATGAAACGTCTTACTGTTTTGATTTTCTGCAGTGTTCTGCTGTTCGCGGCCGGGTGCTCTCAAACCCGTAACAGCCAGACCAGCGGCGGAACGGCCGCTACTTCCAATGTTTCGGGTGCCAAGGCCGAAGCTTATGACCGTTTGAAAGACTCCGGTAACGTGTTGAACGAACTCATGGGCACGCCTGATCAGGCCATTCCAGAGACTGTCCTGGCCGGCGCCAAGTGCGTTGCGGTTGTGCCGTCGATGGTCAAGGGTGGATTCATCATTGGCGCGCGTCATGGACGCGGCGTGGCCACCTGCCGCACCGGCAATGGCTGGAGCGCTCCGGCATTCTTCACCATTACCGGCGGAAGCTGGGGCCCGCAGATTGGCGTAGAAGCCGTGGACTTGGTCATGCTCTTCATGAATGACAAGGGTACGAAGGACCTGCTCTCCTCGAAGTTCAGCCTTGGCGCAGATGCATCCGTCGCCGCGGGCCCGCTCGGCCGCGACGCCAGCGCCTCTACCGATGCCAGCATGCAAGCGGGCATCCTCACGTATTCGCGCAGCCGTGGCCTGTTCGCGGGACTAACTCTGAACGGTGCCAATGTCCAGGTCGATGACGAATCGCAAGATGCGTTCTACGGACGCAATGTCGAATTCGCCAACATCCTCACGGGCAAGGTCACTGCTCCTGCGGCGGCCAACACCTTCCTGGCTTCGGTGCGACAGAACTTCCGTCAAGCGCGTACCGGCGGCAACTGACCTGTAGCTGTAAATCCAACTGGCCCGTGACGTAAACTAGTCACGGGCTTTTTTTATTTCGGCACACAAGTTTTTGCGCATCTAATCCGCCATCATCGTCATTTTGGGCTCCCGAACCAGCAATCATTTGGAGGAAGAATGAAGAAGTCGATCGCTGCCGCAATACTGATGGCCATCCTCGGTACTTTCGCTGTCGCACAGGACAAGGAAGAGGACCGGCTGCAGGCCGCCGGTGAAGTCATGCAGGAGATACTCGGCATCCCGGAGGGCATCCCCCAGGAATTGCTGGACAAAGCAGAATGCATCATCGTGCTGCCCTCGGTGAAAAAACTGGCTCTGGGTATTGGCGGCAGCTACGGGCGCGGCGCCATGGTCTGCCGCACCGGTACGAACTTCTCCGGCCCGTGGAGCGCGCCCGTAATGATGGCGCTCGAAGGCGGAAGCTGGGGGCTACAGATCGGCGGTGAGGCCACGGACTTCGTGCTGCTCTTTATGAACCCCCGCGCGGCCAACGCGGTACTACGGAGCAAAGTTAAGCTAGGCGCCAATGCAACTGCCGCCGCCGGCCCTAAAGGGCGCTCCGCCCAAGCCGCGACTGACGCCAGCCTGCGCGCGGAGATCCTCACTTATTCGCGTTCGCGCGGACTGTTCGCCGGCATCTCGCTGGAAGGCTCTACCCTACGTCCGGACGGCGGGGCGAATGAAAACCTTTATGGCCGTCGTATCTCCGCCAAGCGGCTGGTACAGCAGCCTGGACCGGGCGCGGCAAAGTCAGGGTCGTTGCTGATCTCCCAACTCAATCAGCACTCTCCCAGCAACGCATCCGATGCCAAGTCGCTGCAGAACCCCGTCAAATAGTTGAAGCCCGGCTTCGGCCGGGCCATAGCTTCACTATGGCGAATGCTTCCATAAAATTTGGCACCTCGGGCTGGCGCGCCATCGTCGCCGACGACTTCACCCATGCCAACGTCCGTCGCGCGGTCACCGGCATCGCCCGGTACGTGCAGACCCACAAGCGTTCGGGCGCTAAAGTCGTCGTCGGACGAGACCCTCGCTATATGGGCGAGACCTTCGTCGCCATCGCGGCCCAGATCCTCAGCCTTCATGGCATCACGCCATTGGTCATCACTCAGGACGCGCCCACTCCGGCGATCTCTTTTGAGATCCTGCGCAGCCATGCGGATGGCGCCATCAACTTCACTGCTTCGCATAATCCCTCGGAATACAACGGCATCAAGTTCAACTCTGCCGATGGTGCGCCCTCGCTCCCCGAGGTGACCCGCGCCATTGAGGCGGAAGTCCTCAACGCTGACCAGGAAGGCCTCAGCGCTAGGCACGCAGACGTCGCAGCGCCAGCCCAGCAGATCGAGGTCAAGTCCGCCTACCTGGCGCGCCTCAAAGACATCATTGACCTCAAGGTCATCGCCAACTCCAAATTGAAAGTCGTGTATGACGCGCTTTGGGGTTCGGGCCGCGGTTACCCCGATCAGCTCTTGAGCGAAGCCGGTATACCGGTTGCCAGTATCCATGAGGACCGCGACGTCTTGTTCGGCGGACACGCTCCCGAACCGGAGCCCGAGCTTCTCCAGGAAGCGCGGGCTCGCATGCGCGAGACCGGCGCAAAGATCTGCATCGCCACTGATGGTGATGCTGACCGCTTCGGCATCATGGATGCCGAAGGGACCTTCCTTCAGCCCAACTACGTTATCGCTCTCCTCTTCGACTATCTCGTCGAGACCCGGGGCTGGAAGAATGGCGTCGCCAAATCCGTGGCCACCACCAACATGGTCAACGCTCTGGCCCACCATCACCGCGTGGAACTCCATGAGACCCCGGTCGGCTTCAAGTACATTGGCGAGCTCATCAAGCAGGATAAGATCGCGATCGGCGGCGAAGAGAGCGCCGGGCTTTCTATACGTCATCATGTCCCCGAGAAAGATGGCATCGTCGCCGGCCTGCTTTGTTGCGAAATGGTGGCTCGACGCGGCAAGAGTCTGGGCGACCAACTCAAAGATCTATTTGTCGAGATTGGTTCCTTTTACCCGGTTCGTGAGAACTTTCGCTTGACGCCAGAGGTGAAAGAGAAGTTCACTACTAAGTTGACTTCTGCGCCGCAAGAAGTTTTCGGACGGAAGGTGGCCAGCATCGTTCGCACTGACGGTTTAAAGTTGATCTTCGACGACGGTGCGTGGATCTGCTATCGGCTCTCCGGCACCGAGCCGGTGGTCCGGGTTTACACCGAAGCGCGGTCGTTGGCTGACAGCAGGAAGTTGACGGCGGCGGCAAAAGATTGGGTCTTTGCTTAAGGCTTTGAAAAAACTGTAATGGGAATCATCACCAAGACGATCGGGCAAATCACGGGATGGCTTTATATCTCTCGCCGACGCATCGCCACCGCTGCGGTCGTCGTCCTCGCCGGATTGGTCGCTTTTCACGCTGTTTTCGGGCCGAATGGCGTCTTCGTCTACACCAAGAAACGTACGGAGTTTCGCGACCTCGATTCCGAGCTCAAGGCCTTAAAGCTTGAGAATGAACGACTTACGGGTAATATTAAGGCCCTGCGTACTGACCCCAAGACGATTGAACGAGAGGCGCGCGAGCAGCTTCGTTACACCCGCCCCGGTGAAGTGGTCTACGCCCTACCCGCCGAGAAGACCGCTCAAACCAATTCCGCCACCGCCCAGAAGCGCTAAGCTATAATCGCGCTTGGCTGTCTAACTCGCCCATGCGGCTTTGCCGCTCACAGGAGATTTACATGAAGAAGATTATGACCATGGCCGTGGCCATGTGCCTCACGGTTACCATGAGCGCCTTTGCCCACGACGACAAGAAGGCTGACAAGAGCAAAGAAATCACGGTGACCGGCATCGTCACCGATCCCATGTGTGCCAAGAGCGGCGACAAAGCCAAGATGTCGAACGAGGACTGCACCAAGCGCTGTGCCAAAGATGGCAAGCTTTCACTCGTCAATGACAAAGACGGCTCCGTATGGGCCATTGAAAACGTAGACGCCGTTAAGGGACATGAAGGCCATCATGTAAAAGTAATGGGCCATGCCAACACCGAGGCAAAGTCCTTCCACATCACCTCCGTCTCCATGCAGGCCGGCAACATGGGAAAAGGCGACATGAAGCATGACATGCATCATGACAAAGAGATGAAGAAGGAA
>DATLCI010000128.1:0-18345 GCA_035526435.1 Terriglobales bacterium
TGCCCTCGCCGGGCCAGAGGTGCGCGTCGCGTTCACGAATGTTGTCGTGAATATGGGTGGAGCGGATGTAGTCCTTCAGTAAATCGAAATCTTTTGCGATCGTGTTCATAATGTGGGCGTGGCCAATGTCGAAGCAGACCCCAACATCTTCGAAATGCGCGGTGCGGATCAATTCGATCAATTTTTCCGGCTCGGACATCTCGTTGGGAATGTTCTCCACCAGGATGGTCACGCCGAGCGGCTTGGCGAAAGCGCGAAGGTGTTCGATGGCGGTCATGGCGGATTCGAATTTGCCGGGATGAAAACTCTCCCCGGGATTGCCGAGATGCTGAATGAGAAAGCGGAAGGGCAGGACTTCCGCGACTTCGAGGGCGCGCTTCACTTCATCCATGGCGTCGATACGAAGTTTCTTGTCGCGCTCGGTGAGGTTCACGGGCGGCGTGCCATCGCGGCCCCAATCGGTATCACTGAACATGGGCGAATGAAGCGAGTTCAACTCCACCGGGTTCGCCTTGAACCATTGCGCAATCTCTTTGATGTGGGCGCGGTCGGTGTAGTCGAAATGGCCGCGTGCGCAAAAGATCTCAATCGCTTGCGCGCCGCCGCGCACACACCGGTCTAACAGCCCGGGATGCAGGCGCTCTTTCACGGCGACGAAGGTGGACATAGCCCTCAACATCAGTTTCCCAGCGCCTTTCCGTTGCCGCGGCCATCACTGGCGCCGAGGCGCTCGCCCGTCTTCGGATCGATGGCAATACACTCGCCATCGCTCCAGTAGCCGGTGAAGTCGAGTTTGTGTCCGCGATCTGAGAGAAGTTTCAGAGTGTCCGGCGAGAAGCCGACGCGCTCCATGCGAATGCTGTCCGGCAGCCATTGGTGATGGAAGCGAGGAGCGTTCACGGCCTCCTGGATGGTGAGCCCGAAGTCCACGACGCCCATCAGAATGTTGGCGACGGTAGTGATGATGCGCGGGCCGCCGGGCGAGCCGAGCACCAGAAATAAGCGTCCGTCTTTAAGGACAATGGTTGGCGTCATGGCGGAGAGCGGCCGCTTGTTGGCGCCGACCGCATTCGCCGGTCCTTGGATCAATCCGTACGCGTTGGGGACGCCTTGCTTGGCGGCGAAGTCATCCATTTCATTGTTCACGAGGAAGCCGAGGCCTTCGAGCGTCACGCGTGAACCGAAGCTGTCGTTCAGGGTGGTGGTGACGCTGACGGCATTTCCTTGCGCGTCCACGACGGAGTAATGCGTGGTGTGCTCCGGCTCAGGGATGGCGTGGTCGCGATCGAGCTTGGCAACGCGGTCCAGGTCGTTGAAGATCCCGCCGGGACGCTGCAGCTCGCGACTACCACTGGCGCGGTTGGGGTCGATAGTATCGCGCCAAGCATTGCCATAACGCTTGTCGAGCAACTGCGCCACGGGGATCTTGCTGAAATCGGGATCGCCGAGGAACTCAGCGCGGTCAAACATCGCACGGCGAAAGGCTTCCACCGTGAGATGGATCGATATCGCCGAGCGATTGCCGAGCTTGGCCAAGTCGTAACCTTCAAGAATGTTCAGGGCCTGGATCAGTGCGATGCCGCCAGAAGACGGGGGCGGCGCGCTGATGACCTCTAAACCGCGATAGGTACCGCGGATGGCTTCGCGCTCTTTGACTTCGTAGCTGGCGAAGTCGTCTTCGGTGATCTTGTTGCCGCCTTTGCGCAACTCGGCAACAATCTCTCGAGCGAGGTCACCCTTATAAAAGTTAGTGGGGTTGGCGGCGATGCGTTCCAGAGTCTTCGCCAATTCTGGCTGGCGAAAGGTATCTCCCGGACGATAGAAATTGCCATTGCGCTGGAAGATGCGAGCGGAGGTTGAAAATCTGGCGAGCGTCTTTTCCTTGAAGTCTTGCGCATCTTCATAGGAGAGCGGATAACCGAGCTTGGCGAGCAGGATGGCCGGCTCCATCACTTTCTGCAGCTTAAGCTTGCCCCATTTCTTCTGCGCGGTAACCAATCCGGCGACTGAGCCGGGTACCGCAATCGCCTGATACCCGATGGTGCTGGCATCCTTGATGACGTTGCCCTTTTCGTCGAGGTACATGTTGGCGGTGGCAGCGGCGGGAGCTTTTTCGCGGAAATCGAGGAAGTGGACTGCACCGGCGGAGGTCCGAAACAGCAGGAATCCGCCACCTCCAATGTTTCCCGCCTGCGGGTGAACGACCGCCAATGCGAAACCAGTGGCCACGGCGGCGTCAATCGCATTGCCGCCAGCCTTGATCATCTGGAGGCCCGCGTTGGAAGCCAACTCGTGAACGCTGACTACGATGGAGCGTTCCGCATGGCTCGGCTTGAAGGGGGCGTGGTTCTGCGCAAATAGCGCCGCGGGCGCGATTATCACTAACAGAATCAATAACTTGTAGGCTTTGCGCATGTGGGTCAATAGGCCTTTGGAACCCGGACATTGATGGCGGAATACGGTTAGAGCCGGGTCAGAACCTTCAAGGATCCTGAGATGAGGCTAGCCTAGGGCACCGTGGACAGTCAACTTACCGGAATGTGCCGGGTTTATAGGCTAACTCTATTAATTAACAAGGCTTTTTGTCCCTAAGGGCCGCGAATGAGCGAATCCGCAGCCAATGAAATGAGAGAATGAAGAGGCATCCATCGTTCCAATCCGTCTATTAAAGACAGTGCGTTCTTAAAGTATGGCCACCATCGAAACGCCACCCAAAGCCGAGTTCGAGCCGCCCTTGCCGCGCAAGGGCAGCGCGGCAACGCGTCCAGCGACGGGGAAGGAAGAGGAATTTCACCTGCTACTGTCGGAGTTGCGGGATGACAATTCGCGGTCGCGCCTCCGCGAAGCGGTGTGGATCTCCATCATCGTGCATATGGTCGTACTGTTCGCGATCCGGGAGGCGCCGAAGTGGCTGCCCGCGAGGGCGGTGCAATTGATATCGCCGAATGATCAGGTGCGAAAGACAAAAGACTTTACCTTCCTGGAAGCTTCGCCGGACCGACAGGTGGTGACCAAGCGTCCGGATACAGACCGCATCTCCGACAAAGACCGGATCGCAACTTCACGCACTCCGCAGTTGAAGAAGAAAGACCTTCAAGACTTGATAGACGCGCGCCGTCAAGGCGCACCCGGGGCCGCCGCGCCGGCCCAGCAGCAGCAGCCCCAGCCGCAAGTGGCGCAAGGCGGAAACGCGCAGCAGCAACCCGACGCTGGGCAGCGACAGGCACCGCCTTCGTCCAATTCTTCGGCGGCCTTGCAGCCGCCGCCGGTGCAACGCAATCCATTCCAGGTAGGCAGTTCCGCCGGCAGCGCCATTGATCAGGCCGCGCGAGCCAGCGCCCAGACGCGCGGCGGCGGAGTGGGCGGAGATTACGGCTCGGTGCCGGGTTCGCCGAATACGCAGGTCCGCAGCGACATCGATGTCCTCAGCGACACTATGGGTGTGGACTTCGGTCCGTATCTACAGCGGGTACTGCAGAGCGTCCGTGCGAATTGGTACAACCTGATCCCGGAGGTGGCGCGTCCACCGCTGTTGAAGCGGGGCACCGTCGCAGTTGAGTTCGTGATCACGAAGAATGGTTCCGTCGCGGGCATGCGGCTGGCGGGTCCATCCGGCGACGTCTCTCTCGACCGCGCCGCGTGGGGCGGCATCACCGCTTCCAACCCCTTCCCTCCTCTGCCGGGCGAGTTTCGTGGTGAGTACCTGGCATTGCGCTTTCACTTCCTCTACAACCCGGAGCGGAACCAACTGCAATGAGTCGCGCGGAAAACAGATTCTGATGCCAACATCTCCCAGCGTCTCTGGGAGCACCAGTGTTTCGGGCCGGCGATAAAACCACACTCTTTTCTGCTTTTGTTCCATTTCGGGAAATGGAGGTAACGACTTGAGTTGGTTGAGCCGACATGCTAGCTTTGCCCGGCTGTAAAAATGTCACGAACGAAGATTGAAATGAAGAAGAGAACTTTGAGTTTTCTGATTTTGCTGTCCTCTGTGTTGATCTGTTCCGCACTAGTATCTGCGCAAGAAACAACCAACAAATGCCAGAACCAGGGTTGCAAGAGGCCGGTAACCGGCACATGCTATACATGTGAAAGCGTCGGAGGCACCGGTTACGCGTGCTCAGTTAGCGGAACCTGCGATTCAAGTTGCACCGAATCTCAATGCCCGCCGCCTCCGGCCGCTCCTCCTTCTGACGGTGGGTCTTCTTCTCTTTTCGACTCCTTACGACCAATGAACACAATAATGGTCGCCAAGCTGGGCTTGAATTCCAAACAGTCCCGTACGCTTTCTAATCGCTGTTTGGATGTGATTGCAACACTGCCAAAGAAACTCTTGTTTAGTCTTTAAGTGCGGTTTGAGGTGTGGCAGCCAATCCTGCCACGCCTCATTTTCAAATGTAGGGAGGAAAGGTTCATGAAGCGAAGTATTGGCTTGCTAGGGCTGATGTTTTGGTCGGCATCTGCGATTTCGCAGACGACCCCGATTCCTCAACGGCAAAAGCCCATGTCCGACGAGTATCAACAACTGATTGGAATTCTGTCAGCTTCTGAAGCAGAAATCGGTCGATCAAATCCAGATATCAGGGGCTACCTCTGCGTGCAAAGCGCCAATGTTTATAAAGGTAATCGACAGGCAAGAACCAAGAAGCTACAGGAATGCATGACACTTTCTTTTTCTCTTGAGGACACTGGTATTCGGACTTATGTACAGTTACAAGCCCTAGATGGCATTTTTTCAGCTGATAGAGATTTACTTCAAGGATATATAGAACAAACGGAAGCACCGGTCAAGAAATTGTATTATTCAAGAAGTGTCCAAGAGGCAGTCAGTCGACGCAGGCATGAGCAAGCAATTGAATTGTTAGAAAAGTGTTCAGCTTTGACTGATTTTCCATACCGAGCTGCGGTTTCGGTATTAATGTCATTACCCAAAGAAAATCGGTCCGAAAAACTTCGCGTGTTTAGTGCCGCGCTGCGTAGTTATCAACTTGAACCACCTCAAACTGACCCTAGGGCCGAAGATTTAGCCACTTTAGTGATTAGATTCTGGAAAGACTTGCCCCCCTCAATAGTCATAGATGCCATTAATGAATTGTTTGAGCATGCCAAGCAAGACTTAAAAAATCAGGTGCAGACTTCATTAACGATCTCAACAGGATCGGGCATTGCTGAGTTCAAGAGTGGGCTTCAGTACCGTTACTTCCAGCTGGTGCCGATTTTGAAAAAACTTGATTCATCGTTACCTGATGTGATTCTTCGAGACAATCCTAAACTTGCAGCCGCACTTGGAGAGTATCCAAATGGATTGCAATCCTTGGAACCAACATACCGGGACACGCCGCTTGAGCCAACGGAAACACCTCGATTCGCAATTACCTACCAGTTGCATAATGCGAATCCCATCGTATTGAGTCTGGCGGACCGGTCAAGGCGCAATGCTGAAGGGCTAGTCTCCCTTGCTAAATCCGACCCGTCAGCAGCTTTGGCAGGAATCATGGCTTTGGCAGATCCAGAAACAACTCGAAGTTATAAAAGCATAAGAGCTGACGCTCTAGTTCGGCTTGCTCAAGAAAACTTTGTGGTTAGACCTCTCATCACTACCCAAGCAATTGATTCGCTTAAGAAGCTCGCCCTTGAACTCCCCGACATATCTAAGGCGTATTACCTTCTCAAAATGGCAGATGTTTACATAAAAAATGGTGAACTTGGGAATGGCGGAGAATTATTAGGAGAAGCGCATTCACAGATCGGTAAAATTTATGAGGTAGACGTCAGCCCGACTAGGCCTAACAAGGCATTTAAAATGGAGTGGCCTTCCACCACCCTGTATAGGCATACATTAATCCTAATGAGCAAAGTGTCAGTATCCAGGGCGCAATCTTTTCTTAGTACGATTCAGGATAGGGAAATACGAGCGGCCGCAGGAATTTCATTAGTTGGATATCAATTTCGTCAAATAATGCCTGCTTCATTACTGCGCCAGAAGTTTGATGAAAATCCAGGTTCTGTGTTGACTCTAGAATTCTAAAAAGGGACCCGAAATGCTAAGAAAACTGGTAACCGTTGGCATGTTGTCTATTCTCTCGTCGCTTGGGTTCGCACAGCCGCCACGGGGGACGCTATTGCTTATCCCGACCCAACCAGGGAGTCCGGTGCAAATTGTCGAAGCGACATTCGGAATCGCCGACCTGATTGAAGGCGCCAAGTTGGTAAGTCGTCAGCAGCAACGGGTTACCAGCTACAAGCTAATGTGGATTGAAATCGAAAGTAATGGGAACAAGCGAATACAGAAAGGCACCGAAAAAATTCTAATGGAGAGTGCGTACGCGGGACAGATTATCAATCTCCCAGCGCAAGGAATATCAACAGCCAACTTAAGACGTTCGTTAAAGGAAATCCGATTTTATATCGCAGAGCTAGGTTTTGCCGATGGGTCTCGCTGGCAAGCAAACCCTAAAAAATTAGAAGCAACCAAGCAAAAATGATTCCAATTCAGCCACCGAACGACTCTGGACACAAACCTCATGCTGCGGAGCATAGCCGGACGCAGATCACCGGCCTACTCATCATCGCAATCAGCGCTCTCGTTTATCTGTTGGTGCGCTATGGAGCGAAAGCGCCCTGGTCATGGCGGTAGGACTCTGAACCCCGGGGTTCCCGCATAAGCGATAATCCTTGGCAGTGAATTCCCAGCCCTCACTACTGGTCATCGCGGGACCCACCGCCAGCGGCAAAACCGCGTTGTCATTGGCTATGGCCAAGGGCTTCAATGGCGAGATCGTTAGCTGCGATTCAGTAGCCGTGTATCGCGACTTCGAGATCGGCACGGCCAAGCCTAGCCCGGCGGAACGCCTCGAGGTCCCTCATCACATGATCGATGTGGCCTCACCGGGGGAAAGCTTCACCGCCGGAGAGTATGCGAGGCAGGCGAGAGTGGCACTCAAAGACATCTCGGGCAGAGGCAAGCTGCCGATCGTGGTGGGCGGAACGGGACTCTATCTTCGCGCGCTATTGGAAGGCCTTTTTGCCGGACCTCAGCGGTCCGAAGAATTGCGCGCCCGGCTTGTGGGGAAAGAAGAGGCCCGCGGCAAAGGCCACCTGCATCGCATCCTGCTGCATCTTGACCGCGTAGCGGCCAGCAAGATCCATGCGAATGACACGCCGAAAGTCATCCGCGCGATCGAGGTTTGCCTGGCTGAACGCGCCAAGATGAGCGAGCTCTGGGAGAAAGGCCGCGACCCGCTGACGGGCTTTCGCATCGTGCGAGTCGGACTCAATCCGGACCGCGCATTGCTTTATGACCGCATCAACCGCCGCTGCGAAAAGATGTTCCGCCATGGGCTGGTAGAGGAGACGCAACATCTACTGGAACTTTATCCGCAGTTGTTGTCGATTCCAAACTCGCCACTGAATGCCCTGGGATACCGGCAGGCGGTGCAGGTGGTCCGCGGAGAGTTGACGGAGATAGAAGCCATTGCCGCCGCGCAGCAGGCGCACCGGAACTATGCCAAACGGCAGCTCACGTGGTTCCGCAAAGAACCTGAGATGCGCTGGATGAAGAATTTTGGAGACGAAGCGCAAGCCGTGGCGGCGGCATCCGCGGCGCTGACGGAAAATTAGTCTCTACCGGCGCGCGCACTTCTGTTAGATTTTTCCCATGCTCAAGCGCACAGCCGTCCTCGTAATCCTCTCCGCTTTCCTATGTTTCGCCTCTGACAAAGACAAATTCAACCCCGGAGGGAAGACCGAACTCACCAAGGACGGCGAGAAGTGGGCGCAAAAGACGCTCAAGAAGCTTAGCCGCGAAGAAAAGATCGGGCAGACCATCATGGTGCAAGGGCACATGGAATTCCAGAATACGCAGAGCCCGGCGTATCTCACCATGCAGGAGAACCTGAAGAAATATCACCTGGGCGGGGTGATCGTCACAGTGCGCGTAGATGGGCCGTTGCTGCTGCGCAACCAGCCCTACGAGGCGGCCATATTGACGAACCGCCTGCAAAAGGAGGCTGAGCTACCGCTGCTGATCGCCGCTGACTTTGAGCGGGGCCTCTCCATGCGGTTGCTGGCGACCCCATTCTTCCCTTACGCCATGGCATTTGGTGCGACTCACAAGCCGGAATATGTGGAAGCGTTCGGCGAAGTAGTAGCGCGTGAATCACGCGCGATCGGAGTCCATTGGAACTTCTTCCCGGTCGCGGATGTAAATTCAAATCCGCAGAACCCCATCATCAACACGCGTTCTTTCGGCGAAGACCCGCAAATGGTGGGCGAGATGCTCGCGGCCTACATCCGGGGCTCGCGCAAGGGCGGTATGCTCTCCACCGCCAAGCATTTTCCCGGACATGGCGATACTGACACCGATTCGCACCTGGAGCTCGCGCGGGTGCCGGGCTCCGTGGACCGCTTGAATAATGTAGAGCTACCGCCATTCCAGAAGGCGATTGACGCCGGAGTCGACTCCATCATGGTGGCCCATGTGACGGTGCCATCGCTTGATCCCGATCCCAACAAGGTTGCCACCATCTCGCACAGCATCATCACCGACCTGCTGAAGAACAAGATGAACTTCAAAGGCCTGATCGTGACGGATGCGATGAACATGCGCGCTTTAACCGGAATCTACAAGGCGGCGGGAAAGAACCCCGCCGGGCAAGCGGCAGTGGATGCGTTCAACGCCGGTAACGACCTCATCCTGATGCCTTCTGACCTGGAAGGCGCTTACAACGGCTTGCTGCAAGCAGCCGAAAGCGGCGAGATCAAGGCGGCAGACCTGGATGAACGCGTGCTGAAGATCCTTCGCGCCAAAGCGTCTTTGGGATTGCACAAATCGCGGCTGGTGAACGTAGATGAGATCGCCGACAACATCGCGCGACCGGTGGACCTGGCCCTGGCGCAGGAAGTGGCGGACAATGCCGTCACCTTAGTCATGGACAAGAGCTCCGCGCTGAGCTCCCTGCAGGCAGAAAAGCAAAAAAAGCGCGGAACTTCCGCCCCGCGCGCCGCGTATGACCAAACAGAAGCCGTCCAGGGAGAGGGCGTGGCTGCCATCATCCTGGTGGACGACCTGCGAAGTGATATGGGACGAGTGTTCGAGCGGGAACTCCGCCAGCGCATCCCCGACGCCAAGATCATTTACGTGGATAACCGCATTGCCGGCGTATTGATGGAGTCAGTAACGGCGGCGGTGCTGGATGCCAAGGCGGTGATCGTAGCGGCATACGCCGCGCCGTCAGCAGGACGGGGAACGGCCGGGCTGCGCAGCGGTACCGGCGCCTTGCTCGACCGGGTATTGCGCATTGCAGGCAGCAAGACCGCCATGGTGGCCATGGGAAACCCGTACGTGGCGCTGAACTTTCCCCTGGTGCAAACGTATTTCTGTACGTTCTCGAATGCGGTGACGTCAGAGTCGGCGGCGGTGAAAGCACTGTTCGGGGAGATCGCATTGAAAGGCAAGCTACCAGTGACGCTGCCCAAGATCGCAGAGCGCGGCACGGGCATTGAGCGGGCAGCGGCGGTGACGGCAAGAAAGCGTCCGGCCGCCGGCAAAGCAAAAGCGGCACAACTGGCATTGAGTCGATAGCGAGGTTCCTATGAAGAGTTACGTAGTCGCAAGCTGTTTACTGGCATCTCTGGCGGTGGCGGGATGCTCGATCCATTCGAGCAAAGAAGATGGCGACCACAGGAAGAACGTGGAGATCGAGACCCCCATGGGCGGGCTGAATGTCCGGACCGACAATGTGGACGCCAAGGACACGGGGTTGACCGTTTACCCCGGCGCCAAGTTGAGGGAAAAAGACGAGAACGGCCACGACGAGAAAAAGGCCAACGTCAACATTGATACCCCGTGGTTCGGCCTGAAGGTGGTCGCGCTCAGTTACGAATCCTCTGATCCGCAGGAAAAGATCTGGGAGTATTACAAAAAGGAACTGTCGAAGTATGGCAAGGTGCTGGAATGTAAGCCGGGTTCGCCCGACCTCAACATTGAGGGCAAGGACGAGGAACTCACGTGCAATGACAGCAAGAAAAAAGGGCGCGTCCGGGCCTATGGTTCCGATGGCAAGAACATAGAATTGAAAGTAGGCACCGCGAACAAGCAGCGCATTGTGGCCATGAAGCCGTCCGGCTCAGGCACGGAGTTCAGCCTGGTGTACGTAGTAACGCGCGAGCAGAAGGAAACGCTTTAAGTACGGGTCTGCCCGTTAGCCATCCGGTTGCGTGCGCAGATGTCTTTCCTGTACTTTGGATGACAGGTGGAACGTCAATGTCATCACTGTGGTGCGGCGGTGCCGGATGGCACCCCGTTTTGTGCCGCATGCGGCGCTCCGCAGATTCGGGTCATCGCGCCGCAATCCACCGTCGTTCCTCCGCTACCTGAGGTCGAGGGCCGGGCCCCGGTTTTTTCTCACTCAAATGTGGTTCTACCGCCCGCAACTCCGATTCGCTGGGCCACAGCATTTCGCAAGTGCCTTATCGCCGGCGCCGCCACAACGTTCGTCATCCTTATTGCAGGCCATCCCCTGCTGATCTTGCTGGCATTGCCAGTGGGCGGATGGTTAGCCGTCTTCTTGTATGCAAGAGGGGAAGACCATCCACGCTTGACGGCGGGGATCGGGGCGCGCATCGGCGCGGTAGCGGGCCTGATCACCTTCGGTTTTTACGCCTTGTTGATGACGGTGGTGCTGATCTTTCAAAAAGCGCGCTTCCTGGAAGAGATCAAGAACACGATGAAAACGGCGGCGGCGCAGAATCCCAATCCGCAGACGCAGCAGGTCATGGAGAAATTGATGTCGCCGGAAGGGATCGCGGTACTGGTGAGCGTGAGCGCCGTCATCTTGTTCTTCGTGTTCCTGATCATGTGTTCGATCGGCGGGGCGATCGGCGGTAATTTCGCCAAAGGCAAGAACGCGGCCTAGTCTTGCCCCAAGGTCGGCCGCCCGCGTATGATTCACCGCGACACCGCGCGATATCCCAGAGAGTGAGCCACCATGAGCGCAGAAGCGAAAAAGTTTGCGTTGAAAGAAAAAGCCCGGTTGATGTCCGCTTCCGAGATCGAGCGGACGCTGGTGCGACTGGCGCATGAGATCGTGGAGAAAGCCAACGGCGTGGAGAACCTGGGGCTGGTGGGAATCAAGCGGCGCGGCGTGCCGCTGGCCCAGCGCCTGGGCGCGCTCATCAAGAACATTGAAAAGAAAGATGTATTGATCGGCACGCTAGACATCAATCTCTATCGCGATGACTTGACGACTGCTGGTCCCAAACCGATCGTGCAAAAGGGCGCCATCGGGTTCGATGTGAATGAAAAAGACGTCATCCTGATCGACGACGTGCTTTACACCGGACGCACCACGCGCGCGGCACTGGATGCGCTGTTTGATCATGGCCGTCCGCGGCGGGTGCAATTGCTGGTGCTGATCGATCGCGGACATCGCGAGCTTCCGGTTGAAGCCCAGTACATTGGCCGTACGGTGCAGACTACTGATAAAGAGATCATCGAAGTAAAGCTCAAAGAAACAGACGACAGCGAACAAGTGTTGCTAGTCGAGCGGCCGTAACCCCAGCAAGAAACCAGACCTCATGCCTACAGCTCCGGCGAAGCGGAAGACGCAGTACCCTGCCGCCGCGGATATTTTTCCTTACGGATCTCTCCTCGATATCGAACGACTTTCCGTCGAAGACATTTCATCACTGCTGGCGGAGACCCGGCAGATGGATGCGGCGCGCGCTAACAAAGAGGCGCGGCGCAAGCTAGGCAATCAGTTCAGCGGCAAGCGGGTGGCGCTGCTCTTCTATGAGGCCAGCACGCGCACGAGAGTGTCGTTTGAATACGCGTCGAAGACTTTGGGCGCAATGACGACGATCGTGAGCGCGGCGTACTCCAGCATCGAGAAGGGCGAATCGCTGCTCGATACCGGCTACACCTTGAAGGCGCTGGGCACGGATGTGATCGTGATGCGTCATCCTTCTTCCGGTGCGCCTCATCTGCTGGCGGAGAAGCTTGGAGCTCCGGTGATCAATGCCGGCGACGGCATGCACGAGCATCCGACGCAGGCTCTGCTGGACGCCTACACCATTCTGCGGCACCGGCCATCGCTCAAAGGCCTGCGCATCGCGCTGGTAGGCGACATCTTTCATAGCCGCGTGGCGCGGTCGAACATCCATCTACTCTCGAAGTTTGGCGCGAAGATCGTGCTGTGCGGCCCGCCCGCACTGCTGCCGGAAGTTGCGGGAACATTAGCCGACGGTTTGACCATTGAACGCGACCTGAACCAGGCACTGCGCGACGCGGACGTGGTGATGATGTTGCGGGTACAAAAAGAACGGCTGTCGGGATTAAACCTGGATCCGCATGAGTACGTGGCGAAATATCAGCTTAGCGCGGAACGTCTGCAGCGGGCCAGGCTAGGCGCATTGGTGATGCATCCGGGGCCGATGGTGCGCGGGATGGAGATCACGGCGGAAGTCGCGGACGGTGCCCGGTCGCTGGTGGTGGAACAAGTTGCAAATGGGGTGCCGGTGCGGATGGCGGTGCTGGCACGGGCGTTGCGAGGCCGGCCATGAAGCCTATTCTTATTCGCGGCGGCCGAGTGATCGATCCAGCCAACCAGATCGATACCGCGATGGATCTGCTGCTGGAAAATGGCCGCGTCAAGCAAGTTGCTCAGCCCGGGAGCATCAAGCCGACTGGGCGAAAGGTCGTGGATGCGGCGGGAATGATCGTGGCGCCCGGACTGGTCGATATCCACGTTCATCTGCGCCAGCCCGGACAAGAACATAAGGAGACCATTGCGACAGGGACCGCAGCGGCCGCGGCGGGTGGATTCACATCCGTGTGCTGCATGCCGAACACCATCCCGGTGAATGATTCGCCGGAGATCACGCGATGGATGCTGGCGAAAGAGCGCGGCGCGATCGTCAATGTGTTTCCTATCGGAGCGGCGACGGTTGGCAGCAACGGCGAGCAGCTCACTGATTTCGCGAAGCTGAAGGGTGCCGGCACGGTCGCCGTGACCGACGACGGCAAACCAATCCTGAACGACGACATCATGGAGAAAGCCCTGCGCTCGGCCGCAAAGCTAGGCCTGCCAGTGATCCAGCATGCGGAAGATACGCGGCTGACCGGCGAATGCTCGATGAACCTGGGCGCGACGTCGTTCCGGCTTGGATTGCGGGGGATGCCAGCCGAGGCGGAATCCGGCATTGTGGAACGCGACATTGCACTGGCGCGCAAAACCGGCGGACATCTGCATGTGGCGCATATTTCTACGCGCAAGGCTCTGTCGGCGGTGCGGAGAGCAAAGAAAGACGGCGTGAACGTTACCAGTGAAGTCACGCCGCATCACTTCACACTTTTGGATAAGCACGTTGGCGGCTACAACACGAATTTCAAGATGAATCCGCCGTTGCGTTGCGAGGATGACCGCGCGGCCATGATCCGCGGATTGCTGGACGGCACCATCGACGCAATCGCTACGGACCATGCGCCGCATGCGCTTCATGAAAAGCAACAGGAGTTTGATCGCGCGCCCATGGGTATTACCGGCCTAGAGACAGCATTACCGATTGCGCTGCAAGTGCTGCATCGGCATCACAAGATGTCGCTGTCGCGAGTGATCCAGTTGCTGAGCGCGAATCCGGCAAGGCTGATGGGGCTGGAGCGGCGAGGAACCCTTTCGCCCGGCGCGTATGCGGACGTCGCGATCATCGATCCCGGCCAGCCGTGGACGTTCTATGCGCAGCAATCGAAGTCGAAATCTAAGAACACGCCCTTCGATGGATGGGAATTCGTCGGCGCGGCAGTCATGACGATCGTAGCCGGAGAGATCGTGTTCATGGCGAAGAATGCCAAGCCCAAAGCTGCTAGATAATCCCCAGCTTCTTCCCCACCTTCTTCAAAACTTCCAGCGCGCGTTCCATCTGAGCTTGCGTGTGGGTCGCGGTCATGATGGTGCGGATGCGCGCCTTGCCTTCGGCTACCGTGGGGAAGGCGATGCCGGTAGCCATCACACCTTCGTTGAATAGCTCGCGGCTGAATTCCATGGCCAGTCGCCCTTCGCCCACAATGATAGGAGTGATGGGAGTCTCGCTTGCGGGGGTGGTCACCCCGCCGATGTTGAAGCCGATACTCCCTAGTTCCTTTTTGAAGAATCGCGTGTTCTTCCAAAGTTGCTCGATGAGTTCCGGCTCCTGCTCCAAAACATCGAAGGCCGCAATGCAGGTGGCCGCAACGGACGGAGGATGCGAGGTGGAAAACAGGAATGGACGTCCGCGATGGTAGAGGAATTCGATGAGGTCGCGCGAGCCGCAAACGTATCCGCCGATAGAGCCAATGGCCTTCGATAGCGTCCCCACCTGGATATCCACGCGCCCATGAACATTGAAATGATCAATGGTCCCGCGGCCATTCTTACCGAGGACGCCGGAGGAATGGGCATCGTCCACCATCATGATGGCGCCGTACTTTTCGGCGATGTCACATAGACCGGGCAGCGGTCCAATGTCGCCGTCCATCGAGAAGACGCCGTCCGTGATGATGAGCTTGTGGCCGGGTTGGTCTTTCACGCTGGCGAGTTGTTCTTCGGCGTGAGCCACATCTTTGTGGCGAAACACCAAGATCTTGGCGCGAGAGAGACGAGCACCGTCAATGATACTGGCGTGATTCAGCTCGTCCGAGATGATGAAGTCTTCCTTGCCCAGAATGGCAGAGACGGTGCCGGCATTGGCGGTGAAGCCTGACTGAAAGACGACGCACGCTTCCACGTTCTTGAAGCGCGCGATCTTTTCCTCAAGCTGCATGTGCAGGCTCATGGTGCCGGCTATGGTACGCACGGCGCCGGGGCCGACCCCAAATTTCCTGGTCGCTTCTATGGCGGCTTCGCGCAGCTTGGGGTGCGTGGTGAGCCCGAGATAATTGTTAGAGGCGAGGTTGATAACCTTCTTGCCGTCGAAGGTACATTCCGGAGCACACTCATCTTCGAGGACACGCAGTTTGAAATACGTTCCCTTTTGCTTGAGGTCTTCGAGCTGCTTGCCGAGAAAGGCAAGCTGCGGACGCGTGCTGGTGGTGGGCGCCATGCTATTGCACCTTCTTCTTGGTTGCGGCTACTTTCGCCGCGCTAGTTCGGTTCGGGCCGGTGGAGCGATCGGGCGCGATGAGATTCGCAGTGACGAAGATGGGTTCGATGTCCGTGGGGACCGTCTGCAAACGATCGAGCGCCTTTTGCACTGATGGGCGAATCACACTGAGTTCAGTCAACACCTTCTTAGCGCCAGCATAGTCGCCAGTAGCTTCCAGCATCAGCAGGTCATGATCAAGGTCGCGAACGGCGTCTTTGATCCTGGTGAAATCAACCGAGAAGGTGCCGTCCGGATTCGCCTTGTAGGCCCCCTTATCGAGCAGATAGTTGAACTGGATGGCCATGCCGCGCGCATGAGAATCGGTCACGCCGAAACGCAGAGTGCGGAATGCCGAGGCGAGGAACGTGGTGTACAGCTTGCGTTCGGCAGCTTCGCCGGAGCCCAGGCCATCAGTCAACAAACGCTTGTCCATAAGGTATTGCAGAGCGAAGAGGCCGGTGACATCGGCTTTAGCTTCTTCAATGGTGCCGTAAAGTTCTTTTAGCTCCTGTCGGGGCGTGCTCTCGCGGCCATTGATCTTCAGGCCGTGCGGTCCAAGGCCGTGAGTCAACTCGTGCGCTAGGATGTGAGTAAAAAAGGATTCGAAGTCGAGATCTTTCCGCGCGACCGCCGGAAGAACCACCCGCGAGATGGGGACGAGCGTCTTGTTGAACTTAGCTTGCTGCACGTTCTTCAGCATTACGCGCTTGCTGCCCTTCTGCTGAATCACGCGTTCGTCATTCGGCAGATTGTAAGCGGCGGTCTGCACACCCATGTTGCCATCGCCAGCGCCGAAGACTTCATTCACGACGGTGATGGGCGAGAGCGCACCGATCTTGGGATTGCGATGCTCCGCGGGCAGAGGCAGATTGTTCTCAATCTCCTGCAGGTGCTTGCCGAAGAAGGTGAGCTTGCCACTCTCTTTTTCGTCGCGAATGCTGATGTAGGCCTCGAAGGCGGCCTTGTAGCCGAAGAGCTCGTCGTTATAGGTCTCGTAGGGGCCAATGGTGACGTCAAGCGGTGAATCGAGGTCCATCCAGGCGACGTCGCTGGCAAAGTAGTCGTTCGAGATGAAGGCCTCCGCGCGCAGGGTAAGGAATTTCTTCAGCGAAGCATGGGTGGTGAGTTCGGCGGCTTCCTTGAGCAATCCCGCCGCTTTACCCAGCCCCGGCGCATATTCCTGACTGTACAGAACCATCTTGAACTTCGTGGCCGGATCGCGACGGATGGTGGTGAAGAACCACTCTGACTGTTCTTTGTCCGCCTTGGACAACGTCTTCATCCAGGCTTCCACCTCTTCCTTGGTCACATCTTCAGGATAGAAGTTTGCGCCCAGAGGCTTCTTGGCAGGCGCATCGGGAATAAAAATGCGATGATCGTCCAGCGCCGACCATGGCCCCTTGTTCATCCAGAAATAGCGGAGGCGTTCGCGGCCGAGCGGCGTGGAGTCTTTCTTCAGCTTGGCATACAGAGCATTGTTGCCGCTCCACCGCTGCTCCAATTGGAGCGCATCCATGATACGGGCGGCCTCGATCAGCTTGGCCAGGGCCTGCCGGTCGCCCGCAGACAACTGCGCGGGCGAAACGCGAAGCTCAGTGGGAGCAAAGCGCGAGCGCATCTTGCGCAACTCGGCCAGGCCCGGAAGCTTGGTTGATTCAACCGAAGTACTCTGTTGAGCGAATAAGGGCGCGGTGAAAAGGACTGCGATGATGCCGGAGGTCAAGAGTCGGTTCATATCTTCCTTCACTTCTTAAGATTCTTAAGTGCCTGTTGCGCTTGCCATAGGTGCCGTCGCTGGTGGGCAGCGAGGATCCAGAACAGCGAAAACAGGTTGTAAGTGACGCTTTGTTTGAATGGTGAGGCGACTTTCACTTTATCTAGCGCAAGGCCGTTGGCGCGCTCCAGCCGGGCGAACATCATCTTTTGAGATTCCAGAAACTCGGTAAGGACTTGCCGGGCGGAAGCAACATTGACCGGCTCGAAATTCTCGCGAGTCTTCACGCCATGCTTGTAAGGCGGCTCCATGATCCAGGCCAGTAGGCGCCCCTTCAGATCTCGCCTGTAGGGTTCGCTTCCCTTTACAGCGCGCCCGAAGCCATCTTGAAAGATGGATTCGTAATTGGCAGTGGTCAAGCTGAGATGAACCACACATTCGACCGCGCACCAGCCGCCGGATGGCGGTCGCTGTTTCAATGAAGCTTCATCGAATTCGGTGAGCATCTTCCGGGCTTGTTCAGAGCAAGCTTCGAATTGCCGGCGCAGGTCGGCCAATTGCGGAGAGAGGTTGAGTTGCCCTTGCGGGGAAGCCATTCGCTGCCTCTTTTATTTCAACATCTACTTAACGCCGTTGGGATACAGCAATATCTTGCTGGCCGCTCCGGCCTTCAGCCGCTCCATCCCCTGGCTAAAATCTTTCATAGCAATGCGGTGGGTGATCGCGGGCTTGAGGTCCAGAAGTCCGTGCTTTAACAACTCCTGCATCTGGTACCAGGTCTTATACATGCGCCGTCCGTGAATTCCATGCACGGTAGCGCCCTTGAAGATGATGGCGTCGGCCAGATTCAGCTCCACTGGCTTGGTGGGCGTACCCAGCAGCGAGACGCGTCCACCCATGCGCAGGATGTCGAAACCACTGCGGATCGCATTCGGATTGCCGGACATCTCCGCCACTACATCGACGCCGGTGCCATTGGTCTCTTTTAAGACGACCGCCTTGACATCGTCCTTCGCAGGGTCCAACACGAAGTCCGCCTTCATCTCCTTCGCTAGGCGCCGGCGGTTCTCGTTCGGCTCAATAGCAAAGATAGTGGAGGCGCCCACTGCGCGCGCCACCGCGATGGCAAACAGACCAATGGGCCCGCAGCCAATGATGGCAATGGATTGCGCCGCAATCTCCCCGGACATCACGGTATGGACCGCATTGCCGAGCGGATCGAGGATGGCGGCATAGTCGGCAGGGATCTTGGGATCTATCTTCCAGATGTTGCTCTCAGGAATGACGACGTACTCAGCAAAAGCCCCGTCCGAATCAATGCCAATGATGGTCACGTTCTGGCAGATGTGCGCTTCACCGATGCGGCACTGGTAGCACTTGCCGCAAGCAACATGCATCTCCGCGGAGACGAAGTCACCCTCTTTCACGCTAGTGACATTTTTGCCGACCGCGGCCACTTCGCCGCAAAATTCGTGCCCGGGAACGAGTGGTGGCTTGATGCGTCCCTGGGCCCA
>DATLCI010000152.1:0-29005 GCA_035526435.1 Terriglobales bacterium
ACATGGAAAGCAACCACCCGGTTTGAAAAAGACCGCTGAATGACCTTTAAATATCATCCCAGTAGGGGAGTCCGCTAATGCACTTCCGCTAATGCAGTAAAGAAGCCAACAACCGGCGTGAAAGCCGCTAAGCAGGTGAGAAAGATGTCCAGCCAACAAGAAAGAATCAAAATGACGCCCCGTCGCGTGACTGTTGAACGAATCGCGGTCAAGTTGCCAGTGTTGAAGGGGGCGGTCGGCGCTGCCCTGAAGAGTGGATTCGATCCGCTCGGATTTTTGGCGAAGGCCGGCTTGGGCAAGTCCACGATTGAACGCAAGAAAGGCGAGGTCGTTTTCGCGCAGGGGGACGTCGCCAACTCCATCTTCTACATCCAAAAAGGCCAGGTCAAGATCGGAGTCGTATCCAAACAGGGCAAAGAGGCGGTTATAGCTATGCTTGGCGAGGGCGAGTTTGTGGGAGAAGACTGCATAGCCACGAGTCACCCGCTACGCTTGGTCACCGCCGCAGCCTTGACCGACTGCACTCTCCTTAAGATTGAAAAGAAGGAGATGATCCGAGTGCTCAGCTCGGACCCTGACTTCTCTGAGTTGTTTGTCACCTTCTTGCTGGCGCGCAACGCCCGCATTCAGGAAGACCTTATCGACCAGCTCTTCAACTCCAGCGAGAAGCGGCTCGCCCGCGTGCTTCTTTTACTGGCACAATTCGGTAAGGACGGCAACGCTGAAGTCGTGATTCCCGCCCTTAGCCAGGAGACCCTGGCAGAGATGGTGGGCACCACGCGGTCGCGCGTGAGCTTTTTCATGAATCGCTTTCGCAAGCTCGGCTTCATCGAATACGACAAAGAGATGAAAGTTCACAGCTCGCTGCTGAACGTGATCCTCCACGATTGATCACCCCGGGAGGGTATTGGAATGCGTTCGCCGGCAAAATCTCTCATTAAGGCTGTAGTGTTGGGGTTAGCGTCACTTTCCGGGGTGCCGCTCACCGCGGTCCAGTCTACGGATGCTTGTCCCCAAGCTACCACCGAACCGGTGGTGGAGAATTTAATACGCAGCAACCTGGCCCGGGCGCGGGCGTTGCCTGCGTACCAGTCCACCCGGACCTATCGCGTTGATTACCGGGGATTCCCCGGCTCGCGCAGCGCGGAAATGATCGTGGATGTGAAGTTCGAGCCGCCGGGGAACAAGGTGTTCGTGGTCCGCTCCCAGACCGGTTCCAAGCTGATCATCGACCGCGTCTTCAAAAAACTTCTGGAGAGTGAAAAGGAAGCCTCCGACGCGGAGAACCAGAAGCGCAACGCGCTCAATCACGAGAACTACGATTTCAAGCTGCTGAACTGTGAGAGCTGGCCGGCAGGCTTGATGTACGTGCTCGAAGTGGCACCGAAGACGAAGAGTAAATATCTTTATCGCGGCAAGATCTGGGTGGATGCCCGGGATTTCGCGGTCTATCGCATCTCCGCCGAGCCGGCCAAGAATCCCTCGTTCTGGATCAAACAGACGCAGATCGAGCAGGTCTACGCCAAAGTACGCGACTTCTGGCTGCCAGCCAGCAATCGCAGTTCAACGTCAGTGAGGCTTGGCGGCCATGCGGACTTCTCCATCGAGTACAAGGACTACCAGCTGACGGCCTCCAGTCCGATCGTTACCGGAGTAGAAACCAGCCCTGTGCAAGCCGGCTCTCCTCATCCGCGAAAATAGGCGCATCTAACCTTCCAATGCCGATCACCACCCAAGAACCCACGCGCTCCCGGTCAAGTACATTCGCGAAAGTTTTGATCGGAGCGCTGTTTGCGGTCTTACTGTTGATCGCCGTAGTGGGAGTTGCGGGCGTTTCTCTGGTGAAACGCTTGCTCCACCCTTTTGCGACGCAAGTAACGGTCTCAGATTCAACCGTAGTTCGCAGCATCCAGCAGTTGCAACGTCTGGAAACGGTCGTCTTTAAACTTGACCAGGTGGTCACCGAGGAACGCACGGGCGCATTGCCGCCGGCACTGGTTGGCGAACGTATGCTGCTCATTGTCCACGGAGACGTTACCGCCGGCGTAGATCTGAGCAAACTCCGCCCGGACGACGTTCACATTGCTGGTCACAAGATCCGCGTGAAGCTCCCAGCCGCGGAGATCTTTGCCACTCGCACCGATACCGATCGCACCCGCGTCTATTCGCGCGATACCGGCATCTTTACGACTCCGGACCCGCAGATGGAGACCGAGGTGCGTCGCCGCGCTGAGGGCCAGCTCACAGCCGCTGCGCTGAAAGAGGGTGTTCTGGTCTCCGCGGGTCAAAATGCCCGCAATACCATCACTTCCATGCTGCACTCGCTGGGTTTCGAGCAAGTTGAGGTCGAGTAGTACCCATCGGTCCGAGCCTTTCGCAGCGGTTGTTCAATCTTGACCAGACTAGTTCCGCAGCGAGGGTTATGGTTGAGGTAGAGCAAGACTGGTCTTCTCTCCGGTTCGGGCAGTTATGGGGCTGCCTTCTTGTGGTAGAGGAGACACATCATTGTTTGTGAACCGGATGGTTCGGCAAGTAGACGTGACCCAGAAGACCTGACCGCAGGCTCGTCAAAATCGAAGGAGAAAAATATGTCCGATAAGAACGTAAGGAACGCAGGTTGGTTCGCCGCCGGTTTGGGATTAGGCGCGGTAGCCGCAATTCTTTTTGCCCCTAAGTCAGGCGCCGCACTGCGTAGCGACATTTTGGCTGGCGTAGACCAAGGACGCGATTTCCTTGCTACGCGTAGTCGCGACGCCCGCTCGACCGTAAAAGGCTGGATCGATACCGGCAGAGTCGCGGCCGATGAAAAAAAGAAGCAGCTTGACCTGGCCGTCGAACGCGGCAAAGCCGTTGTGGGGCGCCAGAAAGATCAAATCAACGCAACGGTGGATGCGGGTCGTGAAGGCATCCATCAGGCCACTCAAAAGAAGTCCTAACTTGAGATCCGCCCATCGTCAGGGGCGGATCTCGAAAGGTTCAACTACATGCGTTCCGAATTAGTTTTCGTCGCTAATGGAAATGTCGATAACCGCTTTAAGCTTTGTCATCTGGTGCGCGTGGCCAGCCGACGGTTTCATAAAGCCGGCGACCCTATTCAATCCACTATCAACAAGGTGCTCTCGCTGGTGACTGAGCAGACGAATGGCGCGGTAGTGGACAACAAAGGTTTATGGGAATCATCCTTTCATAGCAGTGCGCAAGCGCCGAAGGCAGTCGGCGCACCAGGGGCAACTTCGGCGACGAAGCTCTTGGCGCAAGTCACTGCCGTGGCTGGCGATTAGCCTTGAAACCACGCCGCAGGATTCCCGCCTTACTACGGAACGTGTCCCCTTTTGACCATCTTTGAATGTTTCCAACTGCTAGGGTTAGGAAGGCTGCGGCTCTCTGAAAGAGGCTGCGCAAGTCGGAGCACAAGGAGAGCATGATGAATTCCCCTGAGAATCAGAAGAAACGGATCCTGGTTGTGGACGACAGGATCAGCGACACCGAACTGGTAAAGCTTTCGCTCGAACGTACCAACGAATACATCGTGAAAGAAGAGAATGATGCCACCGCAGCGGTCGCTACTGCGGAGGCCTTTCAACCTAACCTGATCTTGCTGGACGTCATGATGCCGGGCCTGGATGGCGGAGAACTGGCGGCCGTGTTTCAGGCACATCCATTATTGAAGTCAATCCCCATCGTTTTCCTTACCGCAGCGGTCACTCACAAGGAAGTGGACGCAGGCCGTGGCCTGGTCGGCGGTCGCCCTTTCCTGGCCAAGCCCATCGTTCTCACCGAACTGATTGCTTGCCTCGATCAGCAACTCAATCCCAAGCCACTCACGGTGCAGTAAACCAGCACCCGACTCTCCAAGGGTATGAAAGCTAAACCTCCCCTCGATCGCGATGTAGCGGCTGCCGCAGTGGCCGCGTCTTCATTGCTGGCTACCACCCCAGGGAATACGGAAGCCAGCGAACAAGAAGCCCGCGGCAAAGATGTTTTGCTGAAGGCCGGGGCGCTGCAAGACGCGATCTTTAACAGCGCCAATTTCTCCAGTATCGCGACCGACGAAAAAGGTGTGATCCAGATCTTCAATGTAGGCGCCGAGCGCATGCTCGGCTATGCGGCTGCCGATGTAATGAACCAGATCACTCCCGCCGACATCAGTGACCCCCAGGAACTCATATCTCGCGCGGAGACCCTAAGCGTCGAGTTGGGCACACCGATCGCGCCCGGTTTTGAAGCGCTAGTCTTCAAAGCTTCGCGCGGCATTGAAGACATCTACGAGCTCACCTATATCCGCAAGGATGGCAGCCGCTTTCCCGCAGTCGTGTCGGTCACAGCGCTGCGCAATGAACACGATGGCATCATCGGCTATCTGCTCATTGGCACCGACAACAGCGCGCGTAAGCAGGTGGAAGCGGAACAGCGCAAGCTGGACCAGCGCTTGCGCGATCAACAGTTCTATACCCGCTCGCTGATCGAATCGAACATTGATGCGCTCATGACCACGGATCCCGCCGGCATCATCACGGATGTGAACAAGCAGATGGAGGCGCTGACTGGATGCACGCGCGATGAATTGATCGGCGCGCCGTTCAAGAACTATTTCACTGACCCGGCCCGCGCGGAGGCCGGCATCAAGCTGGTCTTGAGCGAGAAGAAGGTCACGAACTATGAACTCACAGCGCGCGCGCGCGATGGCAAGCACACAGTGGTTTCCTATAACGCCACTACCTTCTACGATCGCGAGCGGACGCTGCAAGGTGTTTTCGCCGCCGCTCGGGATGTTACCGAGCGCCAACGGGTGGAACGCGAACTCCAGGAGACCAACGTCGAACTGGAAGGTGCCAAGTCCGCGGCCGAAAAAGCAAATCTGGCCAAATCCAATTTCCTCTCCAGCATGAGCCATGAATTGCGGAGCCCTTTGAATGCCATCCTCGGCTTCGCGCAGTTGATGGAATCCGATAACCCGGCGCCCACCTCCGCCCAGAAGGCGAGCATTGACCAGATATTGCACGCTGGCTGGTACTTGCTGGAACTGATCAATGAGATATTGGATCTGGCCATGATCGAGTCCGGGAGGCTGTCTTTGTCGCTGGAGCCCGTGGAATTAGCCAGCGTGATGGTCGAATGTCGCGACATGATCGAACCTCAGGCGCAACGGCGCGGCATCAAAGTGATCTTTCCGCGTTTTGATGTGCCCTACTTCGCCTCAGCCGACCGCACCCGGGTGAAGCAAGTCTTCATCAATCTCTTGTCCAATGCCATAAAGTACAACCGCGATCGCGGCACTGTCGAAGTGAAGTGTGGGCCCGTGGGCCCGGACAAGATTCGGGTGAGTGTGACGGACACCGGGGCCGGCCTTTCTCCGGAAAAACTGTCGCAGCTCTTCCAGTCATTTAACCGACTGGGCCAGGAAGCCAGCGTTGAAGAAGGCACTGGCATCGGGCTGGTCGTCAGCAAGCGGCTGGTAGAGCTGATGGGCGGCGTCATCGGAGTCGACAGCACGGTCGGAGTTGGAAGCACATTTTGGATCGAGCTCTTGAGCACGCTCCCGGTGCAGTTGCCGCTCGAGGAAGACCAGTCATCCGTACCCATCACCGAGGCGTCGGCGAATGGCACAGCGGTCCATACGCTGCTTTATGTGGAAGATAATCAGGCCAATCTGGAGCTGGTGCAGCGGCTGATCGCACGCCGCCCCGATATGCGCCTTTTGACTGCCGTGAACGGAACCTTAGGGGTGGAATTGGCGCGTTCAGCACAGCCAGACCTTATTCTCATGGACATCAATCTTCCCGGGATCAGTGGCATCGAAGCATTAAAAATTCTGCGCAATGATCCACGTACTGCCCACATTCCGGTGATTGCCCTCAGCGCCAACGCCATTCCTCGCGACATTAACACTGGCTTGTCTGCCGGCTTCCGTCGTTATCTGACTAAGCCGGTAAAGGTCAAAGAGTTCATGGAAGTTTTGGACGAGACCTTAAGCTCCAAGCCCGGCTCTAGTAACTCCGAGTTTTAAACAGTCCCAAAATGGGCTGCCAGCTTTCTGGGGCACAAATGTCATCCAGTGACGATTGGGATTACACTCAGCCCACGTTAGATTATTCCCTCGAGCTCCGTTGCCCCTTTACGCGGCTTCTGCCCACGGATCCAAAACGATCTTCGTGCAGTTCTGCTCCTTGTTAGAAAACACTTCGTAACCTTTCGGGGCGTGTTCCAGGGTCAGTCGATGGCTGATGACCTCCCTGCAGTCGATGTCGCCATTGCGGATATGGTCGAACAGTTTCGGCAGATATTTATGCACATGGGTCTGACCCATTTTCAGCGTCAGGCCTTTGTTGAATGCGGAGCCCATCGGCATTCTGTCCACGAAGCCCGCATATACCCCCGGGATTGAGACCGTTCCGCCTTTGCGGCATGCTTGCAAGGCTTGGCGCAGCACGATGGGACGGTCCATCTCGATCCTCATCATCTGCTTCACCTTGTCATACGCTGCCATGGGCCCGGTGCCATGCGCTTCCATACCTACCGCGTCGATGCACGCATCCGGCCCGATACCGCCCGTCATCTCCTTCAGCGTTTCAATCACGTCATCCACCTTGTCATAGTTGATGGGCTCCGCGCCCGCTCTCTGCGCCAGCATCAGCCGCTCGGGAAAGCGGTCGATGGCGATCACCCGCTTTGCGCCCAACAGGAACGCGCTCTTGATCGCAAACCAGCCTACCGGCCCGCAGCCCCATACCGCGACTGTGTTCTCCGGTTCGATGTCGCAGTTCTCGGCCGCCATATATCCCGTTGGGAAGATGTCAGTGAGGAACAGGACCTGTTCGTCGGAAAGACTGCGGTCTTCGATCTTGAAAGGGCCAATGTCGGCAAAGGGCACGCGGGCAAACTGCGACTGCCCGCCGGCGTATCCGCCATACATATGCGAATAACCAAACAGGCCCGCGGGACTGAAACCATTCATCTTTTCCGCCAGCCACGCATTCGGATTGCTGTTATCGCAGACGGAATACATCTCGTTCTTGCAGAAATAACAATTTCCGCAAGCGATGGGGAAGGGCACGATCACGCGGTCGCCCACCTTCAGGTTCTTCACCCCGTTGCCGACCTCGACCACTTCGCCCATGAATTCATGACCTAAAATGTCGCCAGAGTGCATCGTCGGTACAAAGCCGTTATATAGATGAAGGTCTGAGCCACATATGGCAGTGCGAGTAACGCGGATGACAGCATCGCGTGGATTGATGATGTGCGGATCCGGCACGGTCTCGACCTTCACGTTCTTCTTTCCATTCCAACAAAGTGCTTTCATGGTCCGGATCTCCTATGCAGTGCGGGTACGTCCCATATTCTCGTGGTAGAGCGACTCCGTGATCTGATTGCGGATCCCGGAACGGCCGGTAGGTTGTCCTGCGGTAGTGGCGAGCTCGCCCGTCTCCATCAATTGCTTGAAGCGTCGCAAGTTCTCGCGGGCCATCTGCTCCGGATCGCGTCCGGCCATCATGGCCACGCCCCGGGTCAGCAATCCGCCGGGCAGCACGTAGTGCGCGGAAAAATGGACGACCGTCTCTCCGGAATGATTCCCGTCCAGGAATTCCACGGACCCATAGTGCTCCAACGGAGGATGATTGATCGTCCGCCATCCGATGCGCTCGCCTGCTTGTTCGTCAACCTCAGCGTCCCACTCAAGTGAAGGACCCACGGGAAATGACATCTTCCAGTGTTGCCGGTCGGGCGCCGTTTGGGTCACCGATTGCACGTCGATCATGAACGTTGGCATGTTCTCGGCCTTTGACCAGTACTCGTAGAGCTCACGCTTCGGCCGCTGTATAGAGACGGTGCGGTGCACATCCACTGACGTGGTGGTGTCGGGTAATATCCCCACTCCCGGGTCGCGTTTCATCATGATGCCGCGCGACAAAACCGCGGCCCCGGCGGCGGAGATGGCGAGAGCACTGCGATTCCGCTTCAGCAGGCTATATCCGATGAGCATCCCCCCGGCCGCGATCATCGTTCCGCTGATCCAACGATCAGAAGCTGGAGTAATATCTTGTGATTGTTCGCGCATAAGTTTCACCCACTCCTCCCTTTTTTCTCCTCATTAGATGGAGGCGACTAGTATGGTGTGGTCTCTGCAGCATCCAAAGATGTGGCGTGACACTTCCAGGTGAAAGATTTGACCGTCACTCGCGCGCGATTGGTCTTATTTTTATTTAGCCTCACAATTTGTGGAGCGGCGCAAGTCTCAGGCGTCGTCACCGACGCTGGCGGACACCCCATTTCCTCCGCCGAGGTCGAATGTGCCGACCATCAAGCCGCGAATGTCTTGACGAAGGGCGATGGCTCTTTCGTCTCGAGCATTGTCCAGTCCCATGCACCTTGAATATTTACTCGAAAAGTTTTGCGCCCCGTAGGCTCTTCGTTACCTCGTCCACCATCAGGGTCGTTCTTCACCCCGAGGTTGCGCGGGCCGTCATGACCGTAACGGCAGAACGAATGTCCACACCGTTGGCCCGGACATCCCCGTCAGCGTTAGTCTTGAGCTCGCAGCAGTTGAATAGTTCTGCTCCCCTAGCGCTAGATGACGCCCTGCGTTATGTGCCGGGCTTTTCTCTATTTCGCCGCTCGGGCAGCCGCGCCGTATTAAATAACGATGGAAGTATTGATGTCCGTATTGGGGAATCTCTCAAAAGGTGCTCACGCGGCGATCAACTTCTTCTACTTCAGGCTTTCCATGTGGGCGATCAGCGCTTCGTATTCCGGTTCGGTGAGTTGCACTTTTTCCATGCCGCCGGCCTTCATGGCGGCGTTGGGGTTCTTCAGCAGATCCAGGATCTTCGCGTGGTCATATTTTTTATGGATGGCAATGAGGCTCGGTCCCGCCGGCGTGCCAATGCCGCCATCCCCATGGCAGGAGCTGCAGGCTTGCGCCTCAAAGATCTCTTTGCCTTTGTTCGCCATCGGATTTGCCAGGGCGATATTTGCCGACAGCAGGGAAGCTCCCGCTAGCTCCGGCTCGAATTTCAGCGCCATGAATTTGCCGACTTCTTCGTTTTGCCGCACCATCTGTTTGGCGATAGTGGGATCACGGTTATCGTCCCAATGACTGCGCATGCCCAGAAAAACCACTCCCAGGAATACGGCGGCGAATGCCGATATGCTGATCGGCCGTTTCAGCGGATGCCTGGTCTTACTCTTGTCATAGAACGGCAAGCCTACGAACATCGCGCCCAGCAATGCCGGGATGATCATGATGCCGATCACCGCCGTCGGTCCTTGCCAGTATTTCAGCCACTGGAATGCCGGGAGGTAATACCATTCGGGCCGGGGAAGGTATTGCGTCTCCGCCGGATTCGCCCGCGGTCCCAGGTCCATGGGATGGATATTGCCCAGGATAGCCAGTCCCGTCAGCAGCGCAATGGCAAAGATCAAGTCCATCACGATCTGCTTGGGATAGAACGGTTCGCTCGGCAGCTTCGGTTCCAGTGGATCTTCTATATAGGGGCCGGCCGGGCCCGCTTTGCGGAAGAGATAGACATGCGCCGTCAAAGCCGCGAAGATGCTGGCGGGAAGTAAGAAAACATGGAAGACAAAGAATCGGGAAAGGGTCAGCGTTCCCATCTCCGTCCCGCCGCGGAGCAGGCGTTTGAGAAAGTCGCCTATCAGCGGGACCTCGCTGATGATGTTGGTTCCCACCGTGGTCGCGAAATAGGCCTTCTGGTCCCAGGGCAGCAGGTAGCCGGTGAAGGACATGCCCAGCATCAGCGCAAAGAGCACGCAACCGGCAACCCACAGTAGTTCACGTTTGCCCTTATAAGCGCCAAAGAAAAAAGTCTGGAACACATGCATGATGAGCACGATCACGATCGCGCTTGAGCCATACGCATGAATGCTGCGGATCAGTGCGCCTGCGTTCACTTCCTTGGCAATGTATGCCACCGTGGTGTGTGCATGGTCAGCCGAGGGCACATAGTAAAACGCCAGGAACACCCCGGTGATGACTTGCGACATGAACAGGAAAAGCAATCCTGAGCCGAATACATAAGCCCAGCGCGCCCCACCGGGGATAGGCTCATGCAACGCCAGCCGCATCAATTTGTCGATGCCGGTGCGATGGTCGAGCCAATGGAAAAAGGTCCGCACCTGGCCCTGGGAGTCGTGGGGGGTCGGAGGCATTGGCGTTGACATCAGGCCATGACCTCCCGCGACGGAGTGAGTTGGCGAAAGAATTGATAACGTACCTTCAACACCCCGTTCTCAACCTTGGACTCCAGAACGTCCATATCGCGCGGCGGCGGTCCGGCCACGCGGCGTCCTTCGCCATCGAATACCCCTACGTGGCACGGGCAAATGAACTTGCCCTCTTGCTCTTTCCACGGGACGGTGCAGCCCAGATGCGGGCACACGGCTGACAACACGCGGAATCCACCGCCGGGACCCGGCAATACATACACCGGCTTCTCCGAGGTCACCTTGCGCCAGCCGTCACGCTGTTCGATGACTACCAGCTTCTTGACCGGCGCGGTAGCGGCGCCGAATTCATCCACTGGCCCCACGTCTGACCAAGCGGTCTCCGTGGTATCGGCCAACAGCGGGTGCATGGCGAACTTCATCAGCGGGACAAACAGCACCGCCCCCATGCCGACGGTGCCAATAGTGGTCAGCACGCCCAAGAATGATCGCCGCTCCAGGGAGGGAGGCGAGATTGATGCTAGGTCTTTATCTTTGTCGTCGCGGGGGCATCCGCAATCGTTGGTATCCATACTCGGCATGATTCGCCGATGTGCGCCACGTCACAAGGGTGGATGTCACAGGAGGATGTGACGTACATCACGCCACCGCGGGGAACCACAGCAACTGTCGCTTTGCGGGAGATTATTTGGTGAACACCAATGAGAAGAGGTAAGTGATCAGCCCCAGTGCCAGGCAGGCGCCACCGAAGATCGCAAATATCAGAAATGAAGTGGGATGACCCCATAGAAGCGAGATGGCCTCGATGGCCATACCTACGAGCAGGAAGATCCCTGACAAGCGGATACGCCTCGCTACCTTCGGGTGAAGGTCTGATCCCCGGCGATGCGCTGCCGGAGCGGGTTCTGCGGTTAGGGGTATGTCCTCGGCGCTCATTCAGTTGTTCCCTTGGCAGCTCCCGCAGGAGGATAGAATTTTTGCTTATCCAGGTTCATGGTGTCGTGATTGAGATCATGGCATCCGCTGGAGATGCAGCTCAACTTATCCGATTTGATCTGGGGCATTGTCTCCGGGTCAGCATTATGCACCGCGCCCTCCTCAAAGCTCTTGGCGCCAAGGTGGCAATGCAGGCAGTTCTGATTAGTGAAGGGCTTGTACAGATGAATGGGAGGCTTAGGATCCTGGGTCAGCCAGACCCACACGTGCCGCAGCCCATGCATCTTCGCCTTGACGGGGCCGAACATCGTGTAATCGGTGTGGCAGGTATAACAGGCCTCACCAGCGGGAATGCGATGATTCACAAAGTGCGAAGCCGCCAGGTGTCCGGAGTCGTCGATCTTGAGGCTCTGGCCATACGGCTTCATGATGTGGCAGGAGAGGCAGAACTCGGTGCGCTTAGAGAGTTCTACGTGCGTCTGCACTCCGGCTCCGGCCAAAGCCACGGGCAAGATGAAGAGCGCGATGAAGGCCAGCATCTTGCCGCCCCGGCTGGAGACTAGGTCGGGGCGTAGGACGACCGTGTAGACCAGCAACCCGGACAGGGCGATGAATGTGATGAGGATGACTTTGGTGATGTCCATCGTGGATGAGGACTACTTTTTCGCCTTGGTCAGCCCACGGATGTATGCCACCAATGCCTTGATCTGCACGTCCGTCAGCTTCTTTTCGAACGCCGGCATCTTGTTCTTGCCCTTGGTCGTGATCTGGATCAGCTCCGCATCCGGGGCCTTCATGATCTCCGGCAGACGGAAGTCGCGGGCATTGAGCTTCTTGCCGGCAGCGGTATCACCTTTGCCGTCGACGCCGTGACAGACGGCGCATTTCGTCTTATACAGCGTCACAAACTGCGGATCAGGCTCTTGCGCCATGGCGGCAGTCGCAAATGTGACCACCGCGGCCGCCAGTAAGATTCGAGATAGCTTCATAGGTTTGACTCCCTGAGACAAAGGTTAACCCTCTCATGAATAGTACTGCATCTGTCTAGGCTGTTTTTTTATTTCATGCCCCGGATAACGCTGACCAGGTCTTTCATCTGTTCCTCGGTCAGCTTACCCTTGAACGCCGGCATCTTGTTCTTTCCGTCTCGCACGATCGCCACCAATTGGGCGTCGGTCTTTTTCTGCGCTTCCGGCAGGCGCAGGTCCTTGGCGCCCAGCTTCTTACCTGCTGGAGTTTCGCCGCTGGCATTCGCGCCATGGCATACCTGGCACTTTACCTTGTAATCGGCCCCGCCATCTGCCCACGCGGTGGCCGAGCCCAATACTCCCGCGGCCATGATGATTGCGATCAATGATCTGCGCACTGGTCCTCCTTTGTGGATCAGAAGCGGTATTCCAGAACGAACGAAATATTGTGTACCCGGTACGACGGCTGGTCTGCGCCCAGGAACAGGTACCGCACGGCTCCGGTGTCGCCCACCACGAAGTATGGGTAATTTGAACTCGGCGTCCCGATCAGCGGACTGGTGCATCCCGGGACAGCCGCGCCCGGAGGCACCGGACTCACGCAGCCCATGTAAGGCGTCATCGCGGAAGTCTGATAGTCCTTGATGTCGTTCTGCTGGTAGCGGTACTCCACTCGCGGTGAGATGTTCTTAGTCACCTTGTATTTGAAGACCACGCCCAAGTCGTGCAGCCGGTGGGTGGTTTGCGGATAATCCACCGCCGCATTGGTCGTGACCAGGACAAACTTGTTCGGTCCCGTCAGTAAAGTCGGATCACCCAACGGGCGCGAATTCACATTGCCCGTGGAAGCTGACAGGGAATAGAACGTCGTCACGTAGGTCCGCTTGCCGAAGGTCAGGTCCGTGCCCAGCGAGAAGATGTCCACCTTCTCCCGCGCCGCGCTCTCCCAGTCGTTGTTCGGAGAATCGCAGGCCCGTCCCGACACGCTGCAATCCATTGGCAACGGAGCCGCGCCGCCCGGAGCCCGGTAGCGGGACGTCATCCGTTTGTGATAACGCTCATGCGAGTACTCTGCGAACAAAGTCGCAGCGGAGTTCACCATGAAGTCCGCATCGATCCCGTAGTTGAAGTTGATGTCCTTCAGCAGGCCATAGATGTAATACGGGCTAGTCGTGCCGCTGATGAAGTTCAGCGGGGTCGAGCGGTTCACGCCGCCCGGCAGGTTGAAATCGTCCTGTAATGTGGCCGCAATGGCGGAAAAGCTGAAGCGGTCGGTGACATTCCAAGTGAATTGCGACTCCAGCTTGTTGCGGACGCGGTGACCCTCATCAAACCGTCGTGAATCGGGTTGGCCTTCTGGGATCCCGCCACTGATCTCCGTAAAGAACTCATCCTCATACTCTTCGGGATTCCGGACCGCATAGCGGTAGGCCACGCGGAAGGTCATGTCCTTCGTAGGACTGAGGTCCAGCGCTGTGACGAATGCATTCTCCAGCGATTTCCGGACGTCCCGGTGCTCATTGCGGTCCATCCATTCGCCCTCGTAACCCGCTTTGAACGAACTCCGCTTGGCGAAATACCAGTTGCCGATGAAGTCCAGGTTCTTGCGGTTATAGGCGAAGTGCGTGTTGTGGTCCGGCGCTGCTACGTTCGGGGCCGCAATGTCGGCGATCACCGGCGTCAGTTCGATGATCGGAGTGTTGTTGTTGTAGTCGTAGTGGCGATATGTTCCCTTCAGCTGCACGTCTTTCACCCGCGCCACCAGCGTGAAGTTCATCGACAGGGTCTGCTTGTCGCCGCCCAGGTTTGTTGCCGGCAGCGGGCCGGTCTGCGCTTGTCGCAGTGAATTGATGGAGTAGGGAATGAAGGGGTCGGTTTGCCGCAGCCAGCCCGGGTTGATGTTGGCCAACAGGTGCAACCGCGGCGAAAGCTCTACGATCGTGGCCAGGTTCAAATAATGCGCATGGTTGTTAGGGTAAAGGTCGAACCGGCCTTGTGCCGGGCCTGCGCTGCCGGTACACGCCGAGATGCAATCGGTAGTGCGCCAGGGATTATCGTAGGTCAGCGTTCCCGCATTGTTCTGGAAGAATGACCCCAGGTATCCCACTTGCATGCCCCAACGGTCGCGATGGAATTCCGTTCCCGCCGTCACCCGGTCCGTCATGTAGTCGATCGGCTCTGGTAGCTCGGCGCCGAATCCCCCCGTCAACGCGGTGCTGGGGCTCGAATTGATGATGGTCCCGATCGGCCGCGTTCCGCTTTGGTGTTCGCGCAGGTACGAGCCATTCAGGTTCCATCCTGGGGTGAGGTTCACGCTGACCAGGCCGCTGCCCGCGCGCCGCAATATCTGCGGAGTAATAAAGTTCATGCCGGGAACGATCTGGGTCTGGATAATGTTCGGCATGGTGTTGCTGGTAGAAATGCCTTGCAGGGTGTTGCGCAGTGCGAGCGGGATGGTAAACACTCCCGGTGCCGTCTGCACATACAGGGTGCGTGCGGTGTTGGAGTACACGTGCGGGATCTCGTCATACCGCATCTGGACCTTGAATTTCCCGTACTGGCCCAGCGTCACAAGATAGCTTTGATCTTTATAAATGGCTTTTTCTGATTGCAGACTCAGGTAATTATTGGCCCCGAAGACATCGTCCAGGTGCAGCCGCGCGCGACGGACAAAAAAGCCGCTGCGCACGTCCCGGTATTCATTGAACTTCGAGGTCCGGAGGTCCGGGCTGAAGGGCAGGTCCGGCCGCCCGTAAACGTCGCCCCAGATATGGCGAACGCCGAATTCCACGAAGCCCTTTTCCGGCTCCTCGGTATCGACCGGTTGGTTTTCTGCCTTGGCCGTCGGGGCCGCTGCCGTCTCCGGCGGTTTGTCCTGCGACCACAACGTCAGGGGAACTAGTAGGCCCAGGACTGCGAGTGTGCGGTATAAGTGCCTCATTGTCATCGTCCTCTCCCAGATTTATCGCAGGAAATATTTTCCTGACGGATGGTTTGACCCGTGGATCTGCGAGTGACAGTTCGTGCAGCCACGATTGAAATTCTTGATGGAACCCAACGGTTGCGGCTGGGTGGGGTGGCGGCTCATCACGTGGCAGGAATCACACACGCGCGGCATGCGTACCTTTAGTAACTGCGGATTGCTGGTGCCATGCGGCTCGTGGCAATTCGCGCAGTTCTCCACCACCGGCGGATGCTCCCAGGCGAATGGACCGCGCCGCTCCGTGTGGCAGCTCAGGCAATTCTCATTCGTCGTTGCCTGGATCAACTGCTTCGGGTGCGGCGTGCCGTGAGGGTTATGGCAGCTTGAGCACGTGACCTTGCCTTCGCGGTAAGGCATGTGCGAGGACCGCTGCAGTTGCGCCTTGCGCATCTGATGGCAGGTCAGGCACAGCTCCGGCTGGGGTTTCTTCATGGTCGCGTTCTCCGTCAGCGGCGCGTTGTAACGCATGTCCGCGGAGAGCGTGCCTTCCTTCTTCGCCGGATGTCCCTGATGGCAGTCCACGCACGCCATCGAGCGGGATTCGTGCGGGCTTCCGCGCCAGAACATCTGCCGGCCCTTGGTGTGGCAACCCAGGCAGGAATTGTTCTTCTCTTCCACCGAATTGGTGGAACCAGCCGTGAACCGGACGGCGACCGTCTCTTTCGTCCCGGCTTCTGCGTGTGCCTTGCCCGGTCCGTGGCAGCTTTCGCAGCCCAATTTTTCCGTGTCGGTGTGGGGATGAGAGAACGCCTTCCCCATCGGCGTCTTGTTGAATCGCTTGCTCTCTTCTTCGTGGCAGGTGAGACAAGTCTCGCTGCCCACATATTGTGAAGAATTGATCGCCCGGGTCGCGCCTTGCGCTGCCGCAGTCTTCTGCTCCGGTTTGCCCGGCGCAGCCGCTAGGGTGAGGTAAAAACAAAAGAAGGAAAGGATGCAGATCGTGAACAGAGTCCTTCGAATCATGCTGTGTGTAGCCACGGTGACCTCAACTCTCCTGGTCTTGGAATTCGGAGAGCTGCACACAGTATCGCGATTACGCAAAAAACGCGATGTGATGCGGGTCACACATGTTGGTGATAGTGGTTCGAAAGATTTTCAGGCAATCGGGCTAGGATTGAATGATGCGTTCGAGCGCTGCCCGGTTTCGAATCGTCAGCGTCGAGCCTTTTACTTCCAGCAATTGCTTCTTCTTGAAGTCCGAGAACAGACGGCTCACCGTCTCGCGTGAGGTGCCGATCATTTCCGCGATCTCTTCGTGCGTGAGTCCCACCTTCAGCTTGAGCGGGTTCTTGCCATTCCCCAGGCCCTTGCTGCTGCCCGCGTCCGCCGACCATTCCAGGATCAGCTTCGCCAGTTTTTCTGACGCGGAAGCCGACAGTCCCAGTGTCCGGATCTCTTCATACGCGGAGTGGTAGTTCTCGCTGAGTTGTTCGGCCACGCGCAAGGCCGCGTCGCCATTCTCCCGCAGAAACGTGAGGAAGTGGTCCCGCGCAATGAAATTGGCCTGCGTAGGCTCCATCAGCTCTACGCTCACTTCATACGGACGTCCCGAGACCGTCGCGCTCAGTCCCAATACTTCTCCCGGCTCCGCTATCTTCAGGATGATCGTTTTTCCATCCTTCGACGAAGTAGATAACTTTGCCTTGCCTTGGCACAGGATGAACACGCCCCGCGGTAATTGTCCTTCTATAAAGAGGAGTGCGCCCTTCGGATACATGGCCGTAGATTTGATCGATGAAAGTTTCTTGAGCGCAGCCGGACTCAGCTGACAGAAAAGCCGGTCTTCCCGGAATTTACAGGTGAGGCAGCTCTCGATGATGTTCAGGCCGTAGGGAACATTCATGGTCTTTTCAACTAAGTCCGTTTTCGCCATTCTACACCTGTGACCGCAATCACTCCGGGGTGTGACCCTCGACATTGTTGCCGGTTTCGGTGCCTCCGTAATATTGCTTCTGGAGGCTTTATGCCCAGAGATATGCGCGAGCTGGCAAAAGTCCTGCAATCGGAGCTGATTTTTCTGGAAGCTGGTGGGTACTCGGCTTGGGCGGGTGCCCGTTGGCGGCTCCCCTTGATCTTTGAGGAGTCCCCGACCTGCCCTAATTTCAACGACACCTCTGCGTCCTTCGCCTGCAAGAACTGTGCAATGTTCCGGCTGGTCCCCTTGCAACATCAGGGCAAGATGGTGCCATGCAGGCACATTCCCTTGAACGAACTGGGCGAGACTTTGGACTCTCTGTATCGGGGAAAGACCATGGAAGAACTGCAGCCTGTCCTGCGCCAATGGCTGATTCGCAAGATCAACGAATTGCAGGCCAAGCAGTCGCGCCTTGATTACCTGCGCCAGCAGAAGCTATACGATGCCGCCGACCCGACCTGACATCTACGGATGCAAGAGAAGCACGGGGCACGACGCCCGTCTGATCACCTTGCTCAGCACGGAAGAGAAATGGGTCGCCGCCACGGGATGTTGCTCCGCGTTCCGTGCCCCCATCACGATCAGGTCTGACCATCGCTGCTCCGCCGCGGAGAGGATATTGTCCGCCGCGTCTCCGCGTTCGACCGCATACTCCAGGTCGAAACGCACCTCGTCTTCAGGTGAGACCAATTTCGCCAGCCGATTCACATAAACGTCTAACTGGGACTGCACCTCGTTATTTTTAATTTGCTCGGAGGCGGGGGCTGGTCGCACATGCAGCAATGTCACCTCGCTATGGTCGGCTTCCGCCAATGCCAAGGTCTGTTGCGTTACCGCGAACGTCCCGGATGAAAAGTTCGTGGCCAGCAAGATCCTGGTCAACCGGGTCTCATCTTCCTCGATCGGCTCGGGATCGCGGTTCCTGCGTCCCCAGCGGCGGAACGATACCTCCGGCCCTAGCACCAGCACCGGACATTTCACCTTTCGCGCCACTTCTTCGGCTACCGAGCCCAGCAGGAGTTTGGCCGCGCCCTTTCGGCCATGCGTTCCCATCACCAACAGATCCACGTTCCTTTTCTCAATGATCGCGCACAGGTTCCCTCCCACATCACCCGTGGCCATCAATTCCTCGTGCCATACGCCAAAGACCTCAAGCTGCTTCGCCCAGGCTTTCATCTGCCGTTCTTCAAAGGAGCCTCGCTCATTGGGCACGTAAGGTCCTACATCCGCCGGCAACGACTCTTGCCGGACTACATGTACGGATAGCAGCGTTGACCCATGGCGGCGCGCCAACAAGCTCGCGTATTGCGCTGCCGAGGCAGACGCTCGCGTGAAGTCGGTCGCGAACATGATCGTCTGCAATCCCAATGCGTTGCCTGCTGCTTTGCCTACGACGGTCGAAGTCATGAATTCCTCCCCGCGGTGCCTGGAGTTTGCGGGAGGGCTTCCCGCCGGGATGTGACGCGCATCACCTTAGAAGGTGGCAGTCATCACAGCCGCGTCCCCCGATCACAGCTACATTCAATCAAGTCGAAGAGGAGACGCGCATGGACAATAAGTATCAAGTGTCGGCTTGGTGGACCTCCGGTAAAGGCGGCATCACCCGCTCGGAACAAGTCCCCACCGTCATCCACTTCACCGCCCCCGTCAGCTTTGGCGGCGATCCCGGCCGCTGGACCCCGGAAGAATTAATGTTGGCAGCGCTAGCCAGCTGCTTCACTGCCACCTTCCAGGCTATCGCCACCCATTCCAAGCTCCCCTTCACCGACTTGGAAGTCATAGTCGATGGGGACATCCAAAAGACCGCCTCCGGATTCCAGTTCACCCACATCGGTATAAAACCGCGATTGACGATCGCGGAGGAGCCATTGCGTCTATTGGCTGAGAAGGTCCTGCACAAGAGCGAAGCGCTATGTCTGGTTAGCCGCGCTATCAATACCCCCAAGACTTTCATCCCTGATGTTTTGGTGGGAGTGCCGCTACAGCACGCCGCGTTTTAGGCGGCGACAACCGCGGCTTGCCGCGGGAAGGAGAGATCATGCAAGTTTGTGAAGTGATGCGACATCATCCTGTGGTCTGTTTTCGCGAAGATACCGCCGAAGTCGCCGCCCGCACCATGGCGGAACAGAAAGCCGGGGTTCTGCCGGTGGTACGCAAGGGCAGCGGTGGCCGACTGATCGGCATGGTGACCGACCGCGATATCTGCCTCCGGGTCGTCGCCGAAGGCCGTGATCCAAAATTAGTAACCGTGGCCGAGTGCATGACCAGTACGCCCATCGCCTGCGGCCCCCGCGACGATGTTCAGTACGCCATGATGCTGATGCGGGAGCACCAGGTCCGCCGTATTCCCATCGTCGACGCCGAAGGCCGCGTCGGCGGAGTCCTCTGCTTCTCCAACCTCGTCAACGCCCAATGCGATCCTGACAGTTTGGTCGATACCCTCCGCTTGACCTGTTATCCGGTCACCCGGTCTTTGGCGGTCACCAAAGCCTGATTCCTTGCTGTTTCCCGGCTCTTTGGGGCGGTCGTACGCCGCCCTAAAGCTTCCATTTCATCCCGCCCCGAGCCGTTATAGAATGGCCGCCGGTCAATCCCAGCTTAAGAAGGGTCTGGACGGCATGAGTGCTGTAGCGCCTGCTCGCAACCCCCAACCACGGATGGTCGTGGTGGTGCATCGCGATCCTGCGTTGGCCTCCGCCCTTTACCGTCACCTTCCCGCCGGCTTTGCTTTCAAGACCTTGACCTCCCACGTGGACATCACCCAGCTTTTCGGAGTAAGTCCGGTGGATGGCGTGGTCATGGAGATGGACGAAAATGGCGGCCTTTCCGATGCCCGTCTCGCCGCGCTCCAATCCCTGCGCCAAAGCGATCCTGATGTGGTTCTGCTGGGTATCACCGCCCAGGATTCGGACGAAGTGCGCTCGCGCCTTTCGACCGCCGGCGCCGATGACGTTCTGCCTGCGCCGCCCGATGCCGCCGAGCTTACCGTCGCCCTGCAACGCCACTTCGAGCGTCGCGCCTTTGCTGCCGACGCCCGCCTGGCCAGTGACCCCGCCAATGTCGGTCTGTCATTCTGCGAAATGCTTGGCACCAGTGAGCCCATGCAGCGCGTTTATGATGCCGTGCGCCGCGTCGCGCAAAGTACGACCACCGTCGTCATCCGCGGCGAAAGTGGCACGGGAAAAGAATTGGTCGCGCGCTCCATCGTTTCCATGGGGCCGCGCAGCGGCAAGCCCTTTATCAGCGTGAATAGCGCCGCCTTGCCGGAAACCCTGATGGAATCAGAGCTTTTCGGTTACGAAAAAGGCGCCTTCACCGGCGCGGTGAATGCCCGCCCCGGCCAGATCGAGATGGCCGATGGCGGCACCCTCTTCCTCGACGAGATCGCGACTCTCACTCTTCAGCTGCAGAGCAAGCTGCTGCGCGTGCTGGAAGACCGCGCCGTGCAGCGCCTGGGTTCTACTAAATCGCGCAAGATCGATTTCCGTTTGCTGACTGCCACCCACCAGAACCTGGAAGAGATGGTGAAGGAAGGGAAGTTCCGCGAAGACCTTTATTACCGGGTCCACGTGATTCCCATCACCCTGCCCGCATTGCGAGAGCGTCCCGGCGACATCGCTCTCCTGACCGACCATTTCCTGCGCGTCTATTGTTCGGCGAACAATGTCCCGGTGAAGCGCCTCGGACTTGAAGCTTTGGAAGTCATGGAAGAATACGGCTGGCCCGGTAACGTTCGTGAGTTGCAGAACCTGGTCCAGCGCCTGGCTTTAATGGTGGAAGGACGAAGCATTGAAGTCCATCACCTTCCTCAGAACATGCTTTACACCAGCGCCGTCCGCCATGAGTCCATGTTGATCCCCGCCAGCGGCATCGACTTCGATTCGGAGATGGAACGCATCGAGGCCGCCTATGTCCGTGCCGCCCTGCACCGCGCCGGAGGTAAGAAGGTCCTCGCCGCCGCCCTGCTCCATGTGAATCCGCAGAAGATGAAGTATCTCTGCCGCAAACACAAGCTCGACAAGTCAGAAAGTTAAAAAGTCACCCTTGCTCAGTCAAAAACTGACCCCAGCCAAGGTGAAAAAGTGACCGTTTGTCTTTTTTCACCGCTCGTCTCAAAAGCCACCGACCTCGCAACTGCTTATAAACAAGCGGCTTAAAATCTTTTTGCCCGTTCGCCTGCATTTGGCACCCAGGATGCAATTAGGAGAGTGTCTGTCCCCAGGGCTCAACGAAATCGGCTCCACGAAACACTAAAAAAGAGAGAGGTTTACGAAAATGGAAAAGAAAAGTTTGATCTCCACCCGCGCCGCCGCCAAGAAAGCCTTGATTGCTTCACGCACCGGAGTTTCGCCTGAAGTTGGCGGCTTCGCGGCTGACGCTGGTTCCTTTGCCGCCGACGCGGGTTCGCTCGCTGCGGATGCGGGTTCGATGGCAGCCGATGCGGGTTCGCTCGCCGCGGACGCCGGTTCCATGGCCGCGGACGCTGGTTCCATGGCCGCCGACGCCGGTTCTGTTTCGCTGGATGCCGGTTCCATGGCTGCCGATGCGGGTTCGCTCGCTGCCGACGCCGGTTCCATGTCCGCCGACGCCGGTTCCATGTCCGCCGACGCGGGTTCGCTCGCCGCTGACGCTGGTTCCTTGGCTGCCGACGCAGGTTCGCTCGCCGCGGACGCTGGTTCCCTGGCTGCCGACGCGGGTTCACTCGCCGCCGACGCCGGTTCTATGGCTGCCGACGCTGGCTCCATGGCTGCCGATGCAGGTTCTATGGCTGCCGACGCTGGCTCCATGGCTGCGGATGCGGGCTCCCTGGCCGCCGATGCCGGTTCCGTCGCTTCTGACGTTTAGTACTTGGTCTCCTGCAACATTAAGGGCTGGGCAATTTGCCCAGCCCTGTTTTTTGCTACTGGCTTTTACCAGAGACGGCGCGCTACCGCCTCCACCGCCGGACGGAACACCAGCCCGATCAAGCTCCGGCGCTGCCCATAGATCCGCGCCGTGCCGGTCATGCCGGCATGGAGTGATTCATCCTCATTTGGTACCGCAACGCGCAGCACGTAATAGACGGGGGCATGCATCCCTTTAAACTTCGCCACCGGCATTAGCCCCGGCTCCAGCTCCCGCGACATCAAACTTAACGATTCTACCTGCGCCCGCATCGGCTTCCAGGTCGCATCCATCCGCAATGCGGTGTGGTCGATCGCCTGTAGCTTCTGCACGTCCGCCTCAGGCACATAGACTTCCGCCCGCAGATGCTTGGTGTCCGAGACCTCCGCCACCAAGTCGCCTTCCTTCAAGTGCGACCCCTCTAGGTCCGACACCCGGGCCGTCGTGATCCTTCCGGCAATGGGGCTCACGATCTTCAGCCGTCCTTGCCGTTCCTGCACCACAGTTTGTGCTTGCAGCAAGCGCAGCCGCTCCTGCTCGGTTGCGCCGAAGGACGCATATTGCAGCCCTGCTTGCACGCTGCGGGCATTCGCCTGACGATAATCCGCAGCCGACCGCGCCGCCTCTGACTCCAGCTCCAGGTCGCGCATCACCGCGACCGTCTCGCCCGCCGCCACTTCCTGGCCCTCGGCCACGTGGACTTCCGTCACCATGCCGGGCCCGGTGGCCCGCAGCACCGCCCGCGATGTCGATTGCAGCACGAACCGCTCATCCACCGACTCGCGGAACGCCGGAATGCTTCCCAGCAAGATGAAGACCGCGGCTGTGACTGCAATCTTTCGCCAATGCGTCTGCGCGAGTTCGCGCTTATCCAGGTAAAGACTTTTCAGGAAGGCCATAAGTTTTCTGATTCGAGAGCGGAAGATCATGAACGCCAGCGCTCCGGCTGGCACGAACGCCCACTCCGGGGTGTAATTGAACAAAATGCGATAGCTGATGCGGACAAAGAACAGCAGGAGCAGGTAGCTGTACATTCCTGCCACCGCCGCATAGGCCATGAAGAACAGCTTGCGTCGCCACGGCAGTACGGGGACCGTCGCGGGCATGCGGAAGATATATTTCCGCACCATGTTGGAGAGCAGCGCGGTGGAATTTCCCTTGAGATCGAAGTGCCGCGTGAGTTCGCAGAAGATGTAATAGCCATCCATCCGTGCCAGCGGATTCAGGTTGATGATCACTACAAAGATACCGCCGCTCAGGATGAACTTGTAAGCAATGTCATGCCACCAGCTTCCTTGCGGCGTAAGCCACCAGAAGATCGTCACCCACGTCACGATGATGATCTCGGACCACACTCCTGCCAGCAACGTGCATATGCGCGGCCAGCGGCCGCCGTACACGTAGATCTGGGTCACATCGCAGAAGACGCCTGGCATCAGGTACATCAGGAACGCGCCCATCTTGTGCGACTCGCCCCCAAAATGTTTGCAGGTCATGCCGTGGGCCGTCTCATGCACCGCGCCCAGCAAAGCAAAGATGGCAAAGAACTCCGCCAGGTCCATCAGCCCTTTTTGCGTGAAGTTGTAGAACTTCACGCTGTCGGCCCACACTTCATCCCAGTGGACGCCCAGGATCGCGCACATCACCCCCACCATCGCGAAGGAGAACAGCGTGAACCAGGTGCTGTAAACGAACTTGATCTTTGAATACATCCAGCCCAAATATTTGTCGGGATCGAAATACACCAGCTCGATGATCGCCAGGTCGCTCGCGCTCTTGCCGCCCTTTTTCTGCAGCGTCTTGTGGCGGTCGCCTGCCAGCTTGTTGAACAGCGTGATGCTTTCTTCCTGCGGCGTCCGGTACCAGAATTCCTTCTTCTCCATGTTGTCGGCGAAGGTCCGCACGAAATCCTCATTGATCTGGATCTTCTGCGTGCGGGTGAAGACGCCGGCGATCTCTTTGTAGGAACGGCGCCCGTCAAACAGCTTGATCAGTTCGTACTGCGGCTCGCTGAAGCGGAAGAAATGCGATGGCCCATCCGGCAGGATGATATGGATCATGTGCCCTTCGCGCTCGTAATGGTCCTTCGCGATCATGTTGGGATACACGCGCGGATAACGGTCGCGCAGCTTGGCCGCGGGCGGCTCCGGCAACGTGACGTTCAGGACCTGCGTAAGGTTCATTTGGCTTTGGCGACGCGCACGATCGCATTCGTGCCCGGCATCATCGATGCCGGCGCGCTGCCCAACTCGGCCAGCACTTCAATGGTTCCGCTGGAGGGATCAGCCACCGGGCTTACGGTCTTTACCCGCGCCGAGACTTTCATCTCCGGCGCCGCTTGCGACATCACCGTGACCTGGTTCCCAACGGCGATCTTTCCCAGGAAAGAATCCGGCAGCGTGAAGTGGACGTTCAAGGGGTCCGTTGCCGTCACCCAGAACAGCCGGTCGTTCGCCTTTACTGACTGCCCCGCGCGCACATAGCGTCGCGCAACCACTCCCGCGAACGGCGCCGTGATCCGGGTCTTTTCCAGTTCGAGTTCCAGGGACCGCAGCACCGCGCTGGCCGTCTTCAGGTTCTGCCGCTCCCGCTCCAGCTCATACCCAGCGCCGATCATCTTGTAACGCGAGTGGTCCACTTGCTTCGCCGTGATCAGCGCGGCCTTGAACATCTCCTGGTCGCGCTCGTAGTCGTTCTCTAAGACTTTTGCGCCCGCTTCCCAATTCTTGACGTCAGCTTCAATACTTCGGACCTTCGCCTGCGCCGCATCGCGGTCGGCTTGCAGTTGACGGTCATCCATCTGCGCCAGCAGTTGCCCCTTTTGCACGCGGATGCCGGTATCCACGGCTATCTGCGACAAGAAGCCTTCGCGTTGCGCCAAAACATCGATCTGGTTCTCTACCACCAGCGGCCCAGACGTCTCGTAATAATCCGCGACGGGTGCTACCACTGGCGCCGCTATCGCCGGCTTGCTTGCCGCCGCCACCGGCTCGCTCTTACTGCAGCCGCTGATACCAAGTAACCCCGCCATCATCACCAAACTCAAGCTCTGTTTCACGAAAGCTCCTCGCTACCAGCCGAACCACGTCCAGATCTTTGACCATCCCCACATGCCCAGGCCACGGAACAAAACGAATCCGGCCGGACGCCATCCCGTCGATATCTTGGTCCGCCCCTGCATCCCCGGACGCATTAGCCCTGCTTCATTCGGCACGGATACCCGCGCATAGAAAACGTGCCGTTCTAACTCCGCCGTTCCCACCGGGCTGATGATCACCACATCACCGGTCAGCGTCTTAGTGGGGAAACTCTCCAGTTTCAGGGTCGCCTTTTGTCCGTGCTCCAGCAATGGCACGTCAGACTCATCTATCGCCACATCCACTTGCGCCTTGGCTGTATTTACTACCGAAGCAAACGTGTCGCCCACTTCGAGCTTGCGTCCGGTCAGCGTCTCCAAGTGCGGCGTCGCGACGATCCCCGCTTGCGTCGCGCGTAAGCGCGTCTTCTCCAAACGCTCCCGCGCCAGCGACACTTCCGCGTTCCAATAATCAGCCTCGTTTTTCTTGATACCGGCCTCGCCGCTGTCCTTCGCTGCCAATGCGCGATTCATCTCCGCCGCCGCCGTCGCATACTTCGCCTGCGCCGCGGCCAGGGCGCTGCGGTATTCGCCATCTTCCATTTCAGCGAGGATGGTTCCCGCAGCCACGGTGTCACCCTCCTGCACATAGACTTTCTTTACGGTGCCCTCCACCGCTGCCTGCACTTTGAGCGCAGTCTCGGGCGTCACCGTGGCATCGCCGACAACGCGCATCGGCAGTGGGAAAAGAACCAGGAACAGCAGCGTTGCTACCGCCAGCGTCACCACTGCCCGCTTGCGCTGCTTCTCCATCTTCATGAATTGGTTTTTCTTGGCCAGCAACGGCTCCAGCACGCCGATGAATGGCACTTCCGTGTACAGCGATGCATTCCGCAAAGCCACCGTGGTCTGGCTGGCCAGCACCTTGATCACTTCAAAGTGCGTCTCCGTCAGGAAGTTCGGATCACGGCTTTCAAACGACAGCACGCCCAATCGGCCTTGCTCATCTGACAACGGCACCGCATAGAATCCGCGCTGGCCGGACTGCGCAAAGTATTCCTCGAATTTCAGCCGCGTCTCTTCGCGGTCTGCCTCCACCACTTTCCCGTGCCGCACCACATAGACTTCGTGCTCAGACTCCACCGCCCATGACAGCAGGTCGCGCAACCGCTTCACGCTGGGGTCGGCGGTATTGATCTCTGACTTTCCGGATAGCGCCTTCAACTGCAGCTTGCCGTGGTGCTCCAGCGCGACCGCGCCGCGGTCGTACGTCATGATCTTCTGCGGCCCATTGACTACCAGTTGCATGATGCGGTCCAGGTTCAAGCTCGACGTGATCTCGCGGCTTACTTCCACCAGCGTTTGCAGGATCTCGATCTTCCGCTCGGATTCCAGCAAACTCGCATTGCGCAACGCATTCGCGACGGTTGGGACCACCGTGGCCATGAAGTAGTAGTCGTCTTCAGTGAAGGGAAGTCCACTGTTGGCGTTGATCACTTCGATCACCGCCACTTGATATCCCTGCGCCACCACTGGTATCGCGATCATCGACGTCGCAGCGCCTTCTTTGATGTCGCCATTGCGTTTCGTCAGGCGCGCATCTTCCGGACGCGTGATCAGGATCGCCTTGCCCGTATCGGAAACTTCTGCTGCGATCCCATCGCCGCTTTTGTACACCGTCATCAGCGGCACGGTCGGGTCTTCGCCATCGCGACTCAACAGCAGCAACTCATCGCCATGCACCATCCACAGGTTGCAGGCTTGCACTTCCATGATGTCGCGGACTTTCGACGTAACCAGCGGCAGCAGCCGATCCATCTGGATGGTCGAGTTGAAGACCCGTTCCAGGTCGTAGAGTTGCGTCAGCCGCGATATGCTTTGGAATTGCGCGTTGCGTTCCGACTCAAATTCCAAGCCGGTTGCGAGCGCGGCCGTGGCATGCTCGCGGATCTGCTCGACCACCGCCAATGCCTCCAAAGTGATCGGTTCGCGCGGCGTCACGATCTCGATCAGCGCTACCGCTCCATCACGGTTTGCCAATGGAACGTACGCCAGCGATGCGGTGCTTTGCCGCAGATTCAGGTGGGCATATTGCTCACGGGCCAGCTCCGCGCTCGCAAATACCCTGGGCTTGCCTTGCCTATGGACTTCTTCTAGCACGCCGCTGATGGTTATGGAGTTTTCAAAGGGTCGAACGTCGCCTTCGCTGGCCAGGCGGTTTAATCGCTCCGGTGGCCCTGCTTCCACCCCATATATAAGGACGCTGCTGCCTGGGAATGACCGGCTGAGGTAGCCAGCCAGGATCTTAGCGCGCGGAGTCGCTTCGCGCTCCCGTAGCAGCGCCGCGCTCAGGTCCGCAATGGCATTCGAAAGCGCGGGAATATGCGTCGCCATGGGACCTCTCTCCTGATTTCACCTGGGGGAAGAAAGTCGATTTAGCTCGACCCTTGCAAAAGGCTATCGCTTCACTTAAGGTATGCGGGTTATATCAAACGGTTACTATGGTGTCAACGAAATCGACACCCCGCCTGGAGGCATTACGTGGACATCAGTATCACCTCGATCGGGAACGTTCATGTGGTTAACCTCAAGGGGCGTTTCACCCTGGGTCCTCCGGTCGATGAATTCCGCTCTACGACGGACGCCCTGATGAAAGATGGCAATGCCCGCTTCGTCATCGGACTCTCCGAAGTCCCGACGATGGACTCCAGCGCCATCGGGGCCATCGTCCGTCTCACTGCCACCTCCAAGAAGGCCAACGGCGACGTGAAACTCGTGGCCCCATCCAAGATGGTCATTCAAACGCTTAAGATCGTCGGCCTGCTGAACCTCTTTGCGATCTACGATACCGACCAGGCCGCCGCCCAATCCTACGTTCATGCCAACGCGGCCCCCGGCGCCTAACGCTTTTTTCTCCGTGAACGCTCCGCAAGCTGAACCGTTGCTCGATGAGACGCCCGGGGAGCCCCGTGTTCAGGGCTTCCTTCACGGTTCTTCCATCCCAGATTCCCCCGCCGGTCTAGTGCTTACTCACGGCGCGGGCGGAAACTGCAACTCACCATTGCTCGTCGCGCTGGCGGAAGCATTTTCTGCAGGCGGCATCAGCGTTCTCCGCTGCAACCTGCCTTTTCGCCAGGCTCGTCCCAGCGGACCGCCATCTCCGGCGAATGCAAAAGCAGATCAGGCCGGACTACGCCGCGCTGTCATTTGTTTGCGGAAGATTTGCGGAGGGAAGGTCTCTCTCGGCGGTTCATCCTACGGGGGACGTCAAGCTAGCATGCTCGCGGCTTCTGATCCGACTGTCGCGCACTCACTTTTGCTGCTTTCTTATCCGTTGCATCCACCGGGCAAACCGCAGCAGCTTCGCACCGCGCATTTTCCCGCCTTGCAGACGCCCACCCTGTTCGTCTCGGGCGCGAAAGATCCCTTCGGCTCCATCGCTGAACTTGAAGACGCCAGGAAGCTGATCCCTGCCCCCACCCGGATCGTCAGCATTGAAGCTGCAGGGCACAGCTTGCTGACCAAGAAGAATCAATCGGAGTTAGTCAACGCCATCTCTACATCGTTCGCAGCGCTGCTTAAAACGATTAGCTAAATATCCTCGCCCCATCCACCGCGTCTTTACCGATACTCTCCAGTAGGCTCGGCGGCCCCTGCACCACGAATCGCCGGTGATACATCGCCAGCGCGCGCAATCCTGCCAGCTCTTCGCCGCCGCCGGCCCGTCCCGGGCCGCCGTGCAGGCAGTTCGGCATCACATTGCCGTGGCCGGTGTGTTGCGTATTCACCGAGCTGTCCACCACCAAGATGCGGCCGTGCATTCCGGCGATTCCCATCGTCACTTCACTTTTGAACGCCTCGTCATCAGAAAAGATGGAAGCCACCAGCGATCCTCCACCGCGCTTCGCCAGTTGGATCGCCTCAGCCGCCGAATCATAAGGCAGCACCGTCGCCACGGGACCAAACACTTCCACCTCGTTCACTAACTCGGACTTCATTGGCGCATCGCAATATAACAACGTCGGCTCCACGAATGCGGCCTTCGCCTCATCAGCATCAAT
>DATLCI010000153.1:0-3835 GCA_035526435.1 Terriglobales bacterium
GGAATACTCACCAGCGCCGCGACCATCCCCGCATTCTGCACCGCGGACATCCGCTCCTGCAGCACGAACCTCGCCAGCAGCACCGTCGACGCCGGATACAACGAGCTCAGCACCGCCGCCACGTCCAATCGGCCTACGTGCGTGGCCATCACGAACAACGCATTGCCCGCGCTATCCAACGCCCCTGCGATCATCATCAATATCCACGACTTCGCATCCGGCGCTTTACCCCGGCCGCCCACCGCGATCAAGACCAGCATGAATCCCAGCGACACCACTCGCGCGGCCACCAGCGGCCAAAACACCGTCGCCTCTCCCGCACGATTGATGCACACCAGGAATCCGCCAAAGCCGAAGCCGGCCAGAATCCCGAGCCCCAATCCCTTCGGAACTCCCTGGCCGCCTTCCGGTTTCGATATGAGCACGATTGCGATCGTCGCCAGCGCAAAGCCAGCCAACTGCATCGGTTTCGGCGCGCCTTGCGTCCATATGCCGTAGATTACCGGCAAGCCCGCCGTAATGATCGCCGCTACGGGTGCGACCGTTCCCATCTTCCCTATAGCCAGCCCACGATACAGGGCCGCCAATCCGATCGCCCCGGAGATTCCCGCGAACCCGCCCCACATCATGGCGTTGGAGCCGGGAAATATTTCGTGCCGCAAGAATGCGAGTGCCGCCACCAGCACTAATCCCGTGCCGTGCGCCACGGCTACTACTTGGAAGGTATTTACTTTTTTGCTGGCGAGTCCGCCGCTGAAGTCTCCCGCGCCCCAGGAGAGCGCCGACGCCAGACTCAACGCCACACCTGCGAACGGATTGCCGGGCTCCAACTCAGGGCCTCACGATACCGCCGCCGCGTTCGGCGTGGCTCACCAGACCATGCGCTGCGCTGTAGTCTTTCCTTGGCGTTCCCTGGCGTCCTCTTTGGTTCAAGGTTCTACGCCCCGGCTTTCGATGCTAGGTCGCCCGAATAATTCAGCGCATCCAGCCCCAGGAAGCTGGCCGACGATCCCAACTCTTCCTCGATCCTCAGCAACTGGTTGTATTTGGCAATGCGGTCTGTGCGCGACGCGGATCCGGTTTTGATCTGCCCCACTCCCGTCGCCACTGCCAGGTCGGCGATGAACGTATCTTCCGTCTCGCCCGAGCGATGCGAAGCGATCGCGGTATATCCATTGCGCCGGGCCAGCTCAATCGCGTCGATCGTCTCTGACACCGTTCCGATCTGATTCACCTTAATGAGGATCGAATTCGCGACGCCTTGCTCGATCCCTTTCGCCAGCCGCTCCGTGTTAGTCACGAACAGGTCATCGCCTACGAGTTGGATCTGGGCACCGGTCTTTTCTGTCATCAGCTTCCAACCATGCCAATCGTCTTCCGCTAAGCCGTCCTCGATCGACACAATGGGATACCTCTTTGCCCAGTCAGCCCAGAATTCCACCATCTGCTCCGGCGTGTGTTCACTCTTGTCGGATTTTTTAAAGACGTACTTGTTCTTCGCTTTATCAAAGAACTCGCTCGCCGCCGGGTCGAGCGCGATCGCAATCTCTTCGCCTGGCGTGAACCCTGCCTGCTGGATCGCTTCCAGGATCACTTCGATCGCTTCCACATTTGACTTCACCGATGGCGCAAAGCCGCCCTCATCTCCCACTGCGGTGTTGTATCCGCGTTTTTTTAAAACCCCCTTGAGCGTGTGAAAGACCTCCGTCCCCCAGCGCAGCGCCTCAGAGAATGAATGTGCCCCCACCGGCATGGCCATGAACTCCTGGAAATCAACGTTGTTGTCGGCGTGCGCGCCGCCGTTCAGGATGTTCATCATCGGCGTGGGCAGCAAGTTGGCGTTCGCCCCGCCCAGGTACCGGTACAGTGGAAGTCCGTGCGCACTCGCCGCCGCCCGCGCACATGCCATCGATACCGCCAAGATCGCATTCGCACCCAGCCGCGCCTTATTAAATGTTGCATCCAGCGCGATCATCCGGGAGTCGATCTGCCGCTGCGCCCCCGCGTCCATCCCTTCCAGCACCGGCGCGATCTCGCGGTCCACGTTCTCTACCGCCTTCAACACACCCTTCCCGAGGTAGACTTCCTTGTCGCCGTCGCGCAACTCCACGGCTTCATGCTCGCCCGTAGAAGCGCCGCTTGGTACCGCTGCTCGCCCCATTGCGCCCCCCGCCAAATGGACGTCGGCCTCGACCGTCGGATTGCCTCTCGAGTCCAATATCTGCCGCGCGCGTACGGAAACTATTTCGGTATCGGTCATGACGGGTTCCTTTTCTGGTGCGAGCGGGGATTATAAATCAACGATTTAGTTTGACATCGGTCGTAGTGCGATACAATTCAGGAGTGACCCTCACCTCCAAGCCCCGGCAGTGTCCAGAATGTTCCAGCACGGCCGTCCGCCGCTCTATGCCCATGAGCTGGCGCGAGCGGTATGTCTTTCCCAAGCTTTTTATCCGTGCTTACCGCTGTGAAGAGTGCGGACATCGCTTCTACGGCTTCAGGTTCTTCCACCGCGTTGCCGCGTCCACCTCGCGCTTCGCCTGATCTTACCCTCCTCTGCCCCTATTAACCGATTAGGTTCCCGGTTTCTTTGGTTATTGTCCGGTTTTCTTCCTTGTTTTACAGTCGCTGCAGGATGGCGCGCAACCCCAACCACCACATCCCGACGGCAACCGTTCCCCCGAGTCTCACCTCTATCAGCGCGCGCGTCTCGTCGCCGGAGCAATCTGAACAGGAGAGTGCTTTCACCATGTCCATCCTCAAGAGATTTGCTTTGATCTTCTGCGCCGCCTCCCTGGTAACCGTGGCCCTGGCGCAAGACGCTCAACCGCCGGCCGCCAACAAAGGCGTACGCATGACCGTGGCCGTACAGCCGGGAGTGCAGGCGCTTCCCGCTCTTCCCGTCGGGACCCCGGTCAAGATGAAACTCGAGACCGCGGTCTCCACTTCCACCAGCAAGGCCGGAGACCTCTTTGCCGGCAAAGTCACCGAAGCCGTCATGCTGGATGGCAAGGCGGTCATCCCTGTAGGTTCGTCCATCTCCGGCAAGATCCTGCGCGCGGAAGAAAAGCGTCGCTACAAAGGCGCGCCCGTGATTGAGATCCGTCCGGAACAGGTCACGCTCCCGAACGGCGACGTCTATTCCATCACCGCCGTCGTTGCGGACACCACCGACCGCGACAACAAAGTAGACGACGAAGGCCGTATCAAGGGCAAAACTTTAGACCGTCGCGACAAGTTGGAAATGGCAGGCGGTGCCGGTGTGGGTGCCGGCGTCGGAGCACTCACCGCTGGGGGCAAAGGTTCATTGATCGGCGCTGCCATCGGGGGCGGTGGAGCCGTCATCTACTGGCTTACCAAACACAAGTCCGCCAGCTTGCCTGCCGGTACAGAGATTATCTTCGAACTCGACCGCCCCATGACCATGAGCGTCGCCAACAGCGACTAGGCGCTCGGTCTTGTATCGCCGCTTCAAGATTCGTGCGCTCGCGTGCACGAGCGGGAGCTCTCCACGGGCTCCCGCTTTTCTTTTGTCCCTAACTTCGCCCTCACCACACTTATTACTCTGTCATCCCGAGCGAGCACGTAAGTGCGAGTCGAGGGACAATGCCTCCGACCCTCGAGTCGCGAAGCGACGCCACCTCACTTCGCTTGCGCCAGCTTGCTGTCAATATCGCATAGCGCTCGCTCCAACATCTGCCGATGCCTAGCCGCACTCGCCGACTCCAACTGCGCGGCCACCTGTTTCCTGCTCAGCAACAGCACCTCGCGCTCCCGACGCTGCGCTGCCTCTTCCGGCGTCACCTGCTCACGCGGTCCGGCATTCGCCTTCGCC
>DATLCI010000042.1:0-6511 GCA_035526435.1 Terriglobales bacterium
ACGGCGAAAGGAATATGGCCCTCGGCATAGGCGGCGGCCGAACGAACGTCGATGAGACTGACGTTGACCTGGGCGTACATGCGCAGCATGCGGCTGTTGAAGCCAGCGAGCCAGGCGGCGTCGCGCAGGAGATTCGGCGACTCGTAGGTCCAGAAAGGAAGTCCGCGGTCGTCCTTGATCCAGCCGAGTTCGGATTCCTTGTAAAGCTTGACGTTGGGATACCCGACGAGAAACTTCAGGGCGAAATAGGGAACGGTGGCCGCGATGCCGCCTCCACAGTAGGTCGCGACCTCCTGATCGGGCTTCACGCCCATGTAGTCGAGCATCTTCTTGATCTCAGCCGGGGACTTGAAGGTCTTGTCGGCGTTGTAGAAGTCGCCGCCCGGAAGCAGGATGCCATTGGGGATGTGTCCGGAGCGTCCGAAAGGCGCGATCTGGCCGTAGTACCAGCCGGGATCCAGGGCGTCGATGAGGGCGCTCCTCGCCGGATCTCCAGTCGCGGTAAGGACTTCAGGCAAGCGGATGCGTTCGCTTTCCTTAAGCTTGCTGACGCGGAAGGTCCCTTTCGCCGGCGCCGGCGTGGCCTCGGTAGCGACAGGGAGTCCGGACTTCTTCCATTTATTCAGGCCACCGTCGAGAATGAGCAGATCTGCAGCCGGATATCCGTGATAGTAGAGGTCCCAAAAGAGGCGGGTGGCGACGTTGGAGCCCCCTTCGTCGTAGATAACGATCTTCTTGCCGGGGCTTACGCCGAACGCCTGGAAGCGGCGCTCCATCTCCGCCAGGGGTAACTCAAAAGCACCATAGCCGTACGGGCTGGCATTCACCGCACCGGGAATATGCGCGGCGTTATAGAGCGGCGCGGAGGAGGCGTCGAGGATGAGGACCTTGGGATTCTTGAGATTCTTTTCGAGCCAGGCGGTAGAGGCCAGGTTGTTCTTGGTAGCGTCGGTCGCACCGTCACGGGCGGAAAGGGTTGAGACGAGGAGCACGCAGCTGACAATCGCTACGGCGGGAGTTCTGAAGATCTTCATGGCGGGCCTCCGGTAGGGCCGGGTTCGGGAATGGGCAGAATGCGTGGGGCTGCACTCTGCAGGTAGTTACGTACTGTGAAGACCGGGAGTTCCGGGGTTTATTGTGGCGAGGGCAGGTTTAGTGAAGGATACTAGTAACGTCCGATAACAGATATTATGTTAACTACGACGAATTGCCATATGAATCAGGGAGTATCGGGCGCCGACTGCGCAATCATCAGGCAAAAGCCGTCGGGGTCGCTGAGCTGGAACTCCCCTTCCGGCAGGTAGATGGGAAAAGTGATCTCGCTGGGCTTGAGGCCGTGGGCCAGCAGCTCAGTCCGCAAGGCGGCCAGGTCTTCCGCATACAGGTAGACCAGGAATGACTGGACCTTGGCGTCAATGGGACACTCGCTGCGACTCAGCATCAGGTTGGCGCCGCGCTTCCAGTCGGGGGCATGGGGTTGGTAAAGCCAACACCAACCCATGGGGCCGGTGGGCGGCACGCGATTCCCAACTTCAAAGCCAAGCAACTGGTAGAACGCGACCGAGCGCTCGACGTCCGCCACGTGGACCATGGGGACAAGGGCGGTGATGGGTGGGTTGGGCATGCGTTCCAGTGCCGCCCGCTAAAGCGGGCTGCTCATTTTTTCTTAAAACCCTTTCCCGGCCCTTACGGGCTGGGCTATTCAAATGTCGGCGCTTCGCGCCTTAATGGGCCAGAGTCTCAATATCGGGACACAGCGTACGGCTTCCTAGGTTTAAGCCCCGTGATCGGCCGCGACCACAGAGGCACAAGATCTGTTCTTAGCAATTCGCGTACTTCCAGTTGCGCTGCTTCCCTTCCGCCATCCATTCAATCGCCTGAGTCAGGCGGCGGTTGCGAGTCTCTTCTGTCTTGGCCTCCGTGATCCACTCCAAATATTCCTTCTTACAGCTGTAGCTGAAGGTGTCGTATGTTGCCTTGGCTTTCCTGTTCCTTTTCAGCGCAGCGACGAAATAGGTCGGAGGCCGCAGCGGCGCCTTGACCTTGGAAACCGGCTTGCGCGCGACCTTCACACCCTCATCATTCAGCTTCATGGCTTTCTTGATGAGCAAGGCCATGTTCTTGTCGTTGGGAAGCTGCGAGACATCGGTGATGCGGCCAAAGCTGCCCATGGCGTCTTCATTCCGGTCGTGACCGACGACGAGCTTGTGCTTCCAGAAGCCGAGGACGCAATGCTGCTTGAATCCAGCCATGCCAGCCAAGATGCCTTTGTACATGAAGCTAGGCATGGACCACTTCAGCGTCTCTTCAACTTCAGGGCAGTTCTTATGGAACTGCGCGCGGATGTGCTTCAAGATGGGCTGTGCGAAGGGTTGGGCCTTCGCGATGTAAGCGTCGACGCGGGGATCTTTTTTGGCCATGGCTGGGTATTTTAACTACGAAGGGGATGGAGCACGAAGGATTATTGGGCTTAGAGTCTGAGGGTTCAAAAGCAAGAGCCAATGCTTGGTCCCTCGATTCGCCGCTCGCGTTCGCTCGCGCCTCGCCCGGGATGACATGGGATGGGGGTTGGAGCGGCGCGTGATGGACATGACATTGCGCGGGTAGGGGTCCTCCGACGGTGCGCTCGCCTTTGGCTCCGCACTTGCTCAGGATGACAAAGGGTGGATGGGAGTTCAGTAGAAGCCGCGCTTGGGTAGGGACCCTCGCTGCGCTCGAGATGAAACTTAAGGCGAAGCAAGAAGCAAATCAAAACTCAATCAAGGCTACATCTTGTAGCGGCCGAGGTCGTCGTCGTTGAGGTTTTCGAGCCACTTGCGGAGTTCTTCGCTGGAGGCTTTGTCTGAGATGGCGGCGGAAAGTTTGGAGGACTTAAGCACTTCGTCCTCTACGAAGATGGGGCAATCCACCCGGAGCGCGAGTGCCAATGCGTCTGAGGGGCGCGAATCGATGCTGATCATGTGGCCTTCGCGCTCCATCCAGATGACGGCGTAGAAGGTGTCATCACGGAGCTCGCTAACAACCACTTTATTGACCTGGGCTTCGAGCCCAGTCAGGACGTTCTTGATGAGGTCATGCGTCATGGGGCGCGGCGTAGTGACTTTTTCAATCTCAAGGGCGATGGCATTGGCCTCATAGACGCCGACCCAGATAGGCAGCACACCTTCTCCGCTGACGTCTTTCAGGACCACGATCGGCATGTTGGTGACCGGGTCCATCATGAGTCCCCGAATCTTCATTTCGACTTCCATCGTGCCCTCCGGGGCTAAAGCCCATTTTTGCTGCTCGCTCGCTCGTCGGCACGGTCAAGCCATGCCCTTCCGAAAGCCCTTAAACGCAGCCAGCTACCCCTCTATACTTCTTAGACGATCATCTCGCCGACCAGGCTGTTCGGTTGCACACGCGTGATGTTCACCTTCACATAGCTTCCAATGGCGGGCTGAATGAGCGCCTGGGTGGTGAAGTTGACCGTCTTATTCTGGCTGTGACGTCCGATCATCTGCCGGCGCGCCTCATTGCGGCTTTCAACCATCACTTCAGCTATCTCTCCTACATGTCTCTGGTAGTTAGCACGTTGAATCTCGCGTTGACGGTCGAGCAGGATGGTCAGCCGCTGCGATTTGTCCGCTTCCGGGATGCTGTCCTCCATGTGGATGGCAGGAGTATTGGGCCGGGGCGAGTATTTGAAGGCGAAGACCGCGTCAAAGCCAACGTCATGCAGCAACGTCATTGTTTCTTCGAAGTCTGAATCGGTCTCGCCCGGGAAGCCGACGATGATGTCGGTAGTGAGGCTGATGTAGCGACGCGACGCCTTCATCCAGGCGATGCGCTCTAGATATTGCTCGCGCGTGTATTCACGGAGCATGGCCTTGAGCACCTTGCTGGATCCACTCTGGACAGGCAGGTGAACGTGATCGCAAAGCGTGGGCTGCGCTTCGATGGCGTCAACAATGTCTTTGGTGAAGTCGCGTGGATGAGAAGTGGTGAAGCGCACCCGGCGGATGCCGCTGACTTCCCCGACGGCGGTGAGCAGCTCCGCAAATGTCATCTTGCCGCTGGGATCTCGATAGCTGTTTACGTTCTGCCCCAGGAGTTGGACGTCAGTGTAGCCAGCGTCAGCCATGCGACCGGCTTCGACAAGCACGGAGTCGCTGGTCCGGCTGCGCTCTTTCCCGCGGGTATAGGGGACAACGCAGTAAGCGCAGAATTTGTCACAACCTTCGATGATGGTGATGTACCCGCGATGCTGATTGCTGCGCGCGGTGAACTCGGTCTCAAAGGTCTGGTCAGTCTGGCGATCGTCTAGGCCGGTGACACGCTGGTCCCCTGCTTCCAGTTGGACCAACATCTGCGGCAGGTTGCGATAGGAAGCAGAGCCAGCGACCAGTGACACATAGGGCGCACGCTCGAAGATCTGCTCGCCTTCCTGCTGGGCGACGCATCCGAGAACGCCGAATTTCTTGCCTTGCTTCTGGAACTTCTTGTAGTCGTTGAGCCGGTTGAAAACCTTTTGCTCGGCTTTATCGCGGATAGAGCAGGTGTTGTACAGGACGAGGTCAGCCGCTTCCACGTTTTCCACCTGGGCGTAGCCTTCGTGGACGAGCGTGCCAATGACTTTTTCCGAGTCATGGACATTCATCTGACAGCCGAAGGTCTCGAGATAGAAGGTCTTGGACATGGCCCTGACTCCAAGTATAGCGGAGGGGATGGGGAATGATTCAACGCGGAGGCGCCGGAAGGCGGAGCTTACAAATGAGGGGACGGCCAAAAGACGCTATTGAAAAGATGCGATCGCGGAGGCCTCGTCGGGGAAGGTCTCGAAGAGTTTCAGAATGCCGGTGGTGAGCATGGATTGGCTGGCCTTTTCCGGGAGAGCGGCCAGCTTCACCATGCCGCCTTTATGCTTGGCCAGAGTGAGGCAGCGGACCAAGATGCCGATGCCGCTGGAATCTAAGGCAGAGACGCGGCTCATTTCAATGACGATCCGATTGCTTCCGCTCGAGAGTTTTTCTTCTACGGCGGAGCGGAGCTTGTCCACCTTGTCGCCCATACGGATGTTGCCTTCCAGGCGAATGACAGCGACTTCGGCTTGCTTAGCGGCGTTCGTCAAGAGACGTTAGCTCCATTGCTCGAGGATCTATCAGGGGTGTTTTGGGGATTGTACAGTTTTGGGCCGGCTTTTAGATAGTGACGACTGTAATCCTTTGGAAGCAGACCGGATGCTTCCAGTGGATTAAGCGCCGATTGTGCGCCGCTGACTGGCAAAGCTTGGTAGAGTTGGAGTCATCCATGGTGACAAAACTCAAGAAATGCCCAGGCTGTCTGGGCCGGGGAATCTGCGACGACGGGTCTAAGTGTGCGGTATGCGAGGGCACGGGCGAGATCGCGCACGGCGAAGAGATCTTCGTGGAGGAACCATGCTGGTCCATGGACAAAGATCCGGATTCGGCCGCTAGTTAGGTTTTCATCTGGCAATGAAAAGCCCGCTCTTAAGAGCGGGCTTTTTTGCAGGCGATGCTGCGGTCTATTGATCCTGCCATTCGGGAACGCGGCCGGGAGTCCAGGGCGCGCCGAGTTTCTCCGCTTCCCTCTCGAGCGACTGTACCGCCTCCGCCAGCGCTTTCACCTTGGTGAGCTCCTGGGCAAAGCCTTCGGCGGCGATGGTGTAGTCATTCTGGTGCGTGGCGGTGGGAAGTGACGTGGAGGTGAACTGGTCGCCAATGATGTTGTTGATGCGGCCAGACAATGACGGCGGGAATGGGACTTCCTGCCGGGAGATGGAGGCAGTGTCGCCGCGGAGCGCCCGCAATTCGGCGCCGAGGCGTTTGTCGAGATCGTCGGCGCGATCGAGCAGAGCGCTGGTGTTGGCGGGCGTCTCCCGCAGTGCACGACGGACGGCGCGGACACGGGTGCGCAGCTCGGTGGAAAGGGAGACGGCGCCCGAGATGGCACGATCAAGTTTGGCGACCCTGCGCTGGAAAGCGTAGAGGGTGGCACGATCTTGCGCGGCCATCTTGTCGGCACCGAAGACGTAGAGATTGAACGACTGCGGGGTACCGAGGTCGGCATACTTACCGTCAACCTTCTTCACCAACTTCACCGAATACTTCCCAGGCATGGCGTGCGTACCGTTGGGGCCGCCATCGAATGGATTGTCGTCTGCATTGGCGTTCTCCGCAGGAAGGCTGGTAGGGGGATAGCGAAGGTTCCAGGTGACGCGGTTGATGCCGGAGTTGTTGGTCGCGGGTAATTGACGGACGAGATTGCCTTCCGCGTCGGAGACAAGGAACCAGAGCGAGGGGGCTTCGGCTTCAGCTTCCTCACGCAACTGGTCGCGGGTGGGGTAAGGCAGCGTAGCGTAGGCACCCATCTCATTCTTCTTGGCGGCGGCCTTCTCGGCATCCTGGCGCTTCTCTTTAGCGGTCTTGTATTTCTCCTTCAAGAAATAAGTGAAAGTGGCCCCATAAGGCGGATTGGAAGCGGTATAGAACGATTCACCGAGGAAGCCTTT
>DATLCI010000197.1:0-9699 GCA_035526435.1 Terriglobales bacterium
AGGGCCCAATCGTTGGGCGCGGTGTTAACTAGCGGATGCGCCAACAACGTTTTTATTTCGGTGGCAAAGAGAAAAGTGTTGCCAAAGCGGCAATGGTAGAGCGTCCTTCCCGCCATCACATCCCGTGCCAGCAACATTCGGCGCTTGCTGCCATCCCAAATGGCGAGAGCGATGTCCCCCACCAGGTGCTGCGCAAATCCCTCGCCCCACTCGCGATACATCGCCATCACGATCTCGGGATCCGGTGACGCGCTGGAGACCCCCGCCGAATGCGGCAACTTTTGCAGTAACTCCTCGCGATTATCCAAACGCCCGTCATAAACCAGCGTTATCCCGGCAGGGTGCTCCAGCGGCTGGCGTTCGCTGGCTGATTCCGGCTGTACCTTCATCATCTGGTAAGCGAAGCCGGCCTCACCTTGTATCCAGAAGGTTTCGCCATCGGGGCCGCGATGCGCCATCCGCGCACTCATGGATGCGAGTATCTCCCGCGACACCGGCTCCCCATCCAGATTCCAGATCCCCGCCATTCCGCTCATAGCGCTTTTGCAATTCCCTGACTTTTTTGGATTTCATTGATGATACCCGATGCTAGGCATACGGATTTCGCCCGAGGTTTGTTGCGGATGCGCGAATCAGTTATTCTCACTCTTCCTCATGGAAAGCTTAGTGCTTGAAGGCGTAACGAAGGTCTTTCGTCACCGCCCCAGCCTGTTCAACCTCGTGGGCCGGGAGCGCCGGGGGCAGACCTTGGCCCTGGACCGTCTCAGCTTGCAGGCCTCTTCCGGCGAAGTTCTGGCTTTGCTCGGCCCGAATGGCAGTGGCAAGACCACCCTGCTGAAGCTCGTCTCGACAATGCTCGTGCCGGATGCTGGTCGGGTTCTGGTGAATGGATTCAACACCCTCACCCATGCCCAAGACGTTCGCCAGATGATCGGCTTCGCCGTTGCCACCGAGCGTTCGTTCTATCCAAGGCTTACGGCGCGCGAGAATCTCAGATTTTTTGCGGTATTGGAAGATGTGGCGGCATCGGGTCGCGAAGCGCGTATTGATTCGCTCTTGCGCTCCAGCGGATTGGAGGGCGCGGAAGACACGTTAGTCATGAAGTTTTCTACCGGCATGTATCAGAAGCTCGGCCTGGCTCGTGCGCTGTTGAAGGAACCCAAGGTCCTGTTACTCGACGAGCCCGCCCGCAGCCTCTCTCCCGAAGCAGCCCTCGACTTCTATGCGCGTCTGCAGCAGCTGCGGACTACCGGCACCACCATCCTCCTGGCCACGCACAATTTCGACGAGGCCAATCGCGTAGCCGACCGGATTGCCATCATCCGCCACGGCCGCCTCGCTGCCATCCAGAATGTGAATCCTCATAATGCCGAGGAACTGCGCTCGCTGTATTTCACTGCCATCGGTTCAGCGGCGGCTTCATGAACTTAAACCTGTTTGCCAAACTCGGGGCTATCTTTAAACGCGACCTGCTTACCTCCATGCGGGCTTCGCTCGGCTTTGGCCTGGTGCTGGTAGCCACCTTGGTGGAGCTCGCCACCTTTTATTTTTTAGCGCGTTCTGTCGGTCCTGGGTATCGTCCGGAAGGTATCGACTACTTCTGGTTCCTGCTAGTCGGCACCGCGTTCTTTGATCTGCTGCTTTCCAGTACCCGTTCGCTGGTCCAGAACCTGCGGGAGGCGCAGATCTCCGGCGTGATGGAAGTCTTGATGACGACTTCCACTCCCGCCGTCGTGATCATCATGCTGCAAGCGCTCTCCGGCATCGTCGCGAAAGTGGCTACCGCAGCCCTATATGTTGTTGTCGGCGTGCTTCTTTTTCGGATCCAACTTCCTTCACCCAACTTTTCTGCCGTAAGCGTGACCCTGTTGCTCGCTATCGTGCTGGCGATTTCTATCTCACTCGCCGCCGCCGGACTGCAGCTCTGGCTTCAACGCGGCGATACCGCCATTGTGCTCTTGGGCATCCTCACTGGTTTTTTCAGCGGCGTGCTGTTCCCTATTGGCTCGCTGCCCGCCGTCCTTCATACCCTGGCTTACTTCAATCCCTTTGCTCAGGCCCTTACCGCCTTCCGTTTGGCCCTACTCCGTGGAGCCACGCTTTCATCGCTCACGGAGCCTTTGACCATACTCGGCGCTTGGTGCGTGGTCGCGCTTCCGCTGGGCTTCGCCATCTTTGCTTTTGCGCTGCGGCGTTCGCGGTCCACCGGCAGTCTGGCCTTTTATTGACGCCGGAACTTGCGTGATAAAATCGCCGTCTGGTCCCTATGTCCAGCATCAATCGCCATAGCAAAGTCACGGTCACGCCTGACCAGGTCTCGTCGGAGGTCAGCGGTGAGATCATCATTCTCCAAGTCAAAGACGGCATGTATTTCGGGCTCGACGACGTGGGCGCGGTGGTCTGGCAAGCTATCCAGACTCCCCGCACCGTGGACGAGATCGTGAACACCATGATGGGCGAGTTTGAGGTTGATCGCGAAAAATGCCAGGCCGACGTTTGCGCCCTGCTGGAGCAGATGGCCGCAGCGAAACTGGTCTCCATCGAAAATGAGAGCTAGGTGATCTCGCTCTCCCCCTCCGGATGCCGGGCTACGCTCACGCCCCAGCAGCTAGACGAACTCCGCGCTGAATTTTCCTCCTTGCACACGTTAAAGTTCGAAGGTTTTCTGGCGCCGCCATTGTTGGCGATCGTCGCCCGCTTCCTGCAGGAGGTGCCTTTTCACGAACATTCTGACGGCATTGCCCGCGAATTGAAGATGGAAGACAACGTCGGCGTCCACATGCTGCGCCTGCAGATGAACGACCGCAAGCTGCATGAGGTCATTGCCCGGATCACCGGTTATGACAACATCCACAGCTTCAAGGGCCGCATTTATCGCATGCGTCCGGGTGGTGAACATCGCGACAACTGGCACGACGATTTCGGCGAAGGCCGGCTGATCGGGATGAGTATCAATCTCAGTCCCGAACCCTATGAGGGTGGTACCTTCCAGATCAAATATCGTGACACCGATCGTCTTATTCGCACCCTGCCCAATCTAGGCCCGGGTGACGCCATTCTTTTCCGCCTGGGCGACAACTTTCTCCACCGGGTCTCCCCGATAGAAGGCGCCAAGGACAAGACCGCCTTCGCGGGATGGTTCCAGTCTCAAGACGATTTCGCCGACTTTCTGAAGCAACCGCCGGCCTAAATCCCTAAGGGCCCTGCCTGATTGCCTCCCGCCGTGATTCTTGCGATACTTGATGTGCATTCCCCAGTGAGATTTGCTTTCCGAACGGGCTTCGCCAGCGGTAGCCGCGCAGCCGTTCGGTCCCCTAAGAGCTCTTCCCTGAATGCCAAGCTGTGCCCGGACCCTGGTCAAAGGCTAGGGCCGCGAAATCTTAATGATTGAGGCATCATGTCCACCCAGACCAAAGCGATTCGATCGATGAGTGAAACCCTCAAGTCCAAGATCCAGGCCCGCGAAGCCAAGATCGGGATCATGGGACTTGGCTACGTTGGCCTTCCCCTGGCTCTGCTCTTCTCTGAACAGAAATTCCCCGTCACCGGCTTTGATATCGACAAGAAGAAAGTCGATACCCTGAACAGCGGCGGCAGCTACATCCATCGCATCACGCCGGAGGAGATCGGCGTCGCTCGGGCCCAACGCTTCACCGCCACCTTTGAACCCACCCAGATCAAAGATATGGATACCATCATCATCTGCGTTCCCACTCCGCTGAATGAATATCGCGAGCCGGATCTCGCTTACATCCGTGACACCACCGAGATGATCGCGCCTTATCTCCAACCCGGACAGCTCGTCATTTTGGAGAGCACCACGTACCCCGGCACCACCGAGGAAGTCATGGTGCCGATCCTCGAAAAGAGCAACCAGTTGGGACTCAAGGCCGCCCATGTTGGCGACGTTGAGAATGAAAAGACCTTCTATGTCGCCTTCTCGCCCGAACGCGAAGATCCGGGCAACACCCAGGTCGCCCGTCATGACATTCCCAAGGTCATCGGTGGGTTGAATCCCGCCGCCTCCGAACTTGCTGGCGCTCTCTACAACTCCATCTTCCGCCGCGTGGTTCCCGTCTCAACCCCGGCTGCAGCCGAGATGACCAAGCTCCTCGAAAACATTTACCGCTGCGTGAACATCGCGCTGGTGAATGAGCTGAAGCTGCTTTGCTTGCGCATGAACATTGACATCTTCGAAGTCATCGCCGCCGCTTCCACTAAGCCCTTCGGTTTCCATCCGTTTTATCCCGGCCCCGGGCTCGGCGGACACTGCATCCCCGTGGATCCGTTCTACCTCTCCTGGAAGGCCAAGGAGTTCGACTTCCAGACCCGCTTCATCGAACTCGCCGGCGAGATCAACAGCAACATGCCCTATCACGTGGTGGCTTCGGTCGGAAGCGGGCTGAACAAGCACAAGAAGGCCCTCAACGGCTCCAAGGTGCTGGTGCTGGGTATGGCCTACAAGAAGGATATCGACGATCTGCGCGAATCTCCCTCCCTCACCGTGATCGAACTGCTGCAGCAGGAAGGAGCGGAGGTCAGCTACAACGATCCCTACTTCCCCACCGTGGGCCGCGGACGCAAGTACAACCTCAACATGAGCTCCACGCCGCTGGAAAAGATCAAGGACTTCGATTGCGTCGTCATCATCACCGACCACTCCGATTACGATTACAAGAAGATCGTAAACGAGGCCAAGCTGGTGGTTGACACCCGCAACGCGACCAAGGGCATCAAGTCAGACAAGGTCGTGCATTGCTAGGCTGACACCCGCTACAAAACTAAAGGGCGCCGCTGCCGGCGCCCTTTTTATTGGATTTTAGGAATTCCCGTGGACCTATTTCGCTAGCCACGACCAAGCCGCAAAAGCGACCGCATAAACAAAAGCTGCGGCTCCCACCGCGGTCCAATCGATGCGCGCAAAGAAACTCTTCCGAAGGCCAGCCGCCTCCGCTGCCAATCGGAACTGTTCCGGAGCATCGGCCACCCGCCGGCGTTCGCCCAATGACGTCTCCGCCAATCGCGGAATGAATCCTTCAGGGCTGCCGGAATGCACTTCAAACTGAGAACGCATGGACACTCTCCTGCACATCTACATGCAAGCCAGTGGCCACCTTCCGTGGCCAGCCTTCCCAATGACAGCCCTTGCAATTGCTTGCACTTAGAAACGCCGCAATTGGACCATCTTTCCCGGCAGCACCTATTCTTCCCGGAATGGCTCTGACCAGCGTCCCAAAATGGAAAGCCCGGCCTAAGCCGGGCTCTCATTTCGCTTTTCTAGATGGAACTCGTTTTTCTAGATGGAACTCATGTTCGCCAGGAAGTCCGCGTTCGCCCGCGTCTTTCCCAGCTTGTCGATCAGCAGTTCCATGGCTTCCACCGGAGACAGCGGATTCAGCACCTTTCGCAACACCCAGATCCGGGCCAAGTCTTCTTTCTGGATCAGCAACTCTTCCTTGCGGGTGCCGGAGCGCTGGATGTCGATCGCCGGGAACACGCGTTTGTCCACCAGCTTGCGGTCCAGGATGATTTCCATGTTGCCCGTTCCTTTGAACTCTTCAAAGATAACGTCATCCATACGCGAGCCGGTTTCCACCAGCGCCGTAGCGATGATGGTGAGCGAACCGCCTTCCTCGATGTTGCGGGCGGCGCCGAAGAAACGCTTCGGACGCTGCAACGCATTGGAATCCACACCGCCGGAGAGCACTTTGCCGGAAGGCGGCACAATGGTGTTGTAAGCGCGCGCCAGACGCGTGATGGAATCCAGCAGGATGACCACGTCGCGCTTATGTTCTACCAGGCGCTTTGCTTTTTCGATGACCATCTCGGCCACTTGGACGTGCCGTGCTGCCGGTTCGTCGAAGGTGGAAGAAATGACTTCGCCTTTGACCGACCGTTGCATGTCCGTGACTTCTTCCGGACGCTCATCAATCAGCAGCACGATCAGCACTACTTCCGGATGATTGGTGGTGATCGAGTTGGCAATGGCCTGCAGCAGCATCGTCTTACCGGTGCGCGGCGGAGCCACGATCAATCCGCGCTGGCCTTTGCCGATCGGCGTCAGCAGGTCCATCACCCGGGCGCTGATGTTCTCTTTGGTCGTCTCTTGCTTGATCCGCTCTTGCGGATAAAGCGGCGTAAGGTTGTCGAACAGGATCTTGTTGCGCGCTTCGTCAGGCGATTCGAAGTTCACCGCCTCGATCTTCACCAGCGCGAAGTATTTTTCGCCTTCATGCGGAGGCCTGACCTGACCGCTGACCGTATCGCCGGTCTTTAAGTCGAACTTGCGGATCTGCGATGGCGAAACATAGATGTCGTCCGGGCCCGGCAGATAGTTGTAGTCCGGGGAGCGCAGGAAGCCGTAGCCGTCAGGCAGGATCTCCAGCACGCCCTCGGCGAAGATGTGGCCTTCTTTTTCACTCTGCGCCTGCAGGATCTTGAAGATCAGGTCTTGCTTGCGTAGTCCGCTGGCGCCGGGGAGGTCCAGGGTACGGGCGATCTTCGTAAGTTCGGTTATGTTCTTTTCTTTCAGTTCCGCGATCGTCAATTTGTCACCTATGGGATTGTTTTTCTAAGGAAGGTCGGTTGCTGGGCTGGGAAGCGTCTGTGTAAGTCCGCTGCGCGGGCGCGCAGCGGACTCTACCCAGGGATATTATGCGGCTTGCTTGTGCTCTTCGACAACTGGTCCGGCAATGGCCATTACTTTCTCGGCATCGTCGGCCTTCGCAAACTTCACGAACACATCGTTCATCGTGTCTTGCACCCGCGTCGCCGGCCGGTGAAACTTACGCGTGGCCTTGGAAGCCAGTTGGCACAGCATATAACGATTTTGCACTGGAGCTAAGGCTCCGTAGATTAAATGAGAACGCATAAGTTTTTACCTGCTTTCGTTTGATTGCCGTGGTTTACAGCTTAGACGTGTTCCAAAGGAACAAGTTGCGCCGCTCCCGCACAAAAATGGCTTTTATTATGGGGCCTGAGCTGACGACTCTCTAGATGCTTTTCCGATCCGCTTGGTTGCTAATTTTCAGCTTATTCGGAGGCACATTCCATGGCCGGGCCTAATCAACAGGAGCGAAGAAGGACTGTCCTGCAGAAAATCTAGGTTAATTCACCCACTCCGCAAAAGGCAAGAGAAATGTGCCGTCACCGCTTTATAGATTCTGGCTCAAATCCACTAACGTAAAGATAATAAATGACTTACTCTTGATTTTTGCCCTCGGCTACAACTCCGTTCGCCACCCTACCGTCCAATCAGTAGCACCACAAATCGTAGTTTGGAGGTTCCTAATATGCTTTGGACCTTATTTGTCATTATGTTAGTTCTTTGGCTCTTGGGCATGGTTACCAGTTACACCTTGGGCGGGTTTATCCACATTTTGCTCGTTCTCGCTGTGATCGCGCTGGTCTTCCAACTCATGACCGGTCGCAGGGCAGTCTAGGAGCTCCCCAGGGAGGTAGTTTATGGATAACAATCGTGTGAAAGGCAAGATGAAGGACGTCAAAGGCCGTGTCGAACGTCAAGTAGGCGAGTGGACAGGCGACGAGAAGCTTCAGGCCGAAGGCATCGCCCATCAGGGCGAAGGCAAGGTGCAAAATGCCTTTGGCAATGCTAAGGACAAGGTTCGTGACATCGCTGACGACGTAAAAGATACCGTTCGTCCTGATAGCCGTCCGGCCAACGAACAACATCCGTCAAAGGATGCGGGCGATCGCTACTTTGACAAGACCAAACGTAGCGCCTAACCCGGCGTCGCCGTTTTGAACTTAAGCGGTCGGCCCTGCCGGCCGCTTCATTTTTTGTTCCGTAACACCAAGCTCATTCCTTCAATCTGTCCGGACCACCCCGGCGGTATCACCGTTGTGGCGCTATACTCCGTCACGATCGCCGGTCCCTTCACGATTCCCTTTACTGCGTCCCGCCCCACCACCGGCGTAGAAATCACCTTGCCCTCAAATACCACAGCCGTTCGCCTTTCGTTGCCCTTCCGTGACCGGAGAGCGCGAGCCCGGAGCAACTTTCTACCTAAGTCCGCTCCCGCCTGCCATCCTCGTAATCGCACCGTAACGATCTCGATCTCGCGCTCCGGCTTCGCATAACCGAATCTGCGCAAATGCTCGGCATGAAACCGCTCCACTGGGTTCCCCAACATCTCTACGGATATCTCAAACCCCTGGCCTTTGTAGCGCATGTCGAGTGATGGCTTGAATTGGATCTTGCCCTTCCATCCTTCCGCGGCAAATTCCTTCGCCGCGCGTTGCCGCAGACCGGTACTCCATCGTTGCAGTTCGGCTTTTGGCCACTTGCTCTTGCCGGGTACCCTCAACAAGATTGTCCTTGCATAATCCTTCACTACATCGCTTAGCAATATCCCTACCGCCGACAACGCACCCGGCATATGCGGTATCACCACGGTCGGAATCTCCAATGCCGATGCTAGCTCGCACGCATGCAACGCCCCGGCGCCCCCGAACGCGACTAAGGAAAACTCCCTCGGGTCATACCCCTTTTCCACCGACACCACCCGGATCGCCTTTTCCATATTCGCGTTGACTACTCGTACCACGCCTTCCGCGAATTGCCGCAGCGTCCAATCAGACTTCTGCTTGCGCAACCACGAGTTGCAGATCCGCTCCGTCCGCTCGCGCTGCAATCGAAAGCTTCCTCCCAGGAAGTGGTCTTCTCGCAGACGTCCCAGCAGCAAATTTGCGTCGGTCACCGTCGGCAAAGTTCCTTGGCCATAGCAGATCGGCCCCGGCGCTGCCCCGGCGGATTCAGGTCCCACTCGCAACGCTCCCCCAGCATCGAAACGCGCGATCGACCCTCCACCCGCTCCCACCGTGTGGATGTTCAGCATCGGCACCCGGATCGGCAGCCCCGCAATCTCCGACTCGTTCGTCGTCATCGGTTCGCTTTCTACGAGGCAAACGTCGGTGGACGTTCCTCCCATATCGAAGCCAATGATCTTCGTCGCACCGCTCTTGCGCGTACGCCCCGACATCTTCACCGCGCCCACCACCCCGCCGGCAGGTCCGGACAGTACCGTGCGCACCGGCTCGTGGCTGGCCGTCTCCAGCGACGTCAGTCCCCCGCTCGACTGCATCACGAATACTTTCGCCTGCGGAAACCGGCCCCTTAGTTTTTCCAGGTAGCTCTGCATCACCGGCTGCAAATACGCGTTCATCGCTACGGTGCTCGCGCGCTCGTACTCGCGAAACTCTGGCAGGATCTGATGCGAGATGGATAATGGCAACTTTAACTTTGCCAGCGCCGCCGCCACTCGCTCTTCATTCTCCGTATTGGCAAACGAAAACAGCAATGACACCGCCACCGCATCCGGAGTAGCCGCCCTGATCCTTCGCACCAGCTCCGCGACGTCTTTCTCCGGCGGCGCTACCAGCACGTAGCCATCTTTATCGGTCCTTTCGCTAATGCCGAAGCGCAGCTCGGCTGGCGCCAACGGTTCCACTGCATCGAAAAAGAAGTCATAGAGTTCCGGACGCGCCTGTCGCCCGATCTGGATGGAATCCTCAAAGCCTTTGGTCGTAACGAATGCGACTCGTGCGCCTTTGCGCTGCAACAGCGTATTGGTCCCTACCGTGGTGCCATGCAGGATGACGAGTTCGTCCGCGTGCCCTACTTGTTTGATTGCTTCCGCGATGGCTCGCGACGGGTCATCTGGTGTGGAGAACACCTTG
>DATLCI010000199.1:0-6181 GCA_035526435.1 Terriglobales bacterium
GCCGCCCATCTGCTTGACTAGGATCTCCTGCCCAGCTTCGCCTTTGAGGGAATGCTGCACGCGAAAACGAGTGATGGTGTAGATGAGGGCATGATCGGAATCCCATTCGGTCCAGGCTTCAGTAGCCTGCGCAAGCACAACATGGGTGGAGGCGCGCGTGAGCCGCTCCACCGACATGGGGACGATAGTAGTAGCCAAGAGCTGTCCGCAGAGCAACAGCAGGCAGAGGAAGGTCTTCATGGGATCACCTCGAGACCCCCGGTGAAGGCCGTGATGTCGTCATTGGCGGAGCGCAGGTAAACGGTGCGCGCGCCGAGCGCAGCGGACCCGCTTACAGCGGCATCAAAAGCGACCCCGGCGGTGCCGTCCGTCGCGGTAACGCTGCGAATGTTGCTGATGGTGATGTCCTGAGGGCCGCCGACGGTGATGCGCAACGAGCCGCTTAAGGCGCGTCCGAAAAGCACGACTTTCATGGTGCTGCCGCGATGGATGACCCCGCCGGAGTTGGTGGCCGTGGTCCCGGAGTTTAGGTCGGAGGTGCCCAAGAGTTCGGCATTAGCTCCGGCGCTGGTACCGGGTGAGGCGACATTGATATCAATGCTACTGGCAGTCTGGCCAGAGCTCACGTTGACGACCCGCAGAGCTTGCACGGGCGAAGTGACCGTACCTCCGTTGCCGGGAGCAGTATTGGACGGGTTGGGACTGGGCGTGGATTGGACGGGAGTGGGCGAGCCTCCTCCGCACCCTGCCAGCAGGAGCAGGACCAGGGCGAAACTTCGAGTATCCAAACTGCTGGGGAGAGATTTCCGCAAGGCACACCTCAGTGCGTGTAATAAGAGATGCTGGCGGCTTAGAGCCTGTTGCACCAGCGCGCGGCCGCGCGGGGATGGGCCGATTGCGCGGGCCGCTCGGCTTACCTAGAATGAGAATTCCATGCCCAACTTGACGGCGCCGCAGCTGGCAAAACTCTTAAAAGTGAAGGTGGCATTCCGGGCGCGGCTCATCCGCTGGTATGAGCGGAAGGGGCGGGCATTGCCTTGGCGCGAGACCCGCGACCCGTATCGCATATGGGTCTCTGAGATCATGCTGCAACAGACCCGGGTGAATGCGGTGATGGGACACTATCGGCGGTTCCTGGAGCAGTTCCCAACGGTCGGCGACCTGGCCGCATCTTCCGAAGCGGATGTTCTGGCTGCATGGAGCGGGCTGGGATATTACCGCCGGGCGCGGATGATGCGGGCCGCAGCGCAGCAGATCGTGAATGAGCATGGCGGGAAATTTCCCGGGAGTGCGAAGGAGTTGCTGGCGTTACCGGGCATCGGCCGCTATACCGCGGCGGCGATCGCGAGCATCGCGCACGACGAGCCGCGCGCGGTGGTGGACGGCAACGTAGAGCGCGTGGTGCAGCGGATCGCAGGTACAGCCGTTCCGCAAGCGGCGGTTTGGGCGTTCGCGCAGGCGATGATCGGCAGGCGACGTCCGGGAGATTTCAACCAGGCGATGATGGAGCTGGGCGCGACGGTATGCACGCCGGTGAGTCCGGAATGTGGGCGGTGTCCCGTGCGCGACGCTTGCCGGAGCGAGGGAAAGGGTCCGCGCGTGAAACCCAGAGCGGCGCGGAAGCATGCGGTACTCGCCTATGCGTTCGCGCGCAAAGGCGATGCGGTGCGTTTGGTGCGGCGGGCAGACGATGCGCGTCTGATGGCGGGCATGTGGGAGCTGCCGGAGGTTGAAGGCGTCGAAGCGAAAGCGTTGCTGCGGCTAAAACATTCCATCACTACGACGGACTACGTGGTGCATATCCATGCGGCGAAAGCAGGTGCTCGGGGCAGATGGGTGTCGCTGAGCGAGGTCTCGGCGCTGCCGCTGACCGGGCTCACCCGCAAAGTGCTGACCCGGCTGGGCGCGATTGCCAGTCCGGCGTGAGAGGCGTTATGGTGGATGGTTCGGAGGAGAGCCCATGGCGGTCCTGACAGCGGGAGCAAGCGCGCCGGAGATACGATTGAAGTCTACAGAGGGTAAAGATTTTTCCTTGAAAGAAGCCAACGCGCCGGTGGTGGCGGCGTTCTTTAAAGTCGGCTGCCCTACGTGCCAATATACGTTCCCGTTCCTGGAGCGGATCCATCAGGCGTATCCGAAAGAACGGGTGCGAGTGGTAGGGATATCGCAGGACGACGCGGACAAGACCGCCGCATTCATCCAAGAATACAAACTCACTTTCCCTATCCTGCTGGACGATACCAAGAAGTATCTGGCTTCGAATGCGTATCAACTTATGCATGTGCCATCCACGTTTGTGATCGGCAAAGATGGGAAAGTGGAAATGACGAGCATCGGCTGGGTGAAGGACGAATTCCAGCAGATCAATGAGATGGTGGCGCAGGCTGCGGGGCTTCCGGCAGCGCCGATCTTCCAGGCCGGCGAAGATGTAAAAGATTTCAAGGCAGGTTGAGGGGCGAAGAATTAGTCCGCGGTCGCGGACCGAAGAATTCATAAGGAGAATCCCAGTGCGCAAGTTGCTGGCAGTGCTGATCTGCGTCGTTCTGATCTCGGCCCCGGGGGCCGCCCAGGGCAAAGCCAAGTCGAAGTCCGCGAAAGGTGTGAGTGCGGCGGCAACACCGGCGGGCGCGGCGGAGGCGATGCGCCATGTGAGCAAGGAGCGCATCCGCGAGCATATTCGTTTTTTATCGCATGACTTGCTCGAAGGGCGCGGAACGGGGCAGCGCGGCGGCGACATCGCCGCGGAGTATATCGCCAGCCAATTCGCTTTGTATGGATTGAAGCCGGCGGGCGCCAATGGGAGCTACATGCAGAAGGTCCCGCTGGTGGGCGTGACCACCGAGCCGCAGAGCACGTTCACCATTACGCCGGCGAACGGCGAAGCGATGAACCTGGCGTTCAAAGACCAGTGGGTCGCCTACAACGAGACGCTCAGCGATCGCGCAGAGATCAATGCCGACATCGTGTGGATGGGCTATGGCATCACCGCGCCGGAGTATCACTGGGACGATTACAAGGGGATAGACGTCAAGGGAAAAGTCCTGCTGATGCTGGTGAATGAACCTTCATCCGATGACGAAAAGTTTTTTAAGGGCAAGGCGCTCACCTACTACGGGCGGTGGACTTACAAGTATGAGAACGCGGCACGACATGGCGCGGCGGGCGTGATCCTGATCCATCGCACGGACATGGCCAGCTATGGCTGGGAGGTAGTGCGGAATTCAAATTCGGGCGAGAAGGCATATCTGCGAACGGATACTCCCAAGCTGCAGTCGGCGGGGTGGATCCAGTTGGATGTGGCCGCTAAGTTGGCAGCGGCTTCGGGCATGAAGATGGAGGAGATGTTCAAGGAAGCGACGTCGCGGGACTTCAAGCCGCGCGCGATCGGGGCGAAGCTGCGGGCGACGCTGGCCAGCAAGGTGCGTCCGATGGAATCGAATAATGTGCTGGCCATGCTGCCGGGGTCCGATGCCAAGCTGAAAGAAGAGGCCATCGTTTACACGGCGCATTATGACCATTTGGGGATACGGGCGGATGTGAAGGGCGACAACATCTACAACGGCGCGGATGACAACGCGACCGGCGTGGGCATATTGCTGGAGATCGCGCATGCGCTGGCGGAAGCGAAAGTGCATCCGAAGCGCTCCGTGCTATTCGCCGCGGTCACGGCGGAGGAACAAGGACTGCGCGGGTCGGAGTACCTGGGACAGAATCCGCCGATCCCAGCGGGCAAGATTTCGCTGAACTTGAACTTTGACGACATCCCGCCGCTGGGCGATCCGGAAGAGCTGGTCGCGCTGGGCTCGGAGCGGAATGATTTTTATCCCACGGTGCAGGCGACGGCGAAGGCGTTCGGCATGGCGCTGCAACCGGACCAGCATCCTGACCGGGGCAGCTTCTATCGTTCAGACCATTTCAGCATGTCTCGGGTAGGCGTACCGGCATTCTCGCTGAAGGAAGGCGACAAGTTCGTGGGGCATCCGACGGAGTGGGGCCGGCAAAAAGCGGAAGAGTACAACACCAAGCATTATCACCAGCCGTCAGACGAATTCGACCCGCAGGGTGATTACACGGCGAATGCGAAGCTGGCGCAGTTGCTGATCGTGCTGGGATGGAAGGCCGCGGACCAACCGAAACTGGTGGAGTGGCTGCCGGGGGACGAATTCGAGGCCGCGCGCAAGGCCAGCAGGCAGTGACCTCTGGTTTCTGAACGTTCCATTTTGGGAACAATTCTTAACAATTAAAGGGCAACCTTTGAGCCAGTAGTCATCTCTAAATTTGAGCCGAGGTCGGCTCATCCGTCATCTTTATCTAATATCGCTAGTATTCCTGAAGCTTGCGCTCTCCGCCGTCGGCCAGAATAGCACTCAAGAGCTGCAACGGCTGCTCGACAATGCCAAACCGAACCCGCATGGATTGGTGGTTGCACGGTATTTGGGGGGGAGCGGGACAGACAATCCGTACGCTATCGTTACCGACGCTAAAGGCTTCGTTTACGTAGCCGGATTGACCACTTCGCTAGACTTTCCCACCACGCCGGGCGCCTACCAGACTAGTCATTCGTGCTGTGGCGCAGCTGCATTTTTAGTCAAGCTCACACCTGACGGCAAAGAACTCGTTTTTTCCACCTATTTAGGCAATAACCAAAATGAGTTCATGAATGCGGACCATATTGCTATCGGGACTGATGGTTCTGTCTATCTTACGGGCATTACTAAGTCCTCTCTTCCGCTAACTCCTGGCAGCTACCAGCAAAAGTGCAACTCCAGTATCGGTTGTGTATATGTGGCCAAACTGAATGCAAGCGGCTCGCGGCTGGAGTATGCCACCTATTTGAGCGGTTCGGGAAGTGACCGGTCATTCTCTCTGAAGGTGGACAGTCGCGGTCGTGCGTGGGTCACCGGCGACACCAACTCGTTTGATTTCCCTAAGACCTCCGATGCATTTCAAAGCCGCATTGGGGGTGGATACCGCGATGCATTCATCTCCGTGCTGAGCTCCGACGGCAACACTTTGGAATATTCCACGCTTCTCGGTGGCTACGGGTCGGAAGGCGTTTTCTTCGTTCGCTTCCTTTCGGATGACGCCATGGTGTTCACGGGAGGCACCGATTCACCTGATTTTCCCGTAACCGAGAATGCGTTTCAAAAGCAGTTCGGCGGAATCTATGACGGGGTGTATGGCGCCCTTGATCTTAAACATGGACTCATCTACTCCACTTTTCTGGGTGACGAACGATCCGACACTAGTGGGCTCACGGAGGTATTAGGCTCCTACTTTACCCACGGGACAAGCCGTCCCTCGAGGACCGCGCCAGCAGGCGCAACCGGCCCTTCTACGGATTTCTTTGTTGCGGGGCTCCCTGACCTGCAGGGCTCGTCTACCGCGATCATCACACTTGCGCTTAATGGATCATATTCGATGAAGTTGCGCGGACCTGTCCCATCGGCAGCACTGCTTCTTGCGCTAGTAAAGAACGAGCCTTATCCCACACCTTCGCGGAACTACTCAGTAGGCTGGAATCGCAACCGCAAGGCCTGGAGCTATGCGTATTCGGCCGACCTACCGATTGGATATTGGGTCATCGCCAATGCTTTCCAGGCGGAAACGCAGCAGCTTTGGACCGCGGTAACGTTGCGGCCAAATGCACCTCCGCAGGACAGCGCTCTGGGATCGAGGATGGGCGACGACGACGTCCTAATCCTGCGGGAGGACTTCGGCGAACGGAAGTTCGCATGGGATTCCGCCCGCACGGGTGGAAACGAACTTTCCTTGGTCCAAACAGTGGAAGTCTCCCGGAACCTGATTGCCGACGGGACGGGCACCGCCGCGGACGTTGAGTTTTCCTGCGTCACGACTTCAGCACAGGTGAGCTGCGAGGTGGAACCCGGCAGTGTCCGCTTGGAAGAGTCTCAAACTGTACGGCTTCGGGTTCACTACAAGCCTAATCAGTTACTACCTGCCCTAGGCATCTTTGGTCTCCCTTTCTTCGCCTTTTTGCGAAGTGGAACAAAAAACAAACGGTTGATCGCTGTTGCATCCATTTCGACTCTATCTCTTGTCCTGGTTTCCTGTGCGGTACTTCCGCGGGAGGCCGTCACCGTTGAACTCACAGCCCGCTCGAATCAGCAAACCGCTAGTACCAGCTTGAACCTTACCCTTCCCCGCCAGTAAAACCCGA
>DATLCI010000051.1:0-14495 GCA_035526435.1 Terriglobales bacterium
TCACCTTAAACGTGCCGAACGCGGCCCTGAGCGGTCTAGGTACGGGTGGATCGAACACCTTTGGTACAGTAAGCGCGTCCGTGAACACCACCACCCAAGTGCTGACCGTCACCTTTACTATGGACGCCAGCTACTTCATCAAGAGCAACACGAGCGGCAATGGCAGCGTCGGTTTCCAAGTAACCGGCACTGGCTTGACCCTGGGCAGCATCTCCGGAACCGACGGCAATGGAAACACCTATACGCCTTTGGCCGCCACCCTTACTACCAAAAACAGCATTCCGGTCCCCGGAACCTCTGGAACCTACAACGTTCTCGTTGACCTCGGAAATCCTGTTTCAGTGACCAAATGCACCGGCAGGCCTGGTCACCAGACTTGCACCACAACTACCACGACGGAAGGCATTACCCCCGGCCTTGTCACTTTGACCTTCACGGTTAATGGCGTGACCGCCCTGGATCCGGCGATGTTCTTCGCGCATGTGGTCACGTCTTCGCTTGACGGCAGCGGCAACCGCATCACTGGCTTCGTAGGCAATGGAGTTGAAACCCCTGAGCCGGCCAGCTTGTTCCTGATGGGCACGGGGTTGCTTGGTTTCGGCAGCGCCGTACGCCGCCGCTTCAAAAGCTAATCAACGCAGCAGCACTGACGATTTGAGTAAGTGAACGACTGGAGATTCGAAGTGAAAAAGTTAACGGTACTGATCGCGGTGATGGCTCTGGTGCTCCTGTGCGGCGGAATGGCACAGGCAGAAGACATCAACTTCGGCGGCGCGGTAAAGATCAAGCAGGGCGGCACCACGGGATCCCCGGCAGTGAACTTCACCTTCTCAGGCTTGAAGATCACGACCGGTACCCTGGGCGGCGACCCGCTGGAAGGCACGGATGTATCCATCACCCCGGACTCAATGTTCTCCTTCACCAGCATCTCCGGTGACGTGGGCTTGTTCAGTCCGAACTCGGGTACGCTCACCATGGGGAATGCAGTCCTTGGCACGTTGATCGGCGACATCGACTTCGTGCTGATCTCCAATGGAGGCGTGAATGGCAGCTTCTCCGTGCAGGTCGCGCTGAGCAACGTTGTGATTACGCCGGGAACGGGTCCGGGCGCGAGCAGCATACTTGCGAATCTAGTGGGGGCAACGAGCGGCGAAGGCGCATTGACTTTCCAGTTCACGGCTCCCTCTGGCACCACCCTAACCGACCTGCTGAACATGGGATTGTCCGGAAAGCTGAGCCGCAGATCAGAGATCAACACCTCTGTCTCCGGCTCGGTGGCCGTCCCTGAACCAGCTTCGCTGGCCCTTTTGGGTACCGGCCTAATGCTGGGTGGTAGTTTTGTTCGCCGTAAGCTCCTCGGGGCCTAAGTAGCTCTCCGATTGTTTCGATAAGAAAAGCACCGGCCTCAGCCGGTGCTTTTTTTGTTCTTACTAGGGTCTAAAACGTTGGTTTTACTGGTAGTTCACCATGATATCCTCGAGCAATCCAACCGTGATGAATGCACTTACCATTGATGTCGAGGACTACTTCCATACGGAGGCGGCCAGTGGCGCCGTGAGCCGGGATCAATGGCCGCACCAGCCTACTCGGGTGGAAGCCAGCACCTTGCAACTGCTGCAGATGTTCGACCGCCATAGCGTGAAGGCGACACTTTTCATCCTGGGATGGGTGGCGGAACGCTTTCCGGCATTGATCAGGCAGGCGGCGGATGCGGGCCACGAGATCGCATGTCATAGCTATTGGCACCGGGCGATCTTTCGGCTTACTCCGGATGAATTCCGTGAAGATACCAAGCGAGCGAAGGCCGCTATTGAAGATGCGGCGGGTACCGGGTTGGCCGGGTACCGCGCACCCAGCTTCTCCATGGTTTCCGGAACGGAGTGGGCACTCGATATCCTTGCCGAGCTTGGATTTTTATATGACTCCAGCGTGAATCCCATCCGCCACGATTTCTATGGCAATGCAAGCGCTCCGCGGCAGCCGCATAAAGTCGCGGGCGGAGCATTGTGGGAGCTTCCCATCGCTACCGTGCGGGTGGCTGGACAGAATCTGCCGATGGGCGGTGGTGCGTATCTGCGCATCTTCCCCCTGCGCTACATGCAGTGGGGCTTGAAGCAGCTTCGTGAAGAAGGTTCGGTGGCGATGTTCTACCTGCATCCGTGGGAGATCGATCCCGAGCAGCCGCGGTTGCCTCTGGGCATGAAGTCGAGATTGAGGCAATACACCAACCTGCGTCAAACACAAAGCAAGCTTGAAAGCTTGCTGTCGGAATTTTCTTTTGGCCCGGCAATCGCCGCATATCCCGAACTCGGAGGCAATGCTGGGGCATTGATAGCGAAGCCCGCAGGCCGAGCCGCGATGAGCCTTTCTCCTGAGGCGGCCAAGGTGTCGCAATCTTGATGGGAGCGAATAGTACACGGACCGCATGAGCACTGTGACCGCGAAGCCGGCTTTCGAGCTGCCGCCGACTGCCACTATGACCGCTGCGTTGCGGCGCTGGTGGTGGCTGATCGCGGCATTCGTCCTCGTGTATGGTCAGATCCTGGCGTCGCTGGTGCAGGAGTGGTGGACCAATGATGACTACTCGCACGGCTTTCTGATCCCTTTCGCCCTCGCCTACCTGCTTTATGAAAAGCGAGCGGAACTTTTCGCGATCACCCCTAAACCGAGTGCGTTCGGTTTTGTGACCATACTGGCCTCGCAGGCGGTATTGATCGTCGGTTTTTTGGGAGCAGAATTTTTTCTGCAGAGGGTCTCCATGGTTATGTTTGCCGGAGGCCTGATCCTGTTTTTCTGGGGATGGCGGATGTTGATGGAAACGGCCTTCGGGCTGGTCCTGATCCTGCTGGCGATCCCATTGCCGGCGATCATCTTCAACGCAATCGCTTTGCCCTTGCAGTTACTGGCTTCCGCATGGGCGGAATCATTCTTGCGGGTGTGCCAGATCCCGGTCTATCGCGATGGCAACATCCTGCAATTATCGCAACAGCTTTTAAATGTGACTGAGGCCTGCAGCGGAATCCGCTCGCTGATGAGCCTGGTGACGCTGGCCACGATGCTTGCCTACTTCCTGCCGATGCGTTGGTGGGCGCGGTTGGCGTTCATCTTCACGTCTGTACCGATAGCTTTGGCGGCGAATGCGTTTCGCGTGGCGGGCACCGGCCTGCTGGCACGCTGGTTTGGTGAACAGGCGGCCCAGGGCTTCTTTCATTCATTCAGCGGGTGGCTGGTCTTCGTATTCGCCTTCGTGGTGCTGTTGGCAGAGTTGTTCCTGCTGCAACGGTTCGCCGCTCCTCGAAAGAAGGTTTCATGACCAAACGGATCATCATCGTGAGCATCACCCTCGTGCTTTCTTTCGGCTTGCGCATGTGGGTGAACGCGGCCCCATTGACGCCGAAGCGCGAAAGCCTGACATCATTCCCCGCGAAGATAGATTCGTGGCAAATGGTGGGTGAGCAATCGCTCTCCGACCCCATCACCGGCGTGCTGAAAGCCGACGATTATGTCTTGCGCAGCTATCGCGACGAGCAAGCGGGCCAGCAGGTTGATTTCTTTGTCGCCTATTACAGGACGCAGAAAGCGGGCGAGAGCATGCACTCGCCGAAGAACTGTCTTCCGGGATGGGGCTGGCAGATATTGAAGACCGATGAAGTCCCGTTGCGGCCGGAAGATGCCGCCCACCCGACCATGATCAACCGGTATCTGGTAGAGAAGACTGGCGAGCGGTCACTGGTGTTGTATTGGTACCAAGCCAATGGACGAGTCATTGCCAGCGAATATTGGGGCAAGATCTACCTGGTGATGGATGCGCTGCGCACCGGCCGCCGCGATGGAGCGATCGTACGCTTCGTGGTGCCGATCCCGCGGGGAAGCGATGGCCAGCGTGAATTTGCAGCTGGCATGAAGATGGCCCGGGCCGCGGCGCCCCTGCTTCCAAGGTATCTTCCCGACTAGGATCTCTAAGCGACTAAAAAGAAACGCCGCATCCATTCGGATGCGGCATTTTTTATGCGGTCATCGCTAATCAGAGTGAGAGCTCGGACATCAACTTCTTCACATCATCCCGATTGCGCAGGTTGCTATTCAGCTTCAAGGCACTGCTTAGGGTCGTCTTCGCCTGGTCTTTCTTGCCTTGGCGGAGCAGGCTGGCGGCAAGGTGGACCTGGTACTCGGGTTGCGTCGGTTCACGCTTCACGGCTTCCTGCAACAAGGGCACGGACATGTCAAAGAGTTCGCGACGGTGATAGAGCCAGCCCAGCGTATCGGAGACGTTCGGTGAATCCGGCATCGCCACTTTGGCGCGCCGCGCCATCTCGAGCGCTTTATCCAAGTCGTTGTAGTGCTCGGAATAAAGCCAGGCGAGATTGTTGGCGGCGACGCCGAGATTCGGATCAAGTTCCAAGGCCTTCTCATAGGCGCGCTTGGCGTCGTCATCACGTTTTTGCTGCTTGTACAACATGCCGAGCATGGTCCAGGCAGCCCCGTTGTTGTTTACCTTCGTAGCGCTTTCATACTGCGCAATGGCTTTGTCCATCGCATTCTGCCGGGTATAGACATTGCCGAGCAAAACATAGGCGCCGTAATGGCTGGGGTTGAGTTCGAGGGCCTTCTTCAGGCTGGCCTCTGCCGCGTCAAATTTGTCGACGTCAACATAGCTCTTGCCCTGGAGGACGTAAAACTCCGCGCTAGGGTTTTTAGCGATCTGTTCCTCGATCAAGGCAAATCCTTTTTCTGATTTCCCTTGCATGCGATACAGATTCATCAGGCCTTCATAGGCCTCCACTTGACGAGGATTCATGGCAACGGACTTCTGGAACATCTTCTCCGCGTCAGCCAGTTTCTTTTCGAGCATGTAGATGTATCCCAAGCGGACGGGCGCCTGGTCCGAATCGGGGCGCAAGCGCATGAATTCGAGAAAATCTTTTTCGGCCTTCGCATAATTCTTGAGATTGCCCTGGGCGCTGCCTCGCATCAAGAAAGCATCGCTGCGAGCGGGGTCGGTACTGAGCGCAAGGTCGGCATACTGGATGGCAGCTTGCGACTGTCCGCGATTCAGCATCATCTCCGCCAAGGCCATGTATGCGTCTGTGAACTTAGGGTTAAAACCAACTGCTTGCTCTAAGCTGGATTGGGCGCGCTGGACGTTTCCAGTCTGGGCATAGGCCACGGCCAGGAGATAGTGCAACATCGGTAGATTGGGTTCGAGTTTTTGCGCCGACTCCAGGCTTTGCAACGCCTTTTCCGGCAACTTGCGCTGGATGTAGACACGGGCCTGAAGGAGCAGGGCTTGAGGTTCCTTCGGACGGTCTTTCAGGAGGGCATTCACCTGCCGTTCGGCCTCATCTACGTTGTTGTTGGCGAGCTGTATCTCGATGAGCTGCAGCCGGGCCGGCATGTATGAGGGAGTGTCTTTAGCGATCTCCTGGTCAACTCGCGCGGCCTCGTCGTAACGCTTCTGCATGGCATAGAACGATGCCAGGGTGAAGCGAGCCGCAGGGGAGTTCCCTTGGAGCTGCACCAATTGCTTGTAGGCTGATTCTGCTTCCGCAGGGCGTTTGGTGGCCATATAGAACTGGGCAATCCCCTGCTGCGCGTCAATGGATTTCGGGTCGGCATTAACGGCCGCGCGGTATTCCGCTTCCGCCTTGTCCAGTTGTCCCATGGAGCCGTAAAAGCTGCCCAGCGCTTTGTGCGCGGCGACCGATTTTGGATCGATGGTGACCGCTTTTTCAAAAAGTTCTTTGGCTTTGTCCAACTTCCGCTGCGAAGCGTAGAAAACGCCGAGGTTCAGGTAGATCGGAATATGGTTGGGATTCTTGGTCAGACTGGTTTCCAGGATCTTGATCCCCTCCGCCATATTGCCGCTCGCGGCGTTGGCATTGGCCATAAGCAACTGTGCGTCGATATTGTTGGGATCGGCACTAAGGATGCTGTCGGCTGCCTGGATGGCATCCTGATTCATCCTCGCCACGAGGTAAAAGCGGCCGATCAAAAGCTGCGCGGCAATGTTCTTAGGATCGAGCTCGGTGGTCTTCTTCAGCTCGACAAAGGCTTCGCGGTATTGCTCATTGTCAAAATAAGTCTGGCCGAGCTTGAGGTGAAGGTCGGCGGAATTGGGGTCAAGCTTGATGGCGTTGCGATATTCAATGACCGCTTCGCTGTACTGCTTGTTGTCGCGATATTTTTGCGCGTTGGCGAGGAACTCAGCCTTCTGTTTAGCCGGATCCTTGGAGCAGCCGCCAATGGCGAGACACAGGGCCAATGCCAAGAGTGAGAATGCGATTCGCTTCTGCAGTTTCATATGGTTACCCTTTATTCGAAGTAGCAGAGGTCAATTCCACCTCTGGACGCGGATCCTGGCGGCTACTGCCGGGCTGAAGAGGATTCCGCCTAAAAGCAACGTTCGCGGCGGAACCAGATTGCGGTTTACGGCCAAAGAGTGCTTCCCGCCAAAAGCCTACACCGAGGCCCCCGTGGATGCACCCATAGACCGCTGGAGAGATCAGGAGATGAAGCCAACCGTATCGAAAACTGAGCTGAATTGCAAAGCCTATGGTCACCACGCCGTATAAAAGGAGAGTCCCGAGGAAGGCCCAGGCCGCGGTTGGCATAAAAAGGCCAGCCACCCCCGAGGCCGTAAGCCAAAGAATGAAGACTGCGGGAACCAGTTGAGCCAGCGAAATGCCGTCCTGATGTTTGCGCATAAAGCGGTACCGCCCGCGTCCATAACGGACGAGCTGCCGCCAAAGCGGCCGAAGTCCGGTGCGCGGACTGTAATTGACGGCTATGCGCGGGCTCGAATAGGCGAAGAAACCCGCCTGCAAGACCCGATGATTGAACTCGACGTCTTCGCAGGCGTCAAAGTTTTCATCGTAGAGGCCTACCTGCTCGAATACCTCAACGCGGTAGATGGCACCGGAGCTGGTTGGATTCACAAAGCGTTCGTGCTGCATTTCAAAGATGGTGGAGTCGCGGCCATGCCCGATGATCGTGGCGCGGGTGTGCGCCAGCGCTTCTTGAAACTGAGTGTTGCCATCGGCGTGCAAAGGTTGGGGGCGGCATAACACCGCCGCGCCGGTGCTTTGCATCAAGTTGGCGATGTTGGCCAGCAGTCGATTTGATGGGAGTTGGCAATGACCGTCGATGAAGGCGACGATGTCGCCGCGGCTGGCCAAGACACCGACATTGCGTCCTGCGCTCGATAGCTGCTTCGGATTCGCAAGCAGGCGGGTGTTTACGCTTGACTGCCGCGCAAAGTATTCGACAACCTCGCGAGTGCTGTCGTTTGAGTTGCCGTCGGCGACCAGGATTTCGTAGCGGCCAGCGGGATACTCTTGCTCGGCAAGCTGTTGTAGCACTCGGCCAAGGTGGCGCTCCTCATTGCGGACCGGGATAACGATAGAGATGAAAGGCGAGGCCGGCAAAGGAGCCAGATTTGTCTGCGGGGGGAGGAAGTCGGCAAGGACTTCCAGCAATTGCTGCTGCTGTCTCGCGGGTGAGTAACTTTGCAACATGCGCTGGCGTCCGGCCTCGCCCAGCGCTGTGGCCGTCGCGGGATCGGCGAGCAAGGCGCGGACGGAATCAACCATGGCATTCACACTCTGCGGAGGGATGAGTTTGAGCACTCCTTCAGCAGAAGCAATCTCCGGTACTCCACCGACGGCGGTCGCGACCACCGGAACACCGGCGGCCATGGCTTCCATCACTACGTTGGGCATCTCCTCGGCCAGAGAGGGATTGACCAAAAGGTCGAGGCCGGCGACGAGGTCTCGGAAGTCGGCGCAGTGGCCGGCAAAATATAGATTCGGAGTTTCCGCTGCGCGGGCCTCGAGTTCGGGACGCAGGACGCCATCGCCAAAGAAGATGAAATGGGCGGCGGGGAACTCGGAGACGAGGGCCTTGGCGGCTTCGACTAAGTAGCTAGTCCCTTTTTCCGGGCTCAGCCGGCCGGCGCTCGCGACCACCATCGCGTTTGCCGGCAACTTAAACCGCTCCCGGAGGAGGCTTCGCGCCGCCGAACGATCGGTGACACAAGCCTCAACCGCATTCGTCACCACCCGAACCTTCTGGCCACGATACGGAGCCATTTGGTCCCGTTGGGTTTCTGAAAGACACACGATGCGCTGGGTGAAGCCGAGAAGCGCGCGGTTAAGCGACTCATAGGCGCGGACCCTTGCATCTTCGGCGGTCCATCCGCGGAGAAAGCTGATCACGGGGGTGCCGGTAAAGCGACCGGCCAGAATACCGAGGATGTCAGCTTTATAGCCGTGCGTACAAATGGCTGCTTGCGGGGTGGCGCGCAAAGATCCGACTAATGCTTGCAGTGCGGCGATGCTGCCAGCGGGTAGCGGCAGTGTGGGTGAACCCTGCGCCTCAGCGGCGCTGAGCAATGCATCGCCTTCGCCATCGCCGACAAAAGAGGCAATGGTGGAAGTGATGCCGTCGGCATTAGCGAGCTGCGCATATCGCAGTATTTGCCGCTCAGGGCCGCCGACAAAACGGCTGGCACGAATATGTAAAACGCGGGGCGAGGTCATACCGCACTCCCTCGCGCAGGGACGGTATCCAGCCAGACCTGTTGCGCTTTTTGACTGAGAGCGTCCCATCCATAGCGACCCTCCACCAGTGCGCGGCCTTGCGACCCTAAGCTTTTCCGCAACTCAGGCGAGGCGGACAACTTGGCAATGGCCTCGGCGAATTCCTTGGGTGAATCCGCCAGAAGAATGTCTTTGCCGTGAGTGACCGCAAGGCCTTCGGCCCCGATCGAGGTCGAAACCACGGCCTTGCCCATCGCTAAGGCTTCGAGGATCTTTAGCCGGCTACCACCGCCAATGCGCAGCGGAACAACAACCATTCCCGCTTCAGACAAATGGGGGCGGGTGTCGGGAACTTCACCGGCAAATTCAATACCGGGCCGTCGTTCCAGGAACGCCTTGAGCGAAACAGGAGCTCTGCGGCCAATGACTTTCGTACGAAGAGCAGGCAGCAACGACGGAAGAAGCGGTAATACCGCATCAGCGAAATACCGGATGGCGTCAACGTTCGGGAACCAATCCAGAGCCCCGATGAACACCGCCCGGTTGCTGTCCCCTGCGCCCTGCGGCGAAAAATATTCGAGGTCGACTCCGTTATCGACTACGCAAGTATGGCGAGCGCCCCATGCTGCCGCCTTGTTTGCGTCGGCATCGCTGACCGCTGACACCATATCGGCCTGGGAGAGCACGTCGCGCTCGAACCGCTCCATCTTCTGCGCTTGTAAGTGAAAGAAGAGTTTGGCTAACGGATTCGCAGATCGCTTGGCCCTGCGTGACCATATCTGGGATTCGATGTTGTGGGTCGCGATCACCGTCGGGAGAGTGATGTCAGATAGATAGCGGGCGTATGGGGTCCATTCGCAGTGGACCAGATCAAAAGACTGCGTCGTGAGTAGCCCGGCAAGCTTCACCGCGAACCGAGCCGTGAAATGCTTGGCTACGGAGTATGGATAGGGAGATAGCAGGTTGACGAGCAGCTTCCCGTAAAGAGTGAAGCCGGATGCTTCTTCAATGGAAGCCACGGACTCGAACTTAATGTTCGCGCTCTGGGCTGCCGACTTTTGTTCGGCGGAGAGATCCCCGTGACAAAGAATAGTTACGTCGTGATGGGCGGCCAGCCGTCGGAGCAGGTTCCAGGTGCGTATGGGCTTGCCAGAATCGGGCGGGTAAGGGAAGTATTCATCCAGCATCAACACGCGGAGTCGGCGCGAACCACCTTCAACGCCAGCCGCCGCGCTGGATAAAGCCCCCGTGGTGGCCGACATTAGCGCGCACCTTTACCGAAGAGCACGATCTTGATGGTCTGGAACAGGATCATGAAATCGAGAGAGGGAGAAAGGTTCTTAATATAGAAGAGGTCGTATTCCAGCTTCTCTTTGGAATCTTCCACCGTCGCGCCGTAGTGCAGGGATACTTGCGCCCATCCGGTGATGCCCGGGCGTACTGAGTGACGGAGATCATAAAACGGGATCTGCTGCGCCAGTTGCTCTACGAAGTGAGGACGCTCCGGCCGCGGACCGACGAAGCCCATCTGGCCATAGAGCACATTCAGGAACTGAGGCAGCTCATCGAGGCGCACCTTGCGGATCAAGCGTCCGACGCGGGTGATGCGGGGGTCTTCTTCCGCCGCCCATACCGGGCCGCTCAAGGTCTCCGCATCAATACGCATGGAGCGGAACTTGAGGATCTCGAAAGGCTTTCCGTTCTTGCCCACGCGCATCTGGCGATATAGAACCGGGCCCTTGGAATCAAGCTTGATGGCAATCGCCACCAGCAACATCAGCGGCCCGCAAAGGATCAACGCACCCGCACCGCCTAGCATGCCGAAGATGCGGGCATAAGCGCGACGGAAAGGCGATTGGAGGAACCCTTCGGAAAATATCAGCGAGCTGGGGTGGATGCTCTCCACCGGGATCTTACCAGTGATCTTCTGGTAGAGGGTGCTGGCTTCTTCGATCAGCAGGCCCTGCATCCTTTTTTTCAGCAGCATGTTGATGGGAAGCTGCTGCCGCCGCTCTTTGAGAGCGATGATCACCCGATCCGGTGCGGTCTCACTGATGATGGACTCCAGGTGGCTCAGTGAGCCCAGGTCATTAAGCCCCTCGACCGAGGTGTGCACCTCTTCGTTCTCAGAGACGTTACCTAACAATTCGATGGGAAGGTCCGGGCGCAGCTTGATCTCTCGCGCCAGGTCCTCGACCGCCGCCGCGGAACCGACCAGCAGGATGCGTTCGCCACCGCCATAAGCGCGATTGAGCCACTCCACCAGAAAACGCCACAGCAGGATCGTGAAGACCGTGGCCAAGATAGAGATTTCGACCACGCGCTCGCCCATGCGCATATCGGGGAAGACGATGAACAAGCCGGCAATGAGGATAGCGGCCGCACCCAATGCCTGCATGAGCCGGAAAAAGACTTCGAGCTTGGACCCGACCGTGCGCAGGTCGTAAATGTCGGCATAGTAGAAACAAAGCTGACAAATGACGGTCACGACCAATGCCTTCAGGAATAACGCCGGATGCGCTACGATCGCAGACGATCCCATCTGAAAAGTGACGGTCGCCCAGATGGCCAGGAGGATGAGGACGTTCTCAGTGACCAGTAAGACGAATAGACGACCCGGAAAATATTGATTGAGGACCTTGATCATCGCGTGGTGCTTTTACCTAGATACCCAGTGTAGTAACGGCTTTGCGGGGGACGTTTTGCCCCATTCAAGATGGTGCCGAGTAGTTTGGAGCCCAACATGTCGGCAGACTGCTTAACGAGTTCTGCCGGCGTGGAGTGGGCGCGGCAGGCCAGCACAGCGCCATCCAGTAACGGAGCCAGCACCTGAGTGTCGGCCACCGGAATGAGCGGGGCAGCGTCAACCAAGACTACGTCATAATTCGCACAGGCTTCCTGCAGGAACATCTGCATCCGGGAACCGTGCAGTAGCTCAGCGGACTCTTCCATCAGCGAAAGCGAAGGCACCACATCCAGGTTGGAATTGATCTTCCAACAAACGTCATGGAACGATGCGTCATCCCGCAAATATGTGTTCAAACCCATAGGCGGCGTCATCTTGAGAAAATTGCTGACGCTGGGTTTGCGGAGGTCGGCATCGACCAGAAGCACCCGGACATTTTCCAGTTGCGCCAGGGCAAAGGCGAGATTGACTGCCAGTACCGTCTTGCCCTCTTCAGGAATAGCGCTGGTGACCAGCAGAGTCTTTATTTTGCGAGCGCGCATCACTTCCCAAAGTCGAGTCCGCAAAACGCGGCACTGCTCCATGGCCAGGATGTTGGGGTCGAGAACGGGAGGGGTTAAGAACGCGACAAGCTTTTCTAGCTGGCCCTTCAACACGAAGGTCTGCTTGGGCGCAGCCGGCGTGCTCGCAGGGAAATTCACCGCGGGCGGAGCTTCCACGCCAGTCGCGCTGGACCTAGAAGTCGCAACCGATGCCGCCACCGCGGCATTTTCGAACCGGGGCTCCGGTGTAGCTTCCTCCACAGGTTGGCCGGTGGCCCGCTTGATCGCTTGATAGAAAAATCCCATTTACTCGCCTCTTCGCACGGCGGCTGACAGCGCCTGTTCCGGTTTCATGTGATTCGGGGCCTGCAAGTTCTCGACGAACTGTTTCAACGCTTCCGGAACCTGCCCGGACTTGATATCACTCACTACTTCCTGCCACGAACTGGAGGCGCGCATCACATCCTGATGGACGGCAGCAGCCGAGCCTGTGGCCACGGCGACTTCAGTCAGTTCCAGGTGCTCCACTACTTGGTGCACCGTGATGGGATCGACCTGCGCAACATTGCGGGCATAAGCCGCGAGCAGACAATTGTCGGCAATGCTGTTCAGCAAACGCGGGATCCCGCCGGAGAAGGTGTACATGACTTCCACTGCTTCGGGCTGGAAGATGGAGCGTTGCTTGTCTGCACCGGCGAAGATCAGCCGGCTATGCAGATATTGCCAGGATTCCTTCGCGTTCAGGGGCTTCAATCGGCAACGGACGACGATGCGCTGCCGAAGGGCGCGCAACTCAAAGGTATCGAGTTTTTCTGACATCTCCGGCTGCGAAGCCAGAACAAACTGCAGAAGCTTTTGGCCATCCGCCTCAAGATTGGAGAGCATGCGGATCTGTTCCAATAATGGCCGGGTGAGTTCCTGCGCTTCATCCACGATCAGAACCGGGATCAAGTTACGGCGCTGCTGCTGGCGCAGGAAGCGCTGGAGCACGTCCAGCATCTCCACATTGTTGCTGCGGAAGCCATCCAGGCCGAAGCCGCGCAGCATGGCCTCAAAGAATTCCTCGGTCTTGCTGAGGATAGGATTCAGGATGACACTGGTCGTCACGCGCGTGGATTGCAGCATCTCCAGAGTGGCGCGAACGAGCGTGGTCTTGCCCGTGCCGGCTTCCCCCAGCATGAGGATGATGCCCTTGCGTTCGCGTACCCCGTACAGCAGGTGCGACATGGCGTCACAATGGGACTCGCTGTAATAAAGGAAGCGCGGGTCGCTGACCAGGTTGAACGGGTTTTCTTTTAAGCCGAAAAAATCGAGATACATTTAGAACCAGCCTCGTACATCGAATGCCTGGGGTGATTGCCGGTAAGCGTAGAGCAGGAGCGCCAAGGCAAACACCGCCGCGGCTGCGCCGGCGGCGTAACCCATCTTTTGTCTTTTCTTTTCTGCCGCGTACGTCGTCGGCGTCATGATGACGGGCAGAGTGCCAAGCATCCGGACGGGAATGAGGAATGCGACATCCTTATCCGTATGCAGGCTGGGATCTTTGAACTCGAATAGCATGCCCAGAGCGCAGCCCATGATGATCCCGCCGATCACGCCCATCAGATTGAGCTGCAGGAGATCTGGTTTGAACGGTTTTTCGGGAAAGCTCGCCGGATCCAGGATGCGAAACTGTTCGCCCTTGGCGTGCCGCTCCATCTCCGCCGCCATGCCGGAGGAGTTCTTCTTCTGCAACAACGATTCATAGTTGCTTTTTGAAGTGAGATAGTCGCGGTTAATCTCAGAGAACTGCTGCTCCACGGTGGGGAGGATGTCGATCCGGCCCTGCAATCCGCGGATGCGCGCTTCCATGTCCGATTGGCGTTTCGTGCGCTCCTTGATCTCCTGGTTGATGCTCAACAATTGACCCTTCATCTGGTCTGGCTGGTCCGATGGGGGATTGTTCTTGAGCTCGGTGGCGGCCATAGTCGCGGCCTTGTTCTCGAGCGCTTTTACTTCATTGCGCAGGCGAACGACGTCAGGATGGTTCGGAGTATATTTTTCTTCGGCCGCTACGAGCTCGGCGCGGCGGCTGTCTAATTCCGCTTGGAAGCCAGGTTTAGGCGTCTGGGGAGCGCGCTTGTTCATGGCGTCGAGTAACGACTCGAGATAAGTCTTCTGCTGTTGGGCGCGGCCGATGGCATCACTGTTCGCCTGTAGTAAGCCTTGCAATTGTCCCAGGACTTGCAGATTGGCGGTCTGCTGTTCCGGCAGGCTGCCGATATTCCGAGCCTTGAAGGCGCGAATCTTATTTTCCTGCTCTTGCAAAGCGGCAGCCGCCTTGTTGAGTTCGCCTTCGATGAAGGCATCCGTGCCTTGCGCCTGGTCCTGCCGTACTTTCAGGTTCTCTTCAATGAACAACGACGCGATCTGACGAGTGACCTGCTGTACGAGAGCCGGGTCTTTGCCGGTGAACGAGATCTTGAACGCCGCCGAAGATTTCGAGCGCGAGTTTTCTTCGGTCACGACCTCGACCTTGATGTCCTTGCGCATCATTTCGATGATGTCTTCCTGCGACATGCGGCCCTGCTGGTCTTTGTAGAGTCCAAACTGATCGACGATCTTCTGGAGCCGAGTACGGCTTAGGATCTCCTGGCTGATGGTCTGGAGGCGGTCTGTAACATCGCTGCTGACGGTTTGTTTCACGTAATCCGCCGGGATCTTCTGCGGATCCACCAGGATCAGGGTTTG
>DATLCI010000201.1:0-4928 GCA_035526435.1 Terriglobales bacterium
TTCGGCGCGGGATTGAAGGGCCATTCCTGAGTAAAGCTGTAGACCCAATCCTGGCTGTTCCAGGTTCGGGTGAAGCTCTGTATGTGCTGCACCACCCCGTGCTCCTGGTTGTACGCTTCCTCGATGAGGAAGCTGTTGTCCTCAATGGCAGGGACTTCCACGGACTTGGGGGCGGGCGGATTGTCTTGGGCCGAGATCAGGACAGGCACCAGCAGGATGAGCCAGCGGAAACATCGCATATTCATTGCCTAAGACTCTACCCGAAAACTTTCGAAATGGGCGGCGCATAAAAAACCGGAGCAGCGAAAGCTGCTCCGGTGATCAAACGGTTTACGTTTAGAAGGAGAAGCGTGCTCCCACTTGCATGACTCGCGGGGTGCCTTGAATGGCCGTAAAGTTCGACCAGTTCGAAGGCGGCGTGCGGTTCAAACGCTTCGGATCCGAACGCAGCCCATACCCGGTGCGGCTGGTGTCCACCGTGCCAAAGTGCTGCGTGTTGGTGGCGTTGAACACTTCCCAACGGAGTTGCAGCTTCTGGTTTTCGCTCCAGGGCATCTTGAAGCCCTTAGCCAGACCAAAATCCGCCACTACGTATCCCGGTAGCCGGAAGGTATTGCGTTCGCCTGCCTCGCCGGGATAAGCATTGCGGAAGCTCTGGTACGCAGCCGTGGTATTGCAGCCAAAGAGCTTCGGCGCGGTGGTAGCGTCGCCCTTGGTCACGCAAGTGTCCACATCGCCGGTGCGGGTGGAATTGCTTTGTACGTTCCAGTTGGTCGCCCAGCGCGCGTCGTCGTAAGGCGAGCTGAAGGGCAGACCGGTGTTCCAGCGGAAGATGCTGGAGAGCTGCCAATCGCCAATGACCGCATCCCATCCCTTATTCACCCCGCTGGCAAAGCGCTTGCCGCGGCCGAAGGGGAATTGGAATACGGAGTTGAAGTTCACCTGGTGACGGACGTCAAAATCTGAATTCGCCCGGCTATCGCGCTGCCGGATCGGGTTCAGGATGAAGCCGCCGCCGAAGGCCGTGCTGTTTTGCAGACCCGAGGTGTCATCGATCGAGTGCGACCAGGTGTAATTCAAGTCCCAAGTCAGCGTGCTCCAGCGTTGACGCACCGAGACCGCCAGCCCGTGATAATCCGAGTTGGCGATGGTCCCCCAGGCCGACAACGCACCATACTGCGGGCTATAGAAGTAGCTTTGGCCGGTGGCTTGTTCAATGTCATCCTGGATAGTGGTCCAATCATTCGCATAGAAGTTGCGCATGATGTAGTAGATGACCTGGGTCGGCGTCATGTTCGTGGGCACCGCCCCGCCGCCGTAATAAGCGTCAAGTTGCGATGCCAGGTTGGCCGGGAAAATGTTCTCGAAGTAGGGAATGTTAGCGATCGCGGTCGTCGCGGCCGTTCCCTGTTGACGGAGTTTTTCCAAAGTAGTCGCCGACCCGTACCAATCGGTTCCCGTTTTGGGGTCCTTCAGGTTGGTCAAAGCCATCACATCCCGCGTGGCCAGCAGGTTTCGTCCCAGACGTCCCAGGTAGGAACCTTGGAAGACGACGCCTGCGGGCAGTTCACGCTCAAAGGTGAAACTCCATTGATAGTTGGTGGGCGCCACCAGACTCTCATCCAGCGAACTTTCGATGCGCCGGGCGAAGTCGGAGGGCTGTTTCCGCGGGAAGGTGACATTGGAGGGAACAGTAATACCCGGCAACGGCCGTACCTGCTGCGACAATGAAGTGAACAACGGCCCCGGACGACTAGTGACGTTATAGGTATTCGCTGAGATGGTGGTGTTGGAGCTGAATCCCAGCGTGTTGTTCAAGTCAAACAGCACGGCCAGCGATTGGCCAAAGTAATCGTTGGTCATGGCAAAACCGGACCGCAGTGAGGACTTGCCCGGCCCGCCAAAGATGAACTTGCCCAGCCCGCTGTCAAAGCCCGGCGACCACGCAACTGCCACGCGCGGCTGGAAGTTGTTCTTGTCCCATGGATACATGGGACTCTTGCCATTGGCGCCGCCCGAAAGATTCAGCGTGAGTGGGTCCGTGTAAGCCAGCCCTTTTTCCGAGGCGGCTACACGCCGCTCGTAGTATTCCTGCAGCGGAATGTCGGGCTTCACTTCAAATCCATTGGTCTCATGTACCGGGCTGCCGATACCGTAGCGGAGACCCAGGGTGAAGGTCACGTTTGGACGCCACCGCCATGAGTCCTGAATGTAGAAGTCATACTGCTGGGTCGCAAAATCCCGTTTAGTGGGCGTGCCGGAAGCCAAGAGCGCTCCGTCGTGCCCAAAGGTAAAGTTTGCGGTGTACTGCGTAAAGCGGCCGATCAGTGCCGTTGCCGCGTTCTGCGCCTCCGAGACCGATTGCAGCGTGGGACGGCCGTTCGCGACTAAGTAATTATTGATCGCGTCGGAAACGACACCGCCCGCATTCGCATAGAACGATGGGTTGGTAATGGCATTGTCAAATGCGTTCGCAAACGTCGTTCTGCCATTGTTGGTCAACCACATCGCCGTTCCGAATTGAAAGGTGTGCTTGCCTCGCGTGAGCGAGATATCGTCCGTCAGGTTGTGTACGGGCGTCACCCGGCTCAGCGTGCGGGTGAAAGCCAGCGGCGAGAAGATGAAGCGGAAGCTGATCGCGTTCGCTTGGCTGTCGCCCAGGTTGCTGAACGCCTCGCGGGTGAGACCGTAGCGGAAGTTGTTGATCAGGCTGCTGTTGACTGCCCAGGTGTGTCCAACTACACCGCCCCAGGGATGGCTCCAATCCTGCGGGGCCGGGGTATCCGGGAACTGGGGCAGCCGGGTGGACTTGTCATAGATCACATTTCCGCGCAAAAACAAGTTTTGCATGTTGTTGATGTTCCAATCCAGGCGCGCAACGTGGGAATTCAATTTCACCGGAGTCGCCGCATTGAATCGGTAGCCGGCAGTGTTCATCAGTCGCCCCGCCGAGCTGTCACCCACGGTGAAGTCATTGGCTGGATAACGGGTCGCCGCCGAAGCCAATACCGCATACGCGGCCGGATTCGTGCCCACCGAGGAGAATGCCTGGTTGAGTTCGGCATTCGTCAAAGTCAGGGCCGCGCCGGTCGTATCCACGTAACGCAGGTTGCCCTGCCCCAACGTCGGCAGCGGCACCACTCGTACCCCGCTGGATTCGCTCGTGTCCTTGCGACCTTCATAGCTGTAAAAGAAAAACAGCTTGTCCTTGATCACCGGCCCGCCAAAGGCGCCGCCGAAAGTATGCCGGAGCAATTTAGGTCGCGGCACCTTGGACCGGTTATTGAAATAGTCATTCGCGGTAAAACCGGTGCTGCGATAAAACTCGAAGGCGGACCCGTGCCAGACGTTGGAGCCGCCCTTGGTGATCAGGTTGATCTGGGCAGCCGAGGAACGGCCTTGATTGGCGTTCGCATTAAGCGTAGTCACGCGGAATTCCTGGACCGCTTCGGAATTCAACCGCAGGACTGGCGTGCCGATAGCGTTGGTCTGCGCTTCATTGATGTCCACGCCATCCAGCGTAATGTTAGATTGGTCGCTGCGCGCGCCAGCAACGTATCCCGCCTGGGTCACGCCGGGTTGCAGCGTGAGCAGCGCTTGGACATTGCGCGCCTCTAATGGAAGCTGCGTGATCTGTTCGGCGATGAAGTGGTTCCCGAGAGTTGCGTCCTGGGTGTTCACTTCCACAGAAGCGCCTGTAGCGGTCACCTCTACCGTCTCCGAAACACTCCCCACCTCTAACTTGACGGGAACGTCCGTCGGCGCGCCTACCGCCGCCTGCACGTTGGAGACGGATTTCTTAAAACCCGGAGCTTCCGTCTGGACCTTGTAGTCGCCGGGAGGGATCAGCTCGAAGCTGAAGGAAGCGGATGCGGTGCTCTTTTGGGTGCGGGAGAATCCCGTCGCGGCATTCGTTATCGTGACCGTAGCGCCAGGAACAATGCTGCCCTGCGGGTCAGTGACCGTGCCGCGAATGGTGGACGTTCCACCCTGACCCCACAGCAGACTGCTGCACAGTGCCAGGATTAGAAAAGAAATCAGGGACTTCATGTTTCTGGGAATAAACATGGGATCTCCTCTTTTTTACTTTCGGGTTGTGGGGGTTCTAAAGTCGGTGGTTCCGCCTCTTTGCCGCGAAATTCTAGACCGAAGTATGGCCTATGTCATTCATCCCCGCAAATATTTTTTTACATGACCCTTGTGCTGGCCAGTGGCAACATCCTTTAAGCCAACCTGAACGGTTCGGCCTCATTCCAAACTAGGGACACTTAGGGGGATTCATGCGTCTCGAAACTAGCGGATACGAAACAGCCAGTGGCAATGCACGAAGCGGAGACCGGTATTGGGGCGGATTTGCCGCGGGAGCATTGATCGGCACCGCCGCCGCTGCTACTGCCATCATGGTGGCCAATGCGTTGACCCGTAATAAAGACCACCGCATCATGCGTCTGGAAGACAGTATTCAGGTCGCACGGCCGGTGGACGAAGTCTTTCGCGCCTGGTCTGAGTTCACCCACCTGCCTGAATACATTGACGCCGTCCGTCGCGTTGAGGTCAATGGGACCCACTCCGTCTGGACGGTTTCCGCCAACGGCAAAGATACGCGCTGGGAGGCGGAGACGGTGCAGTACATCCCCAATGAAGCCATCGGCTGGAAGTCAGTCGCTGGACCCAAGCACACCGGCCGCATCAGCTTCTCGCCGCTGAGCGAGCAAACGATCGTCCACGTCACGATGAATTACGCCTCGCCGTTGGGAAGATTGTCGCTGTTGGCTTCGCCGGTCTCAGAGGTAATCACCTCCGTGGTCAATGAAGCCTTGCGCGATTTCAAGGCCGCCATGGAAGGCCGCGGCTCCCGTCGTTCGGAGGCGCCCGCAGCAACCGGTCCCGCGGATTCAGGCTGGCGGGAAGCGGGCAAGGACCGCGCA
>DATLCI010000203.1:0-5605 GCA_035526435.1 Terriglobales bacterium
GAGCAACAGCAATCAAATCGTGTGGGTGCCGTTCGAGGCGATGGGACAGTTGCGCGACATCCATTACATCGATGCAATTTGGATGAACTACGAAGGCGAGAACCATATGGCGCTCGAGGGGTCGATCCGGCGCATCATGGCGGCGGCGCATGATTTCCGTGTGGATGATCAGCGCGCGATCTTTGTCGCGAACCAGCAGAAACAGATGGCGCAGTTCGGGATCATCTCCACCGGACTGAAGATATTGCTCGGGTTCATCGGCATTCTGACGCTGGGCATCGGCGGCGTAGGGCTGATGAACATCATGCTAGTGTCGGTGGCGCAACGGACCCGTGAGATCGGCGTGGAAAAGGCATTGGGGGCAGAACGCCGCCATATCTTGATGCAGTTTCTGGCCGAAGCTATGGCCATCACGGTGGCGGGTGGGGCGCTGGGAATCATTCTCTCTTATCTGGTGTCGTTCTCGGTGGGCAAGCTGACGTTATATAGTGCGATCGCGAAATACGGCGAGGCCGGCGATATTCAACTCATTATCGATGGCCAGACTCTGCTGGCTGCGGTGATCATCCTGGGCGTGGTGGGAGTGGCGAGCGGGATGCTGCCCGCGATCAAGGCGGCGAACCTGGATCCGATCGAGGCGTTGCGATACGAATAAAGTAGAAAAGCAAAAGTACAAAATACAAAGTGCTCGGCGACTTTTTACTTTGTACTTTTTCTTTTGTACTTAACTGAGGGCCAGGTTCTCCTCGATCCACGGTCGAATGAGTTCGATGCAGTTCTCCGGTGGGTCGAAACGAACGCCGACCATCTTTTCGCGCTCGCTCAACCAGCAAACGATGGCGTCCGTATTCACGAATTGAGTATTCGGCAGGGTGAACGAGAGTGTCACCTTCTGGCCCTTGGCAAGCGGCTTGTTGGGTACCATGGCCATGCCGGTGGCGCTGATCTGGCGGCTTTGCGCGGTGGTGACGTCACCTTCCACCTTCACGGAGATCAGGGTAAAGAGCGGGACGCGGATGAAGCGCCGGATCTCTCCTTTGACGACGGTGTGGGTGGCCTTGATGACCTCATCCAAGGTCTTCTCATTGATGGGGTGGTCGAGGATGGCGTTAATCCCGTATTTCAGCAGCCGCAGGATCATCACCGCGTTGCTGGAGATGCCATAGACGACCATATGCCGGTTGAGTTCGCTGGAGCGCGCGGTCTCGAGGATGGTAGCGGCCGAACTGCTCAGCTTGAGGGCGCAGCCTTCGAACTTCTGGTCACGCAGAAACTGTCCATCTTCGCTGTTGATGACCACGGTATCGATGCCGTACTGGTTAAACGCGGCCTGGAGCAGACTAATGGCGGGCTCTTCCAGATTGGTGATGGCGACGCGCGGCTTTTGCTTCACCCCGGTGGCGTCCCGGCTCGCCTGCGCAATCTCGGCCCAAGCCTGGTCCTCCAAGGGCTGAGTGGTGCGCTTGACTTTGTCGGAGGGGGCCTGGTCGGACATATCTTCTGGATTGTAGCTTAGTTCGCGGTGCTTCTCTAACCACCGGGATCAAGGTCACGCCGCGAACAAAGCCGAGAAAAACAGTTAGTCCTAGTTCACGCGCCCCAGGTATTCATCAAGCCAGTTCAGGTTTTCCCGGATCATCTCATTGCGAGGAATATTGTGGCCACTCTCAAAAATAATATGCTTCTTCTGGTCTTTGGCGGAACCAAGCAGGCGGAAGAACGGCTCTTGCGACGATTCCACCGGAAAAAAGAAATCATAGCGGCCATTCAACATAAGCACTGGCTGCTGTACCCGGGACGCAAAGTTGACGGGATCGACCTCAGGCAGGGCGTTATGAAAGTCGAGGCCGCCGAGAGCGAGGATGCAGACTTTGATGCGCGGTTCTACCGCCGGCACGATGCCTCCCATGGCGGCACCCCAGCTATAGCCGTAGTACACGATCTTGCTGCGGTCGAGCTCGGGACGAGTCTCGATATAATCAATGGCCCGCGATACATCCTTCGTCCACATGAAGACGTGATCGCGCCACGTGCTGCTCATGTTGGGGACGTCTGACTCCATGCCATCACCCCGTTCATATGTCCCTTTGTAAATGGGATAGAGGACGGCACGACCACTGCGCAAGATGGCATCCAGAGCGGCAGTGGGATAGATGGAGAATTTACGAAGCTGCAAAGCGTTGGAGCCCGGGAAAAAGACGACCGTCTGGAAAGGAGGCTTGGCATTCTTCGGCAGAAAAAGATAAGCGGTGGCGCTCGTTGCCGTAAGGCGCGTTGTAAGACACCTTTTCCATGGTCCAGTCCTCTTCGTTGTTGCCGACCTTTTCCACGGAGGCATTCAGTGGCGACTTGTCATACGAATAGAGTCCCCGGTACGCCCGGAAAAGCTCATCAGGGACCGGCTTCAATCCGGCCAGATCTCGCCGCCGCGATGGGACCGCAGCAAATGCCACGGCGGGGATCGAATCCGGTTTCACATACTTCACGCCCCGGAAGCCGATGTTTGATGCTCGCAGCCATGGAGATTGCGCGTCCGGATCAATGAACATGTAGGTAGGCTCGTCATAAGCCCCGCCCAGCACGTAACGCTTACCCGGCTCACTTTCTGTCCAAATCCATTCCTTCACATTACCGGCCATATCAAAGGTGCCCCATGGACTCATCCCTGGTTTGGTGCCGACAGCGAGCGCCCCCGCGGTACCGAAGTTGCTGGCGGGCACGATGAAGGCCGCGAAGCGTGGTCCAGCCGCGCGGTTCCAGTGATAGATCGTGGGCAATGTCTTACCCATGTATTGGGCATATGCCATCGCTTCATACCAGCTAATGCCGGTGACGGGATAATGCTCATGGCCTGGAGGAAACTCGCCCTGTAACCAGTCCTTGGGGCCGGGGCGTCCGGCGGCATCATGAAACTGGACCAGGGCGTCTTCCCAGGAAACAGTCTTGCCGTCGCGGACGAATGGCACCTTCCAGTATTCGCGTTTCTGATAGCCACCGGCATTCACGAATGCCTTGAACTCCCGATTGGTGACCTCGTACTGGTCCATCCAGTAATCAGCTAATTCGAGCTCCGGCATATCTTCAAAACCGGGAATGAACAGCGTCTTAAATCCCCCCGCAGGAGAGACCCGCACCATGCCTGCGTGCTCCTCGCCAACTGGCTCCAGTGTGATGCTGGCTATAGCTGCTTCTCCGGGGGCGAAGGAATGCCTGGGTAACCCGGCGGTACTGTGTAAGACCGACACATAACCAGCCTTCTCAAATTTCCAAGTAAGCATTCCTCGCGGCACGCGAATGTTTTTGAAGGGCGTGCGTCCCACCAGTTGCCAGGGGGCATCGCCATCAGCGTAACTGCGGCGAAAGACGTCAACCCCCGACGGCACGCTCTCCAGCGAAAGTGCATAGGAGACGGTCGGCCATAACTTGCCGAGCGTTGGATCATTGGGCAGAGATTTTTCGGCTTGAACAGCCAGCGCGTAGGCCTCTACAAGTTTGCCTTCGTCTGCGAGTTGCTGGATCTGGGGAATGGCCACGTCCCGGGCCCAACGTGCATCCCGCGAACGCTTGACCAGCCAAGCCGAGCCGGCGGCTAGAAGAATGATGAATACCAGCAGAGGAACCAGCACCCGCGGCCGCTTGACCTCACGTGCCAACCGTGCCGGACTCAACATAGCGCCGGACTCGAGGAACAACAAATCGCTGCAAGCTTTCAGGTCTTGCGTAAGTTCGGCGCCGGTGGCGTATCTGGCGTCAGCGTTCTTCTTCAAGCAACGCGTGACAATGCGAATGAGTTCGGGAGGGACGTCGCGCCGACGTTCATGGATTGGCTGCGGTTCGTCACGCATCACCGCGGAGAGCACGGCCGCACCCGAGCCGCCTTGAAAAGCGCGGCTTCCGGTCAACATCTCGTACAACACCGTACCGAAGGAGAACACGTCCGTTCGGGCATCGACCGGCTTGCCCTCGGCCTGTTCCGGAGACATATACGTTAAGGTGCCAACGATGGTGCCGGGCCTAGTGGCGAGGGTCTCAGCCTCATTCGGATCGGCGGGCGGCACCGCCAGTTTCGCCAGGCCAAAGTCAAGGACCTTGATATGTCCGGCAGCGTCGACCATGACGTTGGCCGGCTTGAGATCGCGGTGAACAATACCAGCTGCATGCGAATGCGCAAGCGCCTCGCTGACCTGAATGGCGTACTTCAGGGCAAACTCAAGCGGAAGTCCACCTTCCGGGATACTTTGGTCCAGAGTCTTGCCCTCCAGGTATTCCATCACCATGAAATCAAGGCCGTCATGCGAACCAATGTCATGAATGACGCAAATATTGGGATGGTGCAGCGCGGAGATGGACTTGGCTTCTTGCTTGAAACGGGCGTGCCCGTCGGGATCAGCGAGTAGTTTCGCCGTGAGTATCTTGATGGCAACGGGACGCTCGAGCCGGGTGTCATAGGCGCAATACACTTCACCCATGCCGCCGACGCCAAGCAGCGACTTGATCTGATAGGGCCCAAGAAATGTGCCGACTGCTGTAGACATAAGTTGGTGAGCATTTTAAGCTGGCGACAATATTTCTGCCAAAAGTTAAGATCCGGAAGCTTTGCGGCGGCGGGCGATCGGCGTAGACTGGCGGCGAATCGTCCTCACGGGAGGGACTCATGCTGGGAAATCGCACCAATGAACAGTGGATCGCGCAGTATGCCAGCAGTCATCAACATCCGGTGAACCGGATCTGCCATACGTTCGGGATCCCGATGATCGTGGCGTCGCTGGTGCTGGGCGTGGCGGCGTTCTTTGTCCCGATACCGAACTTCTGGATGGTGCCGGTGGCGCTGTTCGTGGTGGGGTGGGTGCTACAGTTCGTCGGACATTATTTTGAAGGCAAGCCACCGGAGTTTTTTAGCGATTGGCGGTTTTTGTTTGTCGGCGTGCGGTGGTGGGTGGCAAAGATGAAGGGGAAGGCGTAAGGGCGGTTTCCCGTTTCTGGTTTCCTGTTTCCCGAAAAGCAGCCTACGGCAGCGAGGAAGGCGCTTCGCGCCAGTTTTGGCACGGATGAATCCGTGCCCCTCCCAGATACAAATCCGATTGGCTAATGCATTTCGGCTTACCTAAGATTTTCTAAACCCACCTGCGCCAAAAGAAGGCGAAGGTGGGCCACCCTTGAAACCGTCCCCGTTTCCGGTTTCCCGTATCAGATTCAAACCCACAATTAGTCTTGGTTCTTTCCTTCCACCAGCTTCACGAGAAAATCCAGCGCGCGGGGATCGCCGGACTCGCCGAGCCAGAAGATGGCTTCCTTGCGCACGATGCGATTCGGGTGTGACTGTGCGACCTGGATCAAGCGGGCGACGCCTTCCGCGTCATGCATCTGGCCGAGGGCGAAGACCGCCTTCTTCTTTACTTCGAGATTCGGGTCTTGTTCCATGGCGGCGGTGATGGTGTCGAGGGCACGGCGCCCGGCGTGCTGTGCCAGCCAGAAGAGCGCTTGTCCGCGGACGCGCTCCGAGGTATCGGTACGCGCCATGCGAATGACATCTTCCATGGCTTCTTTCTCGTGGCTCTGGCTCAAGACAAAAGTCAGGTGCTCGCGGAAGCGGTCGCTCTCCTGC
>DATLCI010000212.1:0-5441 GCA_035526435.1 Terriglobales bacterium
GTGGGTGTGGCGTCGCTGCCCTTTTTCGCCCGGCTCTATTCCGAGAACAAGCTCAACGAGTTTGCCGCTACGGTCAACGGATCCGTCGCTAAACTTGGCCAACTTTCTTTACTGGTCTCAGCCTGGATGATGGCGGCGGCGATCCCCATTGTTGACCTCGCCTTTCGGCGCGGAAAATTCGACTACGCTGACACCCTCGGCACCGCACTCTTCTTCTCGTGGTTCGCGCTGGCGCTTGTTTTCTGGTCAGTGCAAGGTCTCTATGCACGGGCGTTCTACGCGTCGGGAGAAACTGTACGTCCCATGATCGCGGCGACGCTGGTCACCGCGTGCTCCATCCCCATCTATTGGTTCTTCCAGCAAAGGTTTGGCATTCCCGGCCTGGCCATCTCTTCCAACATCGCCATTCTGCTGCATACCGCGACCCTTGCCCTCATGCTGCACACACGCGGACTGGTCAGCCTGGCCGGTCTCGATTGGCGGGAGTTGCTGAAGGCGCTGGCGGTAAGCCTGTTCGCGTTCCTGTTGGGCAGTTGGGCCGGCGCGGGCTTTATTTACGGCGAGGGACGCTGGCTCGTTGTCGGCAAGCTGGTGATGATCTCGCTGACATGGCTGGCCGCAGTTCTGGCGGGGTTATGGCTGACGAAGAGTAGTCTGTTGAAGCTGTTGCGGCGCTAACGCGGCCTAGCGGACGACGCGCATCTCTTTCCAGTCGTAGTCAAACTTCTGACCACAATCCAGGCACACCACATAGTGCTTGCCACTGGGCATGACCGGGTCCCAATCGGAGCCGACGGCCGAGCGCGTTATGGCGGCCGCGGCAAAGGGCTGCGAGGTCTTGCGATGCGAACAAGCGATGGATAACAGTTGCAGCACCTTCTGGATCATTTGACTTCCTGGACCACGCGTAAAAAAGAAGTTACGTGGGGACGCAGCACGCCGCGCCCCCACTTGGGGAGAAAACTAAGCAGTGACGGCTTCCTTGGCCTTGTCCGTGACGTTGACCGGTTCCTTGGCGGGAACGTTCTGCGCGCCGGGCTTGCGGATGTCAATGCCGCCCTTGAAGAAGGCGCCATCTTCAATGCTGATGCGCTGCGCCACAACATCGCCGGTCAGCGAACCTTCATTGCGGATGTCCACACGGTCGCTGGCAGTGAGATTACCCTTCAGCTTGCCGATGACCACGATCTCGCGGGCCACGACGTTCGCCGCGACTACACCATTGCGGCCAATAGTCACGCGGTTACCCGGCAGGTTGATGCTGCCCTCTACGCGGCCGTCGATGTAAAGCGACTCTGAGCCGCTGACCTCGCCCTTAATGACCAGCGACTTGCCGATGCTAGCTTGTTCGGTGGAGTTGAGCGCCGCATTCCGCGGGGCAGCCGCAGGCGTGGGTTCGTTCATCGTAGGAGCGGGAGTGGCATTGGTGACTGGAGGCATGGTCTTTTCCATTTCATTCGATTTATTTGTATTCGGGGTGGGCGGAGTGGCAGGTTTCCACATGATCAGGAACATCCTTTCGGTGATTGGCTATGCTCCGGCCACGCACGAGCGCGGGGAAGCGGGTTGCTGCGCTCGAGATCACAAGAAGTCGATCTCGCTGTCTGGGGGTCAGCTGATCTAGCGCAATTGAAAGGCCAAACCGCTAACTCACCACGCCCCGGGAACAATCCGCGATTGGCGTGGAGTTGCCGCGCAGCCTGCCCCGGACGAAATCGAGTCCGTGGCAAAATGCCCACGCGGCATGTGTAAATACTGCGCCGGTGCCTGCATTTCTTATATCGGGGGAACCGCTTAGCGCAAAAATCGATTCGCGCTTACCATGGGTTAAGCACGGTGCACCATAGGACTTAAGGAAATCGGGTGATTTCAGACAGGCAGATACTGCAACACATCGAGCGCCAGCCTAAAGCGTCGGCTGGATACAAGCAATTGGTCAAAGAGCTGGGTCTCCGGGGCAATGACCGCCGGGAACTCGAAGTGCGGCTGCGCCAGATGATCCGCCACGGCGAGTTGATCGAGATCGGCCGGGACCGCTACGCGCTGCCCCAGGCGGAGAAGGGTGAAAGCAAGAACCTGGTCAGCGGACGCCTGCACATGCACCGCGACGGCTTCGGCTTCGTCACACCCCAGAATCCTGCCCTTAAAGAGAAGCTGGATGGCGACATCTTCATTCCGCCCTCTGCGGTCGGCCTGGCGATGCATGGCGACCTGGTCATGGTGGAGATCGGCAAGGTCGGCAGCGACCGCCGCGCTGAAGGCCGCATCGTGAAGATCGCCGGCCGGGCCCATTCGACGATTGTCGGGGTTTTTCATTATGGCGGGCGCTTCAACTTCGTCAAGCCCATGGATGAAAAGATTAGCAAGGACATTATCATTCCGCCGGGCCTTGAGCTGCTGGGAGATGTCGATGGCAAAGCGCCGGAAAGCAAGCATCGGGTCTTAGGCATGGAAGCCAAGCGCCGCCAGTGGGACGACCTCGAAGGCGTGGTGGTGGATGTGGAGATCACGGATTGGCCATCGCCCAGCCAGCCGGCCAAGGGCAAGGTCATCGAGATACTGGGCTATGAAGATGATTTCGGTGTGGACGTCGAGATCATTATCCGCAAGCATCACCTGCCGCACTTTTTTCCTGCGGAAGTCTTGGATCAGGCGCAGTCCATTCCCAACGTCATCCCTCACTCCGAGTTGGGTTCGCGGCACGACTATCGCGACCTGCCCATCGTCACCATCGACGGCGAGACCGCTCGCGACTTTGACGATGCAGTCGTGGCGCGGGTGCTGGCGAATGGCAACTATGAGTTGCAGGTACATATTGCCGACGTCGCGCAGTACGTGCCGGATGGAACTCCTCTAGACGATGAAGCGCGGCTGCGCGGGACCTCAGTCTATTTTCCCGACCGCGCCGTTCCCATGTTGCCGCTAGAACTTTCAACCGACATCTGTAGCCTGCGCCCGAAAGTCGAACGGTTGGTGCTTTCCTGCGTGATGGAGATCGATCGGGCCGGGGAGATTGTCGGCTATGACATCCATGAGGGCGTCATTCGCTCCGCCGAGCGCATGACCTATACCGATGTGCAGTCGATCCTTGATGGCGACAAGGCCGCGCGGGCTAAGTACGCGCCGCTGGTGGAGAACTTCGAATTGATGCGCGAGGTGGCGGAGACGCTAAACCGCAAACGCGTCCGCCGCGGCTCCATCGACTTCGACCTGCCGGAGCCGGTGATCGAGTTCGACGAGCAAGGCCTCATGCAGGGCGTGACCCGGTCAGAACGAAAATTCGCCCATCGGCTGATCGAAGAGTTCATGCTGTCCGCCAATGAGTGTGTGGCGTCTTATTTGGAGGGCCGCGGCATTGCCTCGCTCTACCGCATCCACGAGAAGCCAGACGCAAAGAAGATCTACGACTTCGAAGTTCTGGCCGCCAGCTTTGGTTACACGCTGGGCGTTGGCTCACTGCCCATAAAGAAGATGGAACTGCGTGGCGACCGCCGCCACCACCAGGGCAGAGGGCGCAATCCGCAGGCGGTGGAAGTCCCGCAAGAGGTCCATATCACTCCGCGGATGTACCAGAAGCTGACCCAGAAGATCGCGGGGCAACCGGAGGAGCGCATCCTCTCTTACCTGATGCTGCGTTCGCTGAAGCAGGCGCGCTACTCGGAAAAGAATGAAGGCCACTTCGCGCTGGCCGCGCCGACTTACACGCACTTCACTTCACCTATCCGCCGTTATCCCGACCTCATCATTCACCGGATATTGAAAGAAGTGGTCCGCGCGCAGGAGCTTGAGACCGGCGAGCCGCGCCCCACGTTGACCGGCCAGGCCGCGCATAGTGAAGGTGCATCGCCCTGGTCGAAGCGGCAACGGGGCGACGACCGCCATGCCGGCCGTCGCCGCAGCAAGCACCAGCAGCAGATCGCGGAGCAGCATCACGAAGAGTTGGGCGGGCCCATCCCGGAGCATCTGCTGCATGACATTGCCGAAGAGAGCAGCCAGAGCGAACGCCGCGCCGACGAAGCCGAGCGCGAGCTGATGGAGTGGAAGAAGATCAAGTTCATGCGCGACCGCGTCGGTGAAGAATTTGATGCGCTCATCATCAGCATCACGAAATTTGGCTTCTTCGTGGAATTGACGGACATGTTCATCGAAGGTCTGGTCCCGCTGAACAGCCTGGTCGACGACCGCTATACCTTCCGCGAGAACACGCGTCAGATCATGGGCGAGCGGACGAAGAAAACGTACTCCATGGGTGACCGGGTGCGGGTCCTCCTCGACCGCATTGACCGCATGCAGAGGAAGTTGCAGTTTTCCGTCATAGAAGACCTTCCCGTAAGGTTAAAAGCGCAGATGCCATCGAAGAAGTCTGACCGCCGCAAGAAAAAAGAGAAGAAAGAGAAGAGAGACGCTAAAAAGGAAAAAGGCCGTCGCCGGTAGTCGCGTGGCTGCTCGTATAAAATTAAGTGGATCTTTGAAAGGAACAAAAACCATGGCACGCACGGTGCAATGTGTGAAACTGGGCCAGCAATTGGAAGGCTTGGACGAGCCGCCTTTTGACACCCCGCTCGGTCAGAAGATCTACGAAAATGTCTCCAAGCAGGCTTGGGGGCAGTGGATGGAGCACATGAAGATGCTCCTCAACGAATATCGTCTCCAGCCGTGGAAGCCAGAAGCGCAGGAATTCATTGCGGAGCAGATGAACGCATATTTCTTCGGCGGCGGCGCTGAGCTGCCTAAGGAATTCGTGCCCCAAGGCGACGGCAAATAGAGAACCATTTGAGCGTCGCGGGCACTTCCACCCTTGAGATTGAGACCCAGCATCCCAGCCGGCCTGCGAATTGCACGCCCGGGTGGATCGCCTTTGCCATCGTCATGTTGGCGGTCTACGTGGGCTCGCTGTGGACTCCCGCCCTCCTCGACGACGCCGACGCTACTCACGCTCAAGCTGCGCGCGAAATGGCGGAGACGGGCGATTTTGTCACCCTGAAAGTTAACGGCATCCGCTATCTGGAAAAAGCTCCGCTCATGTACTGGATGGCAGCGGTCAGCTACAAGCTCTTCGGACAAAACGAATTTGCCACGCGCCTCCCGATCTTCCTCGGCGTCGTCGCTTGCGGATTGCTAGCGACATTCTGGGCGCAGCGCGCCTTTGGCCACCGTGCCGGGGGCTACGCCGGGCTGATGCTCTCGACGGCCGCGGGTGCGTATCTATTCACCCGCATCTTTATTCCCGAGGTGCTGCTGAGTTTTTTTATGGCAGCATCGCTCTATTGCTTCCTTACTGCATTGGAAGAACCTAAGCGAGCCTCGCGATGGTATGCGGGCTATGCCTCGCTGGCGCTCGCCGTGCTGACGAAAGGATTAGTTGCCGGTGTCTTTGTCGCGGTCACCGCGTTCCTTTATGTCTTGCTCTCGGGGGAGTGGCGTCGCTGGCGCGAGATGCG
>DATLCI010000216.1:0-5453 GCA_035526435.1 Terriglobales bacterium
TGGCGCGCCTGGTAGCGGAGGTGACAGACCGATTGAGCGAGATGTTCCTGGCGTCAGGGCTGATTTCCCATTTTGGGTTCGCAAAGCAGCCCGCAAAGAAATCTTGTCAAGAGTGTAAAAAGTTCAAATCGGAGTTATCTGCTTGAAACCAGAGGAAATATAAATGTATGAAAGTTGGCACTGGTACCCCAAGAAAATTGATATGCTGGTTATAGAGTGAAAGAAGCGAAGAGGCGCAGCCCCACGGCTGCGCCTTTTGTTTTGCAACCAACGACAGCATCGGGAGAGATCATGGCAATCGCGGAAAAGACCGGGAGCGCGCTGGAACAGGAGCTGAGCAATGCCATTCGTAGCGCGGCTCCGGAAGTGGTCAGGAACGTGATCAACAAGGCGCAAGAGGGCAGCTATCTCCACGCCAAGTTCTTGTTTGAACTGGCTGGCCTGGACCTGAGGCAGGGCGCGGGTGCCGACGAAGACGGAGCGGAATCGCTGGCGGCATATCTCTTGCGAGAATTGCGGGAGCCGGATCACAACGACGCGGAAGCGCCAGCGGAAGGGTAGAATCGAAAGACCGACCGGCTTGGCGCAAGTTGTGGGGAGACTGTTTGCATGGATATGACGTGGGTGACCGACCAGATCGCGGTCGGCGGCGGAATATGGAACGAAGCCAAGATGATGGAAGTGGTCCGCGCGGGCGTGACCCATATCATCAACATGCAGATCGAGTTCGATGACAGTACGCTGGCCGAGCCTTATGGGGTGAAAGTGTTGTGGAATGCCATTGACGATGACTTCCAGCCTAAGCCCCCGGAAGTCTTCCTGCGCGGCGTGGAGTTTGCGCTGGAGGCGTTCAAGGACCCCCAGGCGAAGGTATTCATCCATTGCGCGGCGGGAGTACACCGCGCACCGATGATGACCTTGGCCGTCCTGCGATGTCTGGGATGGAGCCTACAGGAGGCGATGGAAAGTATGGAGACGCTGCGTCCGGTGGTGGATTTTGCGGAGGTGTACGTCCGCAGCGTGGAAGATTTTATGAAGACTCGACAAAAGCAAAGGACCACAGGCAAGACCTAAAACTTTATGAAGACTATTCGATACGGCCGTCCCGCGGGGCGGCTTTTTTATTTGCTGATCTCCGTGCTGTGCATGGTGTCGGCGATCAGGGCGGGCGCGGCGCAGTCCGGGCCGCAATTGACCACGATCGCAGACGTCATATACCGGGCCAATGGAGGGCCGGCGACGGGAACCGTCGTGATCAGTTGGCCGGCCTTTAACACGGCTGACAACAAGCCGGTGGCCGCGGGGGAGTTGAGTATCGCCATTGGCAACGAAGGCACGGTGAACTTTGCCTTGGTGCCGAACGAAGGCGGCGACCCCGGCGGCACCTTCTACAAAGCGGTTTACAAGCTCAGTGACGGCACCACCTTCACTGAATATTGGGTGGTGCCGGCGGCGTCGCCGACGACGATCGCGGCCATCCGCGCTTCGGTGGTGCCCCGCCAGGTGGGATCGCAGTTTGTGAATCGCAACTACGTTGACACCGCATTGGCGGCCACAAATCAACAGGTGGTGCACAAGACGGGCGGCGAAAGCATCACGGGAGTGAAGACCTTTGCCGCGTCGCCCGAGGTGCCGGTGCCGGCGAGCGGAGTGGCCGCAGTGAACAAAGATTATGTGACGGCGGCGGTGACAGCGATCTCTGAAGGTTTCGTGGACAAGAGCGGCGACACCATGTATGGACCGCTGACCATTCCCGATGACCCGGCTGCGCCGGGCCATGCCACCAACCGGCATTACGTTGACCTGCAGGTCTCCGACATGATCGCCGGACTCACTCTGAAGCTGGGACGCATCAACGACACCCCCATCAGCCTGGCGTCAGTCAAATATGCGCCCGGGTTTGCTCCGGAGGGCGATCTGACGGCGCAGGTGAATGCCGCGTGCGCTGACTTTGCGGGAGCGAATGGCACGGTGGACGTACCCTCAGCCTTGCCCGCGACGGCGTTGCGTTCACTGCTGCCGGACAATTGTCATGTCGTTGATCGGCGCCGCATCATCTCGCCCAACGAATTCGGCAGTGAAACTACTGCGATATCGAAGGGAGTGGTGAACCGGCTGCGCTGGACGGCGCCAAACTCAGACGTCGCTAACGGCAGTGTTTCCACCAACCAGACTTTTCAAGGGCTGTCCTGGTTCGTGGATGCGGCCAAGGGAGGCATCAACAACGGGACCCTGGGGGCGACCACAAAATCGAATTACCGGGTAGCAGGCTTCACCTTGAACGCGAGTACTCCGGGGCAGCACACGGCGCTGGAGGGTTCCTGCATCAAGTTCGGCGCCGGCGATTGCTTTGGGGTGGTGGGATTCTCGGAGATGTGGGGAGGAAGCCGCCCAGGCTTCGGCGATGAATACAGTGTGCCGGTCTCGGCGCGCATGATCCAGGGCGGCACTATCTTCACTGGGACGGTCTCGGCGAAGAGCGGGAACATACTGACCTTCACCGGCACCACCAATCACCAGACCTTGGGGGCGGGGTCACGCTGGCTGATCAACAAGACATCCGGAGTGTACTCCACCGGGACGGCGCAATTCGCCATAGGCAGCACTACGGTCACAGGCACCGGAACGGCGTGGGCGTCATTAGGGCCGGCTGTTGACTATTGCTTCTCGCTGGACGCAGAAGAGTCGGCGGGTAAAAAGTTTGTGATCCCGGTGTCGGCCTGGACGGACGATACCCATCTGGCGCTGACGATCGCTCCCGGGTCGTTCGTGACCACGGTCGCGGGAGCCTACAAGCTTTTCCGCTGCAGCGAGGTGGCGGAGGTGGTATCGAACGACAAGAGCAGCACCACGCCCGGAGCTCCGGTCCAGGTGGCGCTGGTCAATGCCGCGAACTTTGTGGTGAGCGACCAGGTGGAATTGCCGCTGAGCCATCTGTGGGGCGGCGAGGGAGTCAAGATCGTGATCGCGCCGCAGATCGCGACCACGCAATCCATCACGGGGCTGGGCATCGGCAATACCAATACGGAGCCCAGCAAGCGGGTGCATAATGGGATCGTACTCGGCGGAAATTTCCGTCGCGGTATCGAATTCAATGGCGCCACCATCCGGCCGGATTTTGGACTGATGTGGAATGCTGGTCCCGTCCCGGGGATATTGATGGCGGCCTACGACAATTCTGACATCGGGACGCTTGTTCATACACTGATCAACCGACGCGCGGCGACCGGCGGCGAAGCGCGTTTCAGCTACCTGAATAGCAGCGACCAATGGACCTTCGGCAATAACACTACGCCGCTCTTCTACTTCAAGACCACCGCGCCCAATATGGGGATCGGGACTCCAGGACTGGCGGGGACGGCGCTGAACATTGCGCCGGCGGCCACGGAAAACGGGATCACCATCGCCGGCAATGCCACCGGTCATCTGCTGAATGCGCAAGTAGCTTCGGTGACGCGGTTTCTGGTGAACGGTACGGAAGCGTACTTCAATAGTGGACTGGATGTCCGCGGTTACTCCGACAACCAGACAACCGAGAAATGGCAGATCACCGGAAGCAATGGACGGGCGAACTTCAATGGCGGCATTTGCCAGGACAGCGCGCAAATGGTTTGCGATCTCTCGGGCGCGGGCGCTCCCAGCGGGGCCTGCACTACCGGGAGCACCTATCGCAGAACGGATGGCGGCAGCGCGACCTCATTGTATGTATGCGAGAGCTCGGCGTGGGTCGCGGTGGGCGGCGGCGGTTCATCCACTTGGAACGCGATTGGAAATCCTAGCGGAGCACAAGCGCTCACCATGGGAGCGAATACCTCAACCTGGACTTGGAACTCAGCGACGGGAGCGGCGACCGACCTGCTGAAGCTGACCGATTCGGCGAGTAATACCGGCACCGGCCACGTGCTGAGTGTGGAAACAGCGGCTTCATCGAATGCGAAACCGTTTCAAGTGAAGGCGCGCGGCGCAACTAGTTTCGAGATCAATGAATTTGGCTCGATCACCGCGCTGAGCGGCATCAGCACCAGCTCGGGATTGAGTCTGCAAGTGGGCGGAGCCTTGGTGATAAAAGGGCGGGATGACTGGGCCGCCTCCGCGACATTAAACGGCGCAGACTTTACCGGTAGCAGCTCTACGGCAAGCAACACCACAGTGCGCGGCGGCGATGCGACGTCGGCTAGTGGAGCGACGACCGGCGGGACATTATTGCTGCGGAGCGGCGGCGCGACTTCCGCAAGCGGAACCCCGGGCAATCTTCAAGTGGCCCAGACATTCCTCAAAGACACCACTGTGACCGGCGGCTTGCTGCAATGCTTCAAAGCTGCGGCCGCCATGACGGTGGGAGACTGCGGAAACTCCGCCACCAACTCGGTGGGAGTGGCCATCAGCGCGAGCAGCACGAACCCGGTAGTCGTGCAGTTCCAGGGCATCGCGACCCTGCAGTTTGACGCGAGCGCCAGTCCTTCGGCGGGGTGGTTCGCGTGCAGTTCGGGGACCCAGGGCGGGAAGGTGACGGTGCAGTCCACGGCGTGTGCCGCGGGGCGACAAGTGGGCATCGTGGCGCAGAACGGCTCAGCCATCACCAGCGGCAAAGTGTTTTTACAAGCTAGGTAGCGAGGGCTTATCCAAAACCTTGACGGACTTGAACTGCTGGAGTGGTTGGGAAAGAAGTTGGACCATCGGCTGGGAGATAAAACCCTGCGTGACGGTTTGGCGGCAGCGCTGCTTCGGATCCGCGACAAGACCGGGCGGCTGGTGCGGCTGAAGGCGAACCGGGCACAGCGGGAATTCTCGCGCACCTGCCGCGGGCGAAACATCGTGCTAAAAGCCCGGCAGATGGGGATCACCACGTGGGTGGCAGCGCGGTTTTTTCTGGCTACGATCACGCGCCGGGGCACGCTGAGCGTACTGGTGGCGCATGATCAACGGTCGGCGGAGGAGATCTTCCGCATCGTAAGGCGTTTCTGGGAGAACCTGCCTGAGCGTCTGCGATGCGGGCCATTGCGCACGTCGCATGCGAATGTGCGGCAGATGGTCTTCCCCGAACTGGATAGTGAATACCGGGTAGAGACGGCGGCAGACCCCGACGCAGGCCGCGGGCTGACCATACAGAACCTGCATGCGTCCGAGGTGGCGCGCTGGCCGCGCGATGCGGCGGGAACGTTGGCGTCTTTGCGGGCGGCGGTGGCGCCTAACGGCGAGATCGTGTTGGAGTCCACGCCCAATGGGAGCGCGGGGTGCTTCTATCGCGAATGGCAGAGCTCATCTGAGACCGGCATGATGCGACATTTTTTGCCCTGGTGGTGGGCGGCGGAATATCGCCGGCCGGGGCTCGAACTGGGCAACCTGTCAGAAGAAGAGCAAGGGCTCGTGGCCAAACATCAGCTCGCGAAAGAGCAGATCGCTTTCCGTCGCGAGTTGAAGGCGAATTTTCGCGGACTGGCAAAGCAGGAGTT
>DATLCI010000219.1:0-7890 GCA_035526435.1 Terriglobales bacterium
CAGATCGCGGAAGACCGCATCAACCAGGGCTTCCAGAACATTCCCCAGATCGTAAAGAGCTCGTTCGGCTCCATCGACGCGCTCGTTAATCGCGGCCACCGCATCACCGGCCTCGAAACGCATTACGAAAAGCTCGACGAGATGACTAGCGGATTGCAAAAGTCCGATCTCGTCATCATCGCCGCTCGTCCTTCCATGGGTAAGACCGCTTTCGCCATTAACATCGCGGAGAACGCCGCCGTACGCGACAAAAAAGTTGTCGCCGTCTTCTCGCTGGAAATGTCACAGGAGTCATTGCTGCTGCGCATGTTGTGCTCGCAGTCGCATGTAGATTCTCACCGCCTGCGCACGGGCTTCACCTCGCGCGAAGACCACGCCAAGCTCGCAGCCGGGTTGGAAGCGCTTGCCCAGGCGCCTATCTTTATTGATGACACACCCGGGATCTCGCTCAGCGAAATGCGCGCCAAAGTCCGCCGTCTCCAACAATCGCAAGAGCGCATCGACATGATCATCGTCGACTACCTGCAGCTCATGTCGGCCCAGCGTTCCGACGGAAAGAGCTTCACCAACCGTAACGAAGAAGTTTCGGCCATCTCCCGCGGGCTGAAAGCGCTCGCCAAAGAGATGCGCGTACCCGTGGTCGCGCTTTCGCAACTGAGCCGCGCTCCCGAAGGCCGCACCGGCAACAACCGTCCCCAACTTTCCGATCTGCGTGAATCGGGCGCCATTGAGCAAGACGCGGATCTCGTCGCCTTCATCTTCCGCGAAGAGGTTTACAAGCAGGACGATCCTGAGCTCGAAGGCATGGCTGAGATCATTATCGCCAAGCAGCGTAACGGCCCGACCGGCACCATCAAGATGGCCTTCATCAAGAAGAGCACTCGCTTTGAGAACTACGCTGGCGATGTAGGCCCATCGCCGGAGGAATACTAGCTTCTGGGGTTAACAAAACCGCGAATTAAGCGATTTTCCGCTTGGCATTGGCTCGCCATTCCTTGAAACTACGCCTGAAGCCCCCCTTCGCCAGGTTTTAGTCTAGAAGCCCTAGGACACGTCCATGAAGCGCCTGCTGGTTTTCGTAACCCTCTGCGCCGCGTTTCCTCTTGACGCGCATGCCCAATCACCCGCCGTTCCCATCGTCTCCGGCAAGACGACTGTTCCGCGCGTCATCAAGTACAGCGGCGTTTTGTCGGATCCCGCGGACGCTGCGCGCATCGGGAGCATTGCCGTCACCTTCGCGATCTATGGCGAGCCCACAGGTGGCGCGCCGCTTTGGCATGAGACCCACAACGTGCAACTCGACGCGCAAGGACGCTACACCGTTCTGCTCGGTTCCGTGAATCAAGTTCCTGCTGACATTTTCTCCGCCAACGCCGCGCGCTGGCTGGGCGTGCAGGTTCTCGGCGACGCGGAAGCTGAACAAACCCGCGTAATGCTGCTCAGTGTTCCTTACGCGCTGAAAGCGCAGGATGCCGAGACCCTCGGGGGCCTTCCCGTCTCCGCCTTCATCCTGAAAGAAGCGTCGAACGACGATGAGGTAGTTGCCGGCACGCGCGCCAAGCGGTCCGCCCTCAGCGGCGCCGCCGCCAAATCTCTCGATGCCGGCATTGTGAACGCTACCGGTGGTGGCACTATTGACTCCATCCCCAAGTTCGGCGCCACCGATACCTTGACTGACTCCATAATCACTGAAAAGCTGGTGAGCTCGGAATTGCGAATCGGCATCGGCATGGGCCTGAGCAATCCAGTCTCCAAGTTGCAAATCAATGGCCGCATGACCGCAGAAGGTTTTGACATCATCACCAGCGCCGAGGATTCGGTCCACATCACCAACTCCCACGCCTTGGGGAGCGCGATTGAAGCCAACGCCAGCAGCACCAGCGGTGGCCAGACCACCGCGGTTTACGCCAGCACTGAAAGTTCGAATGGCACCGGCATTTTTGCCGTGGCCCTCGCCGCCCCAAGTGCCCCGGGGGACACATCCTTTGGCGTGATCGGCTACACCTGGAATCCTGGCGCGGCCATTTTAGGTTTATCAGTCGCGAACGATGTAGGCGCCTTCGGCGGCTTTCCCACCTTCCCAGAAAGAACAGGTATCTATGCGGGTGTCAACAGCAGCACCGCCCAGCCCCTGGTCGTGCAGAACCGCCATGCGAGCGGCACGCGACTCATCAGTGCTCGTAACTCCGCCGGCACAGAGGTCATTGGGATGACTACTGGCGGAAACATCACCGCCACTGGTACCGTCGCCGCCACCAGCTTTTCCGGCAGTGGTGCCGGGTTGACCGGAGTGACTGCGGCCTCGGCAACTATGGCCGCCGCGCTGGCTTCCGATCCGCCGGCCTGCGTCGCCAATCGTTTTGTTACCGACATTGCGGCAACCGGCGCGCTAACCTGCGCCCAACCATCCACGGCAAACTTGAGCGATGGTTCAACCCTGGCCACTAAGACCTATGCCGATACGGAGACGACCAGGGCGCAAGCTGCCGAAGCCAAGCTCGCCGTTCGCGGCATCAACTACATCGCCGGATGCGATAGCTGCAATCTTCTTCAGACCACTGACAGCGAGAAGACGATTTACATGAACGTGGTCGGCCCCATGACCATCAACCAAGTGACTTGCATCTCCGATCTCGGTTCCCCCACCATCAATCTCCAACGCGACGATGGCTCTGCTACCAACCTGCTTTCCTCTGATTTGGCCTGCACCGCGGCCGGCGCCACGAGTACAGGTTTTGTGAGCGGGGAAGCCGCTCTTGGACTCAACGATAAGCTCGACTTCTACGTCACCGGCGGTACCGGCAGCGCGCATCGGGTCACAGTCGTGATCAAGGCCACGGTCAACTGATGCGGACTTCCTTGAGTCTGCTCTTTCTTTTATTAGTTTTCCTCCTCGGGCTGACGCTTTACGGGCAGCAGCCTCCGGCGGAGACTCGCGGGATTCCCTCGCGTGGCGCGCCGGGGGTCCGCGAATCGCTGCAGGATATTCAGGAGCGCGACCGACGTACTCCCCGCCAGCCGCTCGAATTCGAGGAAGAAGTTCTCCGCAACGAGCGTCGCCGCGGAAACCCTCAGAACCCGAGCGCCGGACGCGGCGCGCACTGGCCTCCGCGTTCGTCCCTGCAACCGCTCGCCAAACCCGGCGGCTCCACCAGGTTCACTGCGCAGACCTTGGGAACGAGCTTCACCGGAGCCACGCTCAGCGGCACGAATCCTACTCTGGCCTTTCCGCCAGACACCATGGGCGCAGTAGGGCCGACGCAATTCATCGTGATGGTAAACAATCGCATCGTCTCTTTCAATAAGGCCACCGGAATAGCGGATGGAGTGATCAATGCCACGACTGATGTTTTTTTTAACTCCGTGCGGAATGCTTCCGGTACCAGCGACCCCCGTATCCGCTATGACCGCCTCTCCCAGCGCTGGTTTTTCGTCATCATCAATGTGAGCACTCCCAATCGCATCTTGCTTGCCGTCAGCAACGGCAGCACCATCACGCTCTCGACCTTGTTCACCTTTTTCTTTATTCCGATCGACACTCTTACTCCCGCCATCTCCAGCACCTGCCTGATGGACTATCCCACACTCGGCATCGATGCCAATGCGCTCTACATTGGCGGCAATAATTTCTGCGGTAGCCCGCAAAGCTTTACCAGCACAGATGGCTACGTGGTCCGCAAAAGTGATCTGCTCGCCGGCACGCTCACAGTGACTGCCTTTCGCGGCTTGGTTGCAACTTCCACCGCAGCGGGCCCCTATACCCCCCAGGGGGTTGACAATTATGACCCCACAGCCACCGAGGGATATTTCATCGGCGTGGACAATGCCACCTTCAGCACGCTTATGCTGCGGCGTGTATCCAATCCGGGCGGCACGCCCGCCATAACCGCAAATATTTCCATCGCGACTCCGCTGCCCACGCAATATCCTTTGCTGGTCGATCATCTGGGACGCACCGGAGCCTCCACCCGCAAACTCGACGCCCTCGACGACCGCTTGTTCGCCGCCCACTTCCGCAACGGGCGTCTCTGGACCGCACACAATATCGGCGTCGACAACACCGGCAATGCCCTCGGCACCCGCACTCGCAACGCCACCCGCTGGTATGAGATCAGCGGTATCGCCAGCCCCGGCACTCCGTCGTTCGTTCAAGCCAGCACTATTTTCGCGGCTACCGCCTCAAATGACACTGCCCAGTTGAATTACTGGATACCCAGCATCATGGTCTCCGGGCAGGGACATACCGCTCTCGGGTTTAGTACCGCTGGCACTAACGACCGTATCAATGCGGCGACCACCGGGCGCCTTTCGTCTGACGCGTTGGGGACCATGCAAGCGCCCACGAATTACACGGTCAGCTCCACTGCTTACAATCCCACCAGTGATCCTGGCGGTAGCTTTGGTCGGCGTTGGGGCGACTATTCCTACACCAGCCTCGATCCCAACGATGACATGACCATGTGGACCATCCAGGAGTTTTGTGACGCGTCCAATTCCTACGCCGTCCGCATCGTCAAACTGATCGCGCCTCCGCCTGCATCCGTGAACGCGGCTAGCGTGTTCAACGGGCTCGCGGCGGCGCCCGTCACCCTTAGCGGTACCTCCTCTTCCGGGTCCGGCTTCTTTGACCCTGGCGCGGGGTTTGCCGGTCGGCTCGGGGTCAGTATCCCTGGCGTCGTCGTGAACAGCGCTACATACGTCAATCCCACCACCATCAATCTGAGTCTGAATACAGTGGGCGTCTCTGCTGGCAGTTACACCATGCAAGTGACCAATCCCGACGGCCAAACCTCCAGCGGGACTCTCACTGTTAATCAATCATCGGGCGTCACTCCCAGCTCTGTCACCATCGCTTCCAGTCTCAACCCGTCTGACTTTGGCAGTGCGGTGACCTTCACCGCCACCCTCGCCCCCAATCTCGCCACCGGCACTGTTACCTTCAAAGACGGCGCGGCCACCATTGGTACTGCTGGCATCTCTTCCGGCTCGGCATCATTCTCCACTTCGGCGCTGATTGTCGGCTCCCATTCCATCACTGCGGTCTATGGAGGTGACCCTACCTACGCGAGTAGCACCTCTTCTGTCCTGACCCAGACCGTCACCGCCAAGAAGCGTCGCGGGCAAACGGTGACGGAGAGTGCCGGGCTTCGTCTGGTCAATGATTAACGGACTCGGCGGTCGTGGTTCGCTATAATCGCACCGCTTTCACTTCAACCGCGCTCGCTCGACTTAGGCAAACCGCATGAACATGCGTCCAACATGGGCGGAAGTTTCGCTCACCGCGCTCCAGCATAACTATTCCACCGTCCGCGATTACGTTGCGCCGGACGCGCTCGTCTGCGCGGTAGTGAAAGCCAATGCTTACGGACACGGCGCGCCTGCCTGCGCCCAGGCTTTGCAAAAGGAAGGCGCCAAGTGGTTCGCGGTGACCTCGGTGGAAGAAGGCGTCGAGCTGCGCAAGGCCGGCATTCGCGGGCGCATCCTTTTGTTGAGCGGCTTCTGGCGGGGACAACAGGAAGCGGTCATCGAATACAACCTCACTCCCGCTATCTGGGACTGGGAGCAGATCCAATTGCTGGAAGACGCTGCCGAGAAGATGGACAAGGCTCCTCAGTCGGTTCCCGTTCATTTGAAAGTCGATACCGGGATGGCCAGGCTCGGCGTTAGCGTTTCCGATCTTCCCATAATGATTCAAGCGCTCCACTCGGCTAACTTCGTCATGTTGGAGGGCCTGTTCTCGCACATGGCTTCCGCCGACGTCATCGATAGTCCGGACGTGGAAGCGCAAATCTTGCGTTACGAAGGCGCGGTGACCCAAGTCGTCCAGAGCGGACTCTCACCTATCTATTTTCATTTGGCCAACAGCGCCGCTATCGTCAGCCGCGAAAAGTCATGGAACAACATGGTTCGTCCCGGGATATCGCTATATGGTTACTACCTTCCGTTTATGTCAGTGGTCAGTGGCCACCCCGACCACTCGCGTGATCTGCCGGTTAAGCCGGTGCTCTCGTGGAAGACGCGCATCATCTCGTTGCGCGATGTAGGCGCGCGTCAGGCATTGGGCTATAGCGCCGCTTATATCACCCAGTCGCCGGCGCGGATCGCCGCACTCCCAGTGGGGTATGGTGATGGCTTGAGCCGACACTTATCCAGTCGCGGCCGCGTTATCGTCCGCGGGGATTACGCCAACATCGTTGGCAATGTCTCCATGGACATAACATTGGTGGACGTTACCGGCATATCGGTTGAGGTAGGCGATGAGGTAATCCTGATCGGCGAATCAGGTAAGCGATCCATCACCGCGTGGGACCATGCGGGCCATGCTCAGACCATCCCCTACGAGATACTGTGTAACATTTCCGCTCGTGTACCCCGCATTTACGTCGAATAGTTACTGGTTTGCTGTTAACAACCGCGTTACTAAGGGTGGCATCTTAATCCTCTGTACACCGGGGCTGCGATGAATCCACTCTCGTCTAATCTGCGCCTTTTTCCCGAGCCCCGCTCGTCGGCCGTCGAGCCCCGCGCGGCGAACGTTACTCGCATTCTGCGCGCTGGATTGATCTGCGACATCATCCGTGATCGCATGGCGCCCATATTTCACTGGGTGGTACAAGACTGCGAGACCAATGAGGTATTGGGGTTGGGACAAGCCCACTCCTTCAATGAAGCACACGAGACGGCCGTTTGGTTCCTCGATGATCTACGCTTGCGTCGCGCCGTTTAAGCCTCCGGCGTAGACACGCGGGTTTGACTTTTCTACACTAGAGATACACCTTCATTTTAGCTTTGATCGTCGGAGCCGAATATCCGCAAGCTCTATTCCAAGTACATGTTCGATTGGGAGACGCGCCTCACCACGCGTGACAATAATCGCGTGGTTCGACCCTTCGAGTGGGGCGAGGAGTGGACCACCCATTGGCCACTCGTTGACCGCGGCTTACAAGGAGCGTTACCTGCGCCGGAGGCCGCGTCGGCTGTCCATGAGCGTTTTTTCCAGGAGTTGAACCACCGCATCATCGCCCATAGTGATGACTTCTTCGCTTATGTCCCGCCCTCCGACTTTCAACTTTCTACCCGGGTGTTGCCCGGTGAGCGCGAGGCCAGCCATCTCGTCGAATTCAGCTCTCCTGTGACAACGCCCCACCCCGTTAACAATACTGTTTCAGCGCGCTGGTTCCCGGCGAAGACCCACAACCGCAAAGCGGTGATCCTGTTGCCGCACTGGAATTCAAAACCGCAGAGTTACCTTGCTCTGTGCCGGATTCTCGCCAAGCTGGGACTCTCTACTCTCCGGCTTAGTCTGCCGTATCACGATCGCCGACTGCCCGCTGACACTCAGCGCTCCGACTTTGCCGTCTCTTCCAACATCGGGCGCACCATCGACGCCACTCGCCAAGCCGTCATTGATACTCGCGCTTCCCTCGATTGGCTAGAGTCCATGGGCTATGAGCAGTTTGGCATCGTCGGCACCAGCCTTGGCTCCTGCTACGCCTTCCTGGCTAGCGCGCATGACGATCGCATCAAGGTAAACGCCTTTAACCATGCCTCCACTTATTTTTCGGATGTGGTCTGGACCGGGCAATCAACCCGGCACGTGCGCGCGGGGATCGAGCCGGTCATGGATCTCGAAAGGCTGAGAAAGGTCTGGGGCGCTATCAGCCCCATGAACTACTTTCACAAGTTCGCCGCCAAGCAAAAGAAGATGCTCGTCATCTATGCGACGTATGACCTGACTTTCCTGCCGGAATATTCCCGTCAGGTGATCGAGCAGTTCGCCGCCCATCGCATCGAGCACCAGGTAAGAGTTCTGCCCTGCGGACACTACTCCACCGGCGAAACGCCATTCAAATTCATGGATGGCTGGTGGATCGGAAAGTTTCTGAAGAC
>DATLCI010000221.1:0-24303 GCA_035526435.1 Terriglobales bacterium
CTATAGATCGCCAACGAGAGGCTGACAATACCGGTCCGTCCCTCTTCGGCGGCGGCCCGCAATGCTCCGCTGAATCGGATTACTCGCGGCACCCTACGCGTCCCTTGTGTGGTCTCAGCGCGACCAGCGGCTGAATCATCCGATCCAGCAACGGCAGTTTCTTGCGCAAAAAGGTTGATCGAGCAAAAAAATATCAAGATACACAAGACCCAACGGGAAGACTGGCCCATGGAAAGGCTCCTTTTAGAATGTAGTCGAACAAGCGTCCGAGTGATTGGGGAAGGATTTGCCGCCCAGTTTAGTCTTAAGTCAGCTAAAGTCAATCGTATTCCGCCAGTGAATAAAAAAGGGCACCCTGTTGGGTGCCCGAAATGGGACGATACCGTCACTATTGGATGTCGAATTGCTCTTGATGTTGCGCAGGGTCGCTCTTCACGATCAAGCTCTTGCCCGTCAGTTCTTCCATCTCTACGAGCCAACGTCCCTGATTCTCTTTCAGTGCCTTAGCCACTTCCGGGTTCACGCGCAACATGACTTGATTGCCTTCCAAGTGGCGATTCATCTTGCGCATCTCCACGTAAATCTCGTTACAGATGGTCGCCACGCTCTTGATCATGCCTGTGCCGGTGCAATACACGCAGGGCGTACTTAATGTGCGCTCCAGCGATTGCTTTACACGTTTGCGCGTAATCGCCACTAATCCAAAATCATTGAACTGCAATACCTTGGAAGGCGAACGGTCGTTCTTCAATTCCGCTTCCAAAGCCTGCATGACTTTCTGCCGGTTTTTGCGCTCGTCCATATCGATGAAGTCGATGATGATGATCCCACCCAGATCGCGCAGGCGGATCTGCCGCACGATCTCCTTGATGGCATCGAGGTTCGTTTTCACGATCGTGTCTTCGAGTCGGCCCGTCTTGCCCACGTACTTGCCCGTGTTGATGTCGATCGCGACCAAGGCTTCCGTCTGGTTGATGACAATGTATCCGCCGCTCTTCAGCCAGACCTTCGATTTCAGCGCCTTGTTGATCTCTTCCTGGATGTTGAACTGCTCGAAGAGTGGCGTGTCTTTGCTGTAAAGCTTCACTCGCTTCACCAAAGACGGCTGGAAGCGGCTGGCAAAGCGAAGGATGCGCTCGTATTCCTGCTCGGTGTCCACCCAGATATGGCTGAAGTTCGCCGTTACCTGGTCGCGCAAAATGCGCTCCACCAGGTTTAGGTCGTGATAAATCAGCGCGGGGGCCTTACTCGTCTCAGCCCGTTGCTTGATCTCATTCCAGAGATTGATCAGGAAGCGAATGTCAGCGCGCAGATCTTCTTCACTTGCGCCGGCGGCAGCCGTGCGGACGATGAATCCGCCATTGCTTTGTCCTTTTTCACTGAGCAAGATCCGCTTCAGCCGTTGTCGTTCTTCGTCCGAACCGATCTTCCGCGAGACTCCCGTATGACTTACTGTTGGCATGAACACCAGGAAGCGGCCAGGCAGCGCAATATGACTCGTGATGCGCGCGCCCTTTTTTGCCATGGGTTCCTTGGCGATCTGCACCAGGATCTCCTGGCCTTCCTTCAATAACTCGCCGATCTGGGGCAGCGGTCCGCGAGGGATATTGCGCCGCGGGCCACCTCGACGCATGGGTTTCCCACCGCGTCGGCTGCGGTCCCGATCGCGACCACCTCCGCGACGCTCCGAACGTCCCGCCCGTTCCGGGCTGCGTTGCTGGAAGCCGGCGGTGCCGGGTGCGCTGCGCATTTCCGCCCGACCTGCGTACTCTGGATCGTCAGGATCCAGCGTGGTCTGGCCTTCAGTATCGTTGTCGGCAGCGTAAACTTCGCTGTCCGTTTCGGTTTCGATTCCTTCCTCATCATCTTCCGAAAGCTCATCTTCATCGTCAGAATCGGAGCCGTCAGAGGGGTCGTCATCTTCCTCTTCGTCGTCATCCTCTTCCTCCTCTGACATGTAGGTTTCGGGCTTCACTTCCGCGCGGCTGAGGGCGAACGCCTCGGCAAGTCCTTCTCCGGCGGCTAGTACATCGTCTTCACGATGTTCTAATGTCTCTTCTTCCAACTCCTCGAACTCGCCTTCCTCTAAATGTTCACTGAATGGCGTGAGCTCGTGCTCTTCATCTTCAATCTCTTCTTCTTCAATCACACCCTGGCCCGGGTGGAACTTGTAGTCGCCTTGAGCCGCCGGCTCGGGCCTGGTTTCACTGTTACTTGCGGTCTGCTGCATCGAAGTTTCCTCTTCGATGAGCTCATCCTGAGATTCGGGCGGGGCTGCTGCTGTGCTGTTTACGGGTACCGGCGTCGCGAGCGGCTGCTCCGCGACTGAATCACCTGGCATTTCTTCGATTTCGTCGGGCTCATCCACTAATGGCTGCTCCGGAGCTAAAGGCTGCTGGGCTGGTTCGACCTTTGGCTGGTGCCGCTGTTCCGAACGCAACGGTTCCGCCTTCTGTTCATCCCCCGGCGCCGGACGATTGCGATACTTTGCCAATGTCTCTCCCGCCAATACTCCAGCGGCCGTCAACCCGGTAGGAGCGGTGTATTCCGTCGATGGACGCGGCAACTGCGTGCGAGCTTCAGATTGCTGCGGAGCGGTAGTCTTCTGTTCTTCAGGCTTCCGGCCAAACTTAGCTAACGACTCCCCGGGTAAAACGATAGGCTGTGGACGGGGGCGCTCTTCTCGTGGGCGTTCACTGCGTTCTTGCTGGGGCCGTTCTTCGGCAGAGCGGTCTTCCGCTTGCGGAGTAGTAGGCGTAAGTTGTTCCTGTGCCGGTCGAGCTTTACCCAGACGCCCACCCCTTCCGCGATCTTCTCTAGGGCGGCCCTCTCGGCGTCCAGAGCGGGGCTCACGTCCCCGGCCTTCTGCCGGCTGTTCCCAGGTGCTGGCTTCCACCGTGCTTTGATTATCTGCGCCTAGGGCTATCTGCGAATCAGGATCGTGTTCTTGTTCGCCACCAGTAAAGTCGGCGCCCGATTCCATCGGTTGGGGAGTCTCACTTCCCTCCGGCTGGGCAAATTTAGATTCGGGAACACCACCGCGTCCGCGGCGCCGTCCGCGACGTCCGCGCCATCGGCGTGGACCACGAGATTCGCCCTCCTGCTCCTGACCAGCGGCTTCGGATCCTACATTTTGAAACGGTTGGGCATCCACTGCTTCAATGGCGCTGCTAGGTTCCGCGTCCAAGCCCTCCGTGGAGTCATGCTCAATGGTGAATCCGCCCTCGACGGGTGCCGCGGCATTGCGTGCAGCTTGCTGGGTAAATGGTCTGTTCCTGCGATGGCGGCCTCCGCGGTCCCGTCCGGGGCGGTCCTGCCGCCCGGACTGCTCCTCGCGTTCCTGCCGAGCAGGACGCTCGCCACCTTCAGAGCGCTCTCCATTCTCTTGACCTTGAGGCTGGAGCTTGATGGGTTCGCTGTCATCCTCTTCCACTTCTTCCAGGAAGTCGGTGACATAAAGGAAGGCGTCACGTTCAAGTCCTATTTCGACGAACGCAGACTGCATGCCGGGGAGCACGCGGGTGACTTTGCCTTTGTAAATGGATCCGGCGAGAGTGTATTCGTTCTCGCGCTCAAAAAAGACTTCTACTAGCTGGTCATCTTCTACCACAGCAAGCTTAGTCTCGTGCGGTGTAGAAGTTACGTAAAGTTCCTTGGACATCTGGCTCCGAGTGGAGCCGGTTCAGGAAAGACGTTCCGGAAGACGCAGAGAGACGCGAGGGACGCTGGCGCCGGAGCGGCGTCAACTTTTGTATGTACTGGGAATCGGTTAGGAATCTTGTACCTGCCCTTATCGCGCCGGCATCGGTCAGTGTGGCCACTCATGCAAAGACGGGGCCGTTACCCACAGTGGTGCCGCGAAACTCTGTTTCATCCGGTTTGACGCCTTGCGCCTTTGAACCGGTTCGCCTTCTTACACGTGAAAGCGTAACGTGATTTGCAATCTTTTTGATGGCGGCCTAATTCACGAACCGGCGCATGCGGATATTCATCACCATGCCTAACGCCAAGAACATGAACATCACCGATGACCCGCCATAACTCATCAGCGGTAACGGGATTCCGGTGACTGGCATCATGCCCAGCACCATCCCTACATTCACCAGGATGTGGAAAACCAGTATTGCCACCACACCCATGATGATCATTGCGCCAACGCGGTCCGGCGCCGTCTGGGCGTTTTGGACCAATCGCATCAGCACGATGAAGTATAGCAGCAGCACCCCCATAGCTCCTACAAACCCATGTTCCTCGGCAAAAGACGAGAATATGAAGTCCGTATGGGTAACCGGCAGGAACATGCCCTGGGTCTGGGTTCCCTGGGCTATCCCTTTGCCAAAAATGCCCCCGTTCCCCACGGCAATTAGTGATTGGGTAATTTGGTAACCCGTCCCTTTCGGGTCATTTTCAGGATGGATAAAGTTAACCAGCCGCTCCTTTTGATAGGGCTTAAGCACGAATTTCCAGGCGATAGGAGCCATCAACGCTCCCGCGATCAGAAACACCGCCGCGTGCTTCCACTTCATTCCGCCCAGGAAAAGCCCGACGGCTAGAGGCGGCAGGTAGGTCAGAGAGGTCCCCAAGTCTGGCTGCTTTAGGACCATGAACATTGGGACGGCGACCAGAGCGATGCCTTTGAGGACGTCCGGCCAAGTCACGTCTCGTTGGTTTAGGGATGCAAAGTATCGGGCTACCACGATGATCAAAACCAGTTTCACCCACTCAGACGGTTGAAACAATCCGATACCGGGGAGCCGGATCCAGCGCTTGGCCCCCAATGCCGTCACCCCCACGGCAAATACCGCCATCAATGACAGGATGGAAACGATATACGCCCAATGGCTCTTCTCCACCAGGAAGTGATAGTCCACCACGCTCATGATGAACATTGCTGCCAAGCCGGCGAGCAACCAGTACATCTGTTTCACATGGACACCGGCAAATTTCGTGTTGGCGCTGGCACTATAGATCTGGAGCACCCCGAGCGCGGCTATGGCCAACACGAAACCGAATAACACCCAATCAAAATCGCGGAAAGAGAGGAACTTACGCATTAGTTTCCTCCCATTCCCGAGACTGGCGGCGAAGTTCGGACAAGTGAGCGCTGCTTCGCAGGTCTAGGTCCGTTAGACCAAGCAACGTTAAATCGCCCGCCATGCAGCCCATCGTTCCCCCTGGCGCTTTCGCTCCACACTGCGCCTACTTCTACTTCTTTTTTCGACGGCATTGCTTGAGCTGTTTGAACCTGATTGCGTCGCTTCTTTTCTACAAAAGCCTTAATCACCTGCGCCGTGATGCGCGCCGCTAGATAACCGTGTTCGCCCTGCTCGATCAGCGTAGCCACCACGATCTCGGGGTTCCGACGTGGTGTGACGCCCGCGAACCAGCCATTGTCGCGATACTCTTTACCGCTCAGTTTTGATCGAAGAGTATTGCTAATCACTTGCGCGCTTCCTGTCTTCCCCGCGAAGTCAATATCTTTAAGGTGGGCGCTCGGCGCCGTCCCAATGGGGTTGACCACATCTGCCATTGCATCGGTGATGGTTTCCCATCCTTGGTGCTCGATCGCCACCAATGAGGTTTCTTTGAAGTTCTCAACCCGTTGACGCACTTCTTCCGGCAGCGCGTCGACGATAACCGTGTGCGGACGCACTAACCTGCCTTCGCTAGCGATTGCCCCTATGGCGCGAGCCAGCTGGATGGGCGTCGTGGTCACCGCGCCTTGTCCGATGCTCACCGAAATGGTCTCTCCGGCGTACCACTTCTGTTTTTGAGTCCGGATCTTCCATTCCTCGGATGGCACTACGCCCACAGCTTCTTCAGGAAGGTCAATGCCGCTCCGCTGCCCCAGGCCGAATGCCTGCGCGTACTTGGCAATGCGGCCAATACCGAGCCTCTCACCCAAAGTGTAAAAAAACGTATCGCAGGATTGATAGATAGCCTTCGCCAGGTCAACCGCGCCATGCGTGCGGTGCTCTGCCACTACCCAGCATTTGAAATGTCGTCCGTAAAAGTCCCGCCCACCGCCGCAGTTCACCACCATATTCTGGGTGATGTTTTCCTGGACTCCCGCTACTGACATGATGATCTTGAATACCGATCCTGGCGCGAGCTGCGCTTGGATGGCTTTATTCATAAGCGGCTTCGCTGGATCGGTCAGTAGCTTGTTCCACTCGTCGCGCGAAATGCGCACGGCAAAATGATTGGGGTCGAAGACTGGCCGGCTGACCAGCGCCAGGATCTCTCCATTGCGCGGGTCCATCGCTACGATTGCACCGTTGTGTCCTTCCAGCGCCTCTTCGGCCGCGATCTGGATATCGAGGTCCATCGCCAGTCGCAACTCCTTGCCCGGAACCGCGGGCGTTTTGCTCAGGCGGCCAACTTCTTTGCCGCGGGTGTCGACCAATACCCGACGCGCCCCGTCCTTGCCGATGAGCATATCGTTGTACTGATATTCCAGGCCCGACTTCCCTACGATATCGCCCTGGTTGTAGAGCTCGAACTGTGGGCGGTCCAGGTCCGTCTCGCTCACCTCTCCCACATATCCGATCAGGTGCGCCGCGAATCCATCCTTCGGATAGAGCCTCCGATGCACCATGATGGTTTCTAGCTCCGGTAGCTCTGTCTTATTGGCCTCAATAAATGCCACTTCATCGGGCGTGATGTCTTGTTTGAGGACCGCGGGTTCGGACTTCGTTCGCCCCGCCATGCGGCGAAGGATGCTCCGAATCTCTTCCTCCGGCATGTTGAGTCCGGCGGCGATCTTCGGCAGCTTTACCACCAGGTCGCGCGCATCCTCGCGGATCAGCAACGCGGAAAAGGAAGGATAGTTGTCCACGATGACTCGCCCTTCGCGGTCTTTGATCTTGCCGCGGGGCGCGAGGATGGGGATGGTGCGGATGCGATTCTGCTCGGCCAGAGTTTCATAACGCGAGCTGCCGATCACCTGTAGCCGCCAAAGTCCGAATCCCAGCACAAGAAAGATGGCCAGCACCCCGTACTGGACGACGGTGAATTTTGACGCCGGGATTTTCTCTTCGCGACCGATGGCCATAGGTGGTGGTGGTGCTCAGCGACTCGCTGCGCCTCTTCTTGTCATAGTATGAGCCCTCGCAGCGATATCTGCATTAGGGCAAACCTCGTAACCCTGCGTTAGCGCCCGCGCTGTTTGAACCGGTCTAACAATGTGAAAAGGATGACGGCCAGAAATGCATTGGCAAACGCCGCGCCCAGCTCCTGCCCCCAATGCCACGCCACCGGCATCCGCGCCAGGTTCCGTGCGATCAGGTGGTAAATGCCTTGGTGGACCAGGTAAAAAGCGAATGTCATGATCAGTCGCGAACCCGGATTCTCCACATCAATACGCACCCCGATGGATGAAGCCGCATACCCGATCACCGTCTTCGCGATGCCGAACAATCCCAAGGGCTGATGCGTCAGGCTGTCTTGGAAAAGTCCGATGATGCAACCCGTCAGGGTCCCGACGATTTGGTTGCGCCGCGCCACCGCGAAAAAAATGGTGACCAGCAACGGCAGATCGAAGATGGAGAAGGAAGGAAACCGCAATGGGATCGAAGCTTGCAGAAAGACGGCGAAGATCGGTATGGCGATCGACGCCAGCAGGTTGAAGCGGTGTACTTCGATACCGTCTCGGGATAGCGATACGCGTGCCACGGCTAGCGAGGAGTCCCCTCTTGCGGCGGAGTCGTCTCAGGGTTCGGCACAACTTTGGGTTTCGGTGGTGCCGGCTTCGCTAGGGGCGGCGTTACGCCCACCGGGGTTGTAGTGCCTGGCTTCAGAGGTGCCTTTTTATCTTCATCCACCTTCTTCTTCGCTGACGGTAGTCTTTGCGCCAGCATCTCCGAGGCGCTCACCGGACGCCCCTCCTCAGAAAGGCTAGGCCCCCGCTCCCCCAATTCCGTGATCACCAGGACTTCTTCCAATCGTCGAAGGTCTGCCGCCGGCTTGATCTTGATCGAAAGAAAAGGATCGCGTTCGAAATCAGGAGATACACTGGCCACCGTTCCCACTTTCAACCCTTTGGGAAAGACTCGATCTCCTCCGGTGGTGATAACGCTATCCCCCACCTGGATCTTTTCGTCGCTCATTACATTTTGGATTTCGGGTATGCCGGATGCCGTGCCCTTGAGCACTCCATTCAAGCGCTGCCGCTCCAAGAGCACTCCGGCGCCACTGGAGGGGTCGGAGATGAGCAACACTTGCGATGTCCGGCTGTCGGCTCGGCTGACCTTTCCGACCACTCCATCCGGCGTGATCACCGCCATACCGGTGGCCACCCCGTCCTTGGCGCCGCGGTCGATGTAGATCACGCGGGAAAGATCCGTGCCGCTGGTGCCGATGACTTGCGCTGCCAACGTTTTCGCAATGAATTGTTCTTTGAATTGCAGCAGTTCCTGCAGGCGACGGGCTTGTTCTACATCCTGGCGGAGACGAGCCTGCTCCAGCCGCATCTGATTGAGTTGATTCTGGAGTTCCTGGTTCTGTTGTCGCACATTTCGCAGGTCAATGTAGTTGCTGAAAACATTTCGCAGTCCGGAGCCGCTGTAAACGAACAACTTTTGGAAGGGGACCACGAGGCCGACTGCCCACACTCTGATCAGTCGCGTGCCCCTGGGATCCGCGCCCGCCATGGCATTCGTCGGCACCCTGACTTGCGTAGCCAACCCAATGACCTGGAGGAATAGGATCGCGACCAGGAACGTCTCATTGCGGTAACGGATAAAGAAGTTGTCCATGCTCTAACAAAGCGCGAGGTGGAGCGCATCGCCCCACCTCACGGTCTTACGTTCATTCTTCTACCAAGCCTGGTCGATCGAGATCTTGCGCAGCAGCTTGAAGTCGCTGAGCATCTTGCCCGTACCTAACACCACGCTGGCCAACGGGTCATCGGCAATCGACACGGGAAGACCCGTTTCTTCGCGGATACGCTTATCCAGGTTCTTGATCAGCGCTCCTCCGCCAGTCAGCACGATCCCGCGGTCGCTGATGTCGGCGCTCAACTCCGGCGGTGTGCGTTCCAGCGCGACTCGGATGGCATTCATGATGGTGCCGATACATTCGCTCAGGGCCTCGCGGATCTCACTGTCGTCCACGGTAATAGTCTTCGGCACGCCCTCAATCAGGTTGCGGCCTTTGATCTCCATCGTAAGCGGCTTATCCAGCGGGAAGGCCGAACCGATTTCCATCTTGATCTGTTCAGCGGTCCGTTCGCCGATAAGCAAGTTATATTTCCGCTTCAGATAATTCATGATGGCTTCGTCCGCCTGGTTGCCGGCCATGCGCACCGAACGCGAATAGACGATGCCACTCAGCGAGATCACGGCAATATCCGTGGTTCCACCCCCGATGTCCACCACCATGTTGCCACTCGGTTCCGTAATGGGAAGGCCCGCGCCAATGGCTGCCACCATGGCTTGCTCCACCAGATACACTTCGCTGGCCTTCGCGCGATAAGCCGAGTCCATGACCGCGCGCTTTTCTACCTGCGTGATCTCTGAAGGCACGCCAATGACGATACGCGGATGCACCAGCATCTTGCGGTTGTGCGCCTTCTGGATGAAGTAGTTCAGCATCTTCTCCGTCTGGCGAAAATCCGCGATCACACCATCTTTCATCGGCTTGATGGCCACAATGTTTCCCGGAGTGCGGCCCAGCATCTCCTTGGCCTCTTTGCCTACCGCTTCCACTTCATTCGTGACCTTATTGACCGCGATGATGGAAGGCTCGTTTACCACAATGCCTTTGCCTTTGGCGAAGACCAGTGTATTGGCTGTTCCCAGGTCAATGGCCAGGTCACTGGAGAACATGCTGAACAGCGAGCGAAGATTGTGCGTGCGGGAGGTTTGATTACCGTTCGATGACATATACCGCGTTCTCTTTCTCTACCTTGAGCCCCCGGCACTGCCGGTCAGGGAAGATTGCTGGATGAAGGTGAAGCAGCGGGGCCAGACCCACGCTGACGTGAAATCAGGTCAACCCTTGGCCAGAGTTATTGGATCACTACTTTTTTCGTCTGCGTGCTCACGCCACCACGGGTGTTTTGCGCCGTTACCGTGATAATGTTCTCGCCGTTGGGCAATGGGGGAGTCAGGTAGCGGAATTTGCCGTCCGCCCCAACAAAAGGCACTTCGCCACCGTTGACCATCACGCGGGCGCTCGAGTCCGTCTTGCCGCGCACCTCGATGATACGCCCATGCTGGACAAAGGGTTCAAGCTCCAGGCTCAAGCTGCCATCGGTGTTCTTGGGCACCACGTTGAACTTGTTGCGCTCGCTTTCGACCGACTCGCGTCCGCGGTCGTCGATCGATTGCACCGTCCAGTAATAATTCCCTTCCGGAACATCGCTGAGTTGCATCTCTGGTTGCGCAACGCGCCTATCCAGTACCATCGCTGTAAAGTAAGGATTCTTGGACACTCGGATGTGGTAAGCCTTCACATTATCCAGAGGAGTCCAGCTGAATTTCACCTGCGCGGTGCCTACCGCGAAGATCGGCAGCATATTAGAGGGATCGATCAAGGTCGGTGGACCGACTTCCCGGTCCTTGGTCATGCCTTTAGCCTCCGCCTTAAAAGAGACCTTTTCGAAGTTCGAAAGGCTCACGATCTCGCCGTCTCGGCTGACTTCCCCTGATCCTTTTTTAACTAAAATCTCGTGTTGGTCGGCGCGGGGATCATTGCGCACGACCGCGCTGCTGTCCGGCGCTAACGTTGCGGTGGCGCCGGCCACGATCACTTGGGACTTTGAACCTTGCGAGTAAGTCGCCGTCGCCAGATCTACCATGCCCGTCGTCACATTCACCGCCACGCGGGTCTGTTGCGCATCGTTGGTGGAGTTCTCTTCCACCACGATCAATGAATCTTGTTTTACGGTGTAATTGGTCTGGTCGGCAAAGATGATCTTGGCCATGCCCTCCGGGCCCGTCTGGACGACGTCACCTTTTTCCAGCGGAAGGTCATATGCCGCTGCGACCCAACTGTTGCTGTTCTTTTTCTTCACCTTTACCGTGCCATCCAGCATGGTGAAAGATGCCTTTTGGTCACCAGCCGGTTTGGGCCCCTTTTGACCGGACCCGCTCCCGCTCACCATCTTGTCGATTTTGCCAATGAGGGTCTTGCTGGCTTCCGGAAACGCGATATAAAGCACCACCCCAGCGATGACCAATAGCGCCAAAATGCTAAGAAACACACTGCGGTAGGTGACTGTTACCCAGCCAATCGTAGTGTCATCGTCTTTTTTGCGCGGCCGGATCGGGGGCAATGTGTCAGCTTTCGCGGGTAATGAGTGACTTCAAGATACCATACGCTTTCTGGCCGCGAAAATAGGTAAATGCCCTCAATGTATCCATTTATGCAACCTTCGACCATGTACGAATGGTGCCTTCCTCGCCCCTCACAAAAGGTGAAATCCATTATGGATTCCTGTACGATTGAAGGTTTGCTACCTCATCTAAGGAATTCCCTGCAAGATGCCCGCGAAAGTCTATAAGAACTTCATCGGCGGTGAATGGGTCGTATCCCGCACCGGAAAGACATTCGAAAACCTGAATCCAGCCGACATTAATGATGTCGTTGGTGTCTTTCAGGCCTCCGGAAAGCAGGATGTTGATGATGCCGTCGCCGCCGCCCAGACCGCCTTTGAGAGATGGCGCTTGACCCCGGCCCCCAAGCGCGCCGAGATCATCTTTCGCGCCGGCCAGATCCTCGAGCAGCGCAAGGAAGATTGCGCCCGCGACATGACCCGCGAAATGGGAAAAGTCTTGAAAGAGACTCGCGGCGACGTGCAGGAGGCGATTGACACCGCATTTTTCATGGCCGGCGAAGGCCGGCGCCTCTTCGGGGCTACCGTTCCTTCGGAACTTCCTAACAAGTTCGCCATGGCGATTCGAGTACCCCTGGGCGTGGTCGGCATGATCGCTCCCTGGAACTTCCCCATGGCCATTCCCTCATGGAAGATCTTCCCCGCGCTGGTCTGTGGGAACACCTGTGTGATCAAGCCTGCGGAAGATACTCCGCTGTCCACGTTTAATCTGGTTCGCGCCTTGGTCGACGCGGGATTACCGAAAGGCGTGGTGAATATCGTGACCGGTTTCGGTCCGGATGCCGGCGCACCACTAGTCACTCACCCCGATGTGCGCGCTATTTCTTTTACCGGTTCGTCAGAAGTAGGCCGCATCATTGGCGAAACCGCCGCGCGAAGTTTCAAACCTTGCTCACTGGAGATGGGCGGCAAAAACGCCATTATCGTTTTAGACGACGCTAACATCGACCTTGCCGTCGACGGCGCTGTCTGGGGAGCATTCGGCACTTCCGGTCAACGCTGCACCGCCGCCAGCCGCATGATCGTGCAAAAAGGGGCGCATTCCGAATTTGTCTCCAAATTCGTTGAGCGCACGAAGAGACTGAAAGTCGGCAATGGCCTTGATGAGGTCAACGAGATGGGGCCGCAGATCAATCAGCAACAAGTGGAGACCACTGCAAAGTATGTCAGCATCGGCACCGGAGAAGGCGCCAAGGTCCTCACTGGCGGAAATCGTCTAAAAACTGGCGTCGCGGCCAATGGTTGGTTCTTCGAGCCCACGATCCTCGGCGAAGGTCATCCTAAGATGCGCGTAGCTCAGGAGGAGATCTTCGGCCCGGTAGCCACCGTCATACCCGTAAGCTCAGTCGAAGAAGCGGTCGACATCTCCAACGGCACCATGTACGGGCTTTCATCGGCCATCTATACCCGCGACGTGAACAAGGCATTTCGCGCCATTCGCGACATCAACGCGGGTATCACTTACATCAACGCGCCCACCATCGGCGCTGAGGTTCACCTGCCTTTCGGCGGAGTGAAGGCTACGGGCAACGGTCACCGTGAAGGAGGCCTGGGCGCCGTGGATTTCTATACCCAGTGGAAGGCGGTTTACATCGATTATTCTGACAAGTTGCAACGGGCCCAGATCGATACTGGCGAATAACATTCAATCTAATCAAAGGCAAATATCCATCATGATCATTGGCGTTCCCAAGGAAGTTAAGGACAACGAATATCGCGTAGGCATGACGCCTGCAGGAGTAAAAGCGCTGGTCGACAGCGGTCATAAGGTGCTGGTCGAGACCAAAGCCGGCGCGGGATCATCCTTCCCGGATAGCGAATACAAACAAGCCGGTGCTGAGATCTCAGCGACGGCCGCCGATGTCTGGGGCAAAGCCGACATGGTCGTAAAAGTGAAGGAGCCCTATGCCAACGAGCCCAATCTTTTTCGCGAAGGCCTGGTCCTGTTCACCTATCTTCATCTCGCTCCCATCCCTGACCTGACCGAGCAATTGCTGAAGAAGAAAGTCGTTGGCATCGCCTATGAGACCGTCACCGATCGCGCGAATACGCTACCGCTTTTAACTCCGATGTCGGAAGTTGCGGGCCGCATGTCTGTTCAAGTCGGTGCGTCGTATCTGGAGAAGGAAAAAGGCGGGCGCGGCGTGCTCTTAGGTGGCGTCCCCGGTGTGCCTCCCGCCAAAGTGGTCATCATCGGCGGGGGCATCGTCGGTACGCATGCGGCCAAGATCGCCAATGGGATGGGCGCTCACACTACTATCATCGACATCAACCTCAACCGCTTGCGTGAACTCGACGACATCTTCGGTGGCAAGGTCCATACCTTAGCTTCAAACTCTTACAGCATTGCCAAAGCCACGGCCGAGGCTGATCTTGTCATTGGCGGCGTGTTGATCCCTGGCGCAGCCGCTCCAAAACTGGTGACGAAGCAGATGGTCTCAAACATGCAACCCGGTGCAGTCATCGTGGACGTAGCCATTGACCAAGGTGGATGCATCGAGACCGCTCGCCCCACCACGCACAGCGATCCATCCTATGTCGTCGATGGCGTCGTTCACTACTGTGTGACCAATATGCCCGGCGCGGTGCCTCACACTTCCACGCTGGCGTTAACCAACGCGACTTTTCCCTATGTGATGAAGCTGGCCAAGCTAGGAGCCAGCGGTGCCATCAAGGCAGACAATGGCATCAAGGAAGGCGTAAATACCTACAATGGCCAGCTCACTTACGCCGCAGTAGCAGAGTCCCAAAAGAAAACGCATAAGGACGTACTCAGCCTGCTCTAGCCGAATGTTGTAAGAAAGCCACGGAAACTCCTGGAAGGCGCGCTTCGGTGCGCCTTTCCTCGTTATAATGGCGGCAAACCTGTGGCTTCCTTACCACAACCTGAGCGCAAGCGCCTCCCTGTCTTCATTGGGCTGGGCATGGCCGTGCTCGGTCTATCCTTCATCCTCTTCTCTCAGACTTCGCTCAACCTAGACTTCATTCAGCCGGACAATCCGCAGCAGACTCTGGTCTTTGCCGCGCTGTCCGCGCTCATCTTTCTATTGTTCGTCGTTCTTACCTTCATCCTGGCTCGCAATCTCTTCAAGTTGTATGCCGAACGACGCATGGGAGTCCTCGGATCCCGCTTTCGGACTCGCATGGTCGTTGGCGCGCTGATCCTCTCCTTCCTTCCAGTCATCTTCATGTTCCAGTTCGCCTACGTGCTGATGAACCGTTCCATCGACAAATGGTTCTCCGGGCCAGTCGAAGCTTTGAAGGAAGACTCCGAGCGGCTCTCCTTGCTGCTCTCCGACTATGCCGCCACCAATGCCCAGGGCGAAGCCAAGGCGCTTGCATCCAATCCAGAGCTTCAGCGTGCTGTCTCAGCTCGCGACGACGCAGCGATTCGCGCGCTACTCGAACGTCACGGTGCTGCGATGGAAGGGGGCTTTGTCCTGCTACGTATCGGCCATGAGTCGCTTCGCGGATATCACACGCCTGCTTCCGTGGCGGAAATGGCTACCGCGATCGAACCTGCATTGCAGGCCTCGGGCCCGCTTCGGCGGATCCAATGGAAAGAGACGGAATACCTTGCCGGCTCCGAATCTCTGGGCGCAGACGCCCGTATCTATGTGGCGATGCCGCTCCCTGCGAAGCTGGCCGCTACTATGAAAAGCATTGAGGCCAATCATGCCCGCTATTACGAGCTTGGCCGCGACCGTCGCAACGCGCGCAGGCTCTTCATGCAGCAACTTCTTCTGATTACCGTGCTCGTCCTCTTCGCGGCCACTTGGCTGTCCCTTTTCGTCGCTCGGTTGGTGACCCAACCCGTTGCCGCGTTAGCTTTTGCGACCAATGAGATCTCTCAAGGCCATCTTGATTATCGGGTGCAGGTGCGCGCGGCAGACGAACTTGGCGAACTCGTGACATCTTTCAATCGCATGGCCGCCGAGCTCGAGAACAACCGGGTGCAGATTGAACAATCGCGCCGTGACTTGGCCGACACGAACATGGCCCTTACGGCTGCCAATGACGCGATCGAGCAACGTCGTCGTGAGATCGAGACCATCCTGCAAAATGTGCCCACTGGTGTCCTCTCGCTCGATTCTGCCCAACGTGTCACCCATACCAATGCTTCTTTCAGCAAAATGTTCTCCCGTGAAGGGAATACCACGGGTTCCACCGTCACCCAGCTTTTCGATCCCATCGTTGCCCATGACCTGGAACGGCTGTTGCGCCGCGCTGACCGTATGGGTACCTCCTCCCGCGAGATGCAGATCAAGACTGAAAACGGAGAACTCCATGTAGAAGTCACCGCGGCATCGTTGCAGCACGACCGTCAGCGAATGGGCTACGTGATTGTGTTTGAAGATCTCAGTGACCTGTTGCATGCTCAAAAGCAAGTGGCTTGGCGCGAAGTGGCGCGCCGCGTCGCGCATGAGATCAAGAACCCGCTCACGCCCATTGCTCTTTCAGCGGAGCGCATACGTCGGCACTTGGAGCGCCACGAAGCGGGAGTTCCCTTCGGTGGCAATTCGCTCGCCGTGATCGAAAGCTGTGCCGAGACCATCTCCGGTGCGGTGGAGACCGTTCGCACTCTGGTCGATGAGTTCTCTACTTTGGCTCGCTTCCCTACCGCCCAGCCTCAGCCCACTAATATCAACCACATCGTGGACAGCGCTCTGGCGCTCTTCCATGAGCGACTCGATGGCATTTCTGTACGCACCGATCTCGATCCCAATCTGCCTGACACCTTGGCCGATCCCGAAGGCATCAAGCGGGTGATCGCTAACCTCGTCGACAATGCCGCTGAAGCCATGCGGGATTCCATGGTGAAGGAGATTCACATCCGCACCTCTTTCCTCGCCGATGCCGACCACCACGTTTTGGAAATATCTGTCTCGGATACCGGCCATGGCGTGACCGACCAGTTGAAGGAAAAACTTTTCCTTCCCTATTTTTCCACCAAAGATCGCGGCACCGGACTCGGTCTCGCCATCGTCAGTCGTATCGTGGAAGAACATCGCGGCTCGGTCCGCGTGGAGAAAAACCAACCCATGGGCGCGCGCTTCATTATCGAACTGCCCTTGACCGTTGCACCCAAACCCAAACCAGAAAGCACCCATGCCTAACATTTTGATAGTGGATGACGAACCCGAGATAAGGAAGTCGCTGCGCGGCGTCCTTGAAGATGAAGGCTACAAAGTCGCCGTCGCCGAGAGTGGCGAGGCCTGCCTCGCTGAACTGCGCCGGAAGAGCTTCGACCTCATCTTGCTTGATATTTGGTTGCCGGGCATCGACGGCCTCGAGGCTCTCGAGCAGATCAAGAAGTCAGACTCAGCCCCTGAGGTCATCATGATCTCCGGACACGGCACCATCGAGAGCGCTGTCCGTGCCACCAAGCTGGGCGCTTTCGATTTCCTGGAGAAGCCGCTCTCTCTCGATCGCACTCTCATTCTCGTCAAGAATGCCATTGACGCCCACAAACTCCGGGGAGAGAACAAAGAGCTCAAGGGACAAGTTCAGAGCCGCAGTGAGATCGTCGGCAGCAGTGTGCCCATGAAAGCCCTGCGCCAGCAGATCGCGCTAATGGCTCCCACTACCGGACGCGTCCTTATCTATGGCGAATCCGGCACTGGAAAAGAACTGGTCGCCAAAGCCATCCACGCGCAAAGCCCGCGCCATGAAAATCTTTTTGTAGAGGTCAATTGCGCCGCGATCCCCGAAGATCTTATTGAGAGCGAACTCTTCGGCCACCGCAAAGGGTCTTTCGCGGGCGCCAACAACGATAAGGAAGGAAAATTCTGTAAGGCCGATGGCGGCACGTTGTTCCTCGATGAAGTCGGTGACATGAGCCTTAAGACTCAATCGAAAGTCTTGCGCACCCTCGACGAACAGCGCTTCACCCCCGTAGGCGGCGAAGAAGAGATCTCCGCCGATGTCCGCGTCATTGCCGCCACCAATAAAGACCTTGAGGAAGAGATCTCCCGCGGCAACTTCCGCGAAGATCTCTTCTATCGCTTGAACGTGATTCCCTTCTTCGTGCCACCGCTTCGGGAACGCAAGGAAGACGTCCCCGCGCTCACGCGCTATTTTTTGAAAGAGATCAGCGCCAATTACAGCCGCCGCATCAAGGAGATCACGGAAGACGCCATCGAGACTCTCATGCGCTATAGCTGGCCCGGCAACGTGCGGGAGTTGCGCAACGTGATCGAGCGGGTGGTCATCATGAATCCCACCGTTAACAAGATCGATCGCAAACACCTGCCCCCATTGGTCTATCGCGACGGCACTCGCAAAGTGGCGTCCGAATTCTCTACGCTCCATCAGGCGCGCGCTGCTTATGAACGGGATTACATCTTGAAAAAGCTCGACGAGAGTCATGGCAACGTGAGCCGCGCCGCTGAGGTGCTGGGCTTGGAGCGCAGCCATCTTTATCGCAAGATGAAGACGCTGGGGATCAGCGTGAAGGAGTAGTTACTTCTTCTTAAGGGTCACGCCTAAGACGTTCGCCACTGCGCGCTCTTTTTTGTCGGACGGTTTATTCATGACTCTTAGTGCACCATTCGCCTCCCGCAACACCAGGGTCGACGACCCGCCGCCATCCAGATTGATCGCGGTGTAAGCTCCTAACCGCACCATCTCCGCCGCCAACTGCCCGTAAGTCATTCCTCTGGACAACTCACTTCGTCCATCCACCACCAGAAGGAAGAGGCGCTTGCCTTTTTTATCGAGCCCTACCGCCGTCCGTGGATTGACGTTGCGAAATTCGCCGGGCTTGTACGTCACACCTTCATCGGTGAATTGCGCCTTGCCATCTACCACCAGAAAGTCACGCCCGCAGATGACTTGGCTCGATCGCAGAGGAGGCGTCGCTGCTTCCAGCAGATGGATTCGGCCTTTCACGTCAGCCACGAGGCATTGCCTCGCCTTCTCGGCGGTTGACCACGTTTTTCCGTCGGTCATCGCCGGGCCTGTCGCCAATGCGGGCACGCCATTCTCAAAAAGTTTTTGCGCAGCTTCTCCTTCCGCGTCCTTGCCTCTGGGGATAGCAAAGAAATCCCCGTTTACCGCAATATCGAATTCTTCCCGCTGGGCGATTTTGCTGGTCGGCATCAATGTTGTTTGCCATTTGCCAGGGCCATCCGGGTCCGGTCCCGCGGGCACCGTCCGGACTCTCACTTTGTTGAGGTCGACCGTCACTGCATGGATTTCTTCCGGAGGGTTCGTTCGTTTCTCCGCGGTGTAAACGACGCCGCGCCAAGGTCGTTGCACCGTCACCTGGCCATTGAGAGCAACGCCAGCCAGGACGGCAAACACGGTGAGATGGATGGATCGCCGCGTGGCCATCATGGAATAAATCGCAACCTCCGGCTCGTCTTCCTACTCTTAGTAAAAGAGGTCATTATGCCCAACGTACTGATCCTTCGCCAACCGGAAGAAGACCAGGCCCGCGACCCTGAAGACCGCCCCACCCATAATCGGGCGGAATTGAAAGAGAAAATGCTCGATAAGACCATCGCTGATTCTTTTCCTACCAGCGATCCGCCTTCCACGTTGCCCGACCCCAGCGCCGACGATTCCCTCGCCGCGTAACTATTCTTTGGCCGCCCGGGTGCCCAGGCCTTCGATCTGTCGACGCCAATCCAAGTCGTCGATGAATTGCCTTGACCGCCGCCAGTCCGGCACCACCTTGATGAACAATTCGAGGAACACTTTTGTTCCAAGCAATTTTTCCAGACTTAGCCGTGCGCTGGTGCCGATCTTCTTTAGCATAACGCCACCTTTTCCGATCAGGATGGCCTTTTGCCCTTCGCGCTCGCAGAAGATGGTCGCGGAGATCTTCACCAGCTTCTTGCTCTCCTCGAATTGCTCAATGACCACGGCCGTCGCATAAGGCACCTCTTGCCCTGCGGCTATCAGCACCTTCTCACGGATGATCTCGGAAGCCAGAAACCGCTCCGGCTGGTCAGTGTATTGGTCTTGCGGAAAATAGCGCGGGCCGCTGGGCAACGCATTGATCGTCTTCGTCAGCAGGACTTCCAAGCCTTCTTGTTTGCTGGCGGAGATAGGAATGATCTCTTCGAATTTATATTCTGCGCTGTATTTCGCGATCAGTGGCAGCAACCGGTCTTTTGGCAGAAGATCGATCTTATTCAGCAGCAGGAACACTCTGCCCCCGGCCTCGCGGACCAGCTTGAGCACAAACTCATCGCCGGTGCCGAACTTCTGGGTCGCGTCCACGATCAGCAAGATCAGGTCTCGGCCTTCCAGGGCGTCATATACTTCCTGCATCATGCGCTTGCTCAGTTGAGATTCCGGCTTGTGCACGCCGGGCGTATCCACCAGGATCATCTGCCCCTGCGGACGGCCTTTGGCGGCCTTCACATTCACAATGCCTTGAATGCGGTTCCGTGTGGTCTGCGGCTTGTGGGTGACGATTGCTACTTTCTCCCCCACCAGCGCATTCAGTAGTGTGGATTTGCCCGCGTTCGGACGGCCAATGATGGAAACAAATCCGGAGCGGAAGTCGGCCATAGTTCAGGCCCGCAGCTGATTGGATTCAGCCGTTTCTTCCGTATTTTCGGCGGTAATGCGCAGGCGCTCTACCCGTCGGTCCGTGGACTGTAAGACTTCATATCGCAATCCTTCATCGTTGATCACTTCTCCCGGACTAGGAATGCGCCCTACCAATTCGCTGACCAATCCTGCCACGGTAGTCGCTTCCACTTCCAGCCGTACCCCAAACAGCTCGTACAGGCGGTCGACATCCATGTTTCCCGGCACGATATACGAATTGTCCTTCTCCCGGACGATGTCAGCGTGGACTTCATGTTCGTCGCGGATCTCGCCGACAATCTCTTCCACTAAGTCCTCTATGGTCACCACGCCGGCTACGCTTCCATATTCATCGATCACGATGGCGGAGTGCACCTTCAGCTTCTGCATCTCCCGCATCAAGTCCTGCACGTGCTTGGTCTCCGGGACGAAATGGGCCGTCTTCATGATGCTGGTCACGGTCTTCGTCTTTGCATCCACGTCCGTGATCTGCAAAACGTCATGCGCGAAGACGATTCCCTTAATATGGTCGACAGAACCTTCATAGACGGGCACGCGCGAGTACGGCTTGTCCCGCAGCATCTCGGTGAATTCTTCGATCGTGGTCTGCGCCGATACCGCAAATATTTCCGGACGCGGCGTCATAACGTCGCGTACCGTCTTACCCCGGAACTCAACCACGGATTGGATCAACTCCCGGTCACCTTCTTCCAGGATGCCTTCTTCTTGTCCTGCTTCAATGAGTGCATCCACGGCTTCTGAGGTGCTCTCCGCTTCCACTGGCTCCTTCGGCTCGGCCAATGCAGCGATCTGTAAACAGAAGCCCAGCACTACCGTGATCGGCATCAACAGATAAACCAGGATTCGGATCACTGGAGCGAACGGTACCAGCCATTCGCCTTTCGTCCGGGTGAAAAAGACGAACGGCAACAGCCGATTGCAGAGGACGATCGAAAGCACCACGCCCAGAATGGATTCAGCGATCTCTTGCCAATTCCATACTCCATCCACCATCGCGATGTATAAGAAGACCATAGCGATCCCGGCTGTCGTGAGCTGGGTCAGTACTGCCATGGAAAGCGGCGCGCGGTCGCGCGTGCCGTGCAGGCGTGGCTCCACCTGAACTTCATAGGCTTCAATGTTTTCCTGGAACTCCCGTGACAGGAATTTCCCCATCTCGGTATAGATCCGCTCAACATAGGAAGCTAGGGTTAGCAGGGCTAACAGGACGGCCAAAGCAATGGCTATAACAATGGTCATTTAGTGGAGGTGCTCCGGCCTTGCGGGGCTTTCTTTCGGCCGGTTGCAGCGGCTCGGGCTCTCCCTATTTTAGCGGGTTTACGCCATCCATCGGACTTTTTCCGCGATGCACCCGCTAAAGTCCTTTTTATCAGTGCATTAGGGAGTCCCAAACGGGCGCGGATGTGGTCTTCTAGCCCTGCCATCTCTCCCGAGTCTGATTCATGGTCATAGCCGGCCAAGTGCAGGATTCCGTGCAGGATCAGCACCTTGATCTCAACCGCTTGGCTGTGGCCTAGCTTTTTTGCATTGTGCGCCGCAATGTCCGCCGAAATAGCGATGTCTCCTGCGTGGTCTAGTTTCGGATTACCGGGAAATGACAAAACGTCCGTGGCATGGGCCTTTTGCCGGTACCAGCGATTGAACTCCCGCATCCGGCGATTGCTCGTCACCAGGATGGCGACGTCGCCCTCCAACCCGATCACTTTCAGCGTACGTGTTCCGAAACGACGAAGCTCCGCTTCGTTGAATCGTCCTTTTGCATCTACTTGGATCGTCACGGCCATAAAAAACAAAGGGAGAGCTTCTTCAGCTCTCCCTTATTATCCTACGTTTCGCCACCACTCACCTGGTGCTGATCCTGTTTTCCAATTCACTGTTCCGTTTACTGTTCAACGACTGGCACGTTTTCACGGATCTTTCCCTTACTCGGTATTGCGGAGGCATTGTCCAGTTTCGTTTCTAACTCAAGTTCCATCTGCTTACTCATGCGCTCTTTGTGGTCGTCGTAAGCGCGAATTATGCGCTGCACTAAATGATGTCGCACCACGTCGCCATCATCGAAGTGAGTAAAGCCGATCCCGTCCACTCCTTCGAGGATGTTCATCGCTTCGACTAGCCCACTGCGTTTGGCATTGGGCAAGTCGATCTGGGTGATGTCGCCGGTGATCACCGCCTTGGAATTGTTGCCCATGCGCGTGAGAAACATCTTCATCTGCTCAGACGTAGTGTTCTGCGCTTCATCCATGATGATGAATGCGTCATTCAAAGTACGCCCGCGCATGAACGCAATCGGCGCGATCTCAATCACATTCTTCTCCAAAAACTTATCCACCTTCTCCTGCTCCATCAGGTCATAAAGCGCGTCGTAGAGTGGACGCAGATAGGGGTCCACTTTTTCCTGCAAGGTTCCGGGCAGGAACCCCAACCGTTCGCCGGCCTCCACCGCCGGCCGAGCCAGGATGATGCGGCTGTGCTTCTTGGCCAGCAAGCTGCTCACCGCCATCGCGACGGCCAGATAGGTCTTGCCCGTTCCCGCCGGACCGATGCCGAAGACCATGTCGTGGCTTTCAATCTGTTCGAGGTAATGACGCTGGTTCAGGCTCTTAGGCTGGACTACGCGCCGCACGCCCTGGGACCGCTGCTTGCCGGACTGCGCCAATTCACGCAGAGTCACGCCCGCGTCAGCCATGAGAACGCGCAACATGCTTCCCAGGTCGCCATTGTGGAAAGTGAACCCGCTCTTTCGCAGGGCCTCGAAATCAGCAAAGATTTGCTCCACTCGTCCCACCGCATCTTGCTGGCCTGAGACTTCTACCGAGTTCGAACGCAGATCGATGGAAACGTCCAATCCATCTTCCATGATGCGAAGGTTCTCATCGCGCGTACCAAACAAGGTTTCGATGTTGGGCGTGATCTCCAGGTTCTTTTTCAATGCGTTCCCGCCTCCGGGGTCGTTTTCGATTTTGGATTGAATGCGTTTTGCTGTTTACGACAGGCAGCGCGCGTGGCTCGGTTGGCGGCCATTCGCCGCCAGGCCGCGCGCCGGCGCGTTTGTGCCGGTCGATGACAGACAAGATTGTGATGTTGGGGGTCTACCGCGGGTTTGCGATGCTCGCCCGAAGGCGAAAGCACGTCCATTGGCGCTAAGCGTATGACGAACAACCGGGCCAAGTCAATGATTTGTTGCAGCCATTTTCGTCGTGACTTTTCCGCGCTCGTCGCACTTCCCTCCGCTTCATATTGGATGCCAAGCGTCCGGGAAAGTAACGGCTACGGGGAAAGGCTTTTTTACTTAGTCGAGGCGGTTTGAGCGGGATCGCCGGAAGTCGCGGGTACGGCGCGCTGCTTGGCCCATGCCCGCAGCTTCGCGATGTCCTCTCCGCGGGTAAGGCTTAACGGTACCGTGTTCTTGATCTCCCCGAGGATGACCTCGTTTGACATTGGCTTACGGTCGGCGAAGCAGGCGTACATCGCCGATTGCAGAGATGCGTCGATTTCCGCGCCAGAATATCCATCCGTCGCGGCTACTAACTGGATGAGGTCGAATTTACCGGGATCGAAGGTCCGTCGCTTGAGCTGCACTTCGAAGATCGCTTTACGTTCAGTGATGTTAGGCAGGTCAACGAAAAATAGCTCGTCAAATCGTCCTTTGCGAATCAATTCCGGAGGCAAGACCATCACGTTGTTGGACGTCGCCACCACGAATACGGGCGCCTTGCGGTCCTGCATCCACGTTAGAAAGGCCCCTAGCAATCGCGAAGATGTGCCGGCATCGCTAGAGGCGGAGTCCGGCCCGCTGCCGGCAAACACCTTCTCCAGTTCATCAATCCACAGCACACATGGCGCTAGTTGCTCCGCAACGCGAAAGACCTTCTGGATTCGCTTTTCGGTCTCGCCAATGTACTTGTCAAAGACCGCCGAAGAGTCGAACTTCACCAGCGGCAGCTTCCATTCTCCGGCGATGGCGCACGCGCACATACTCTTGCCGCAACCTTGGACGCCCAGGATGATGACGCCCTTCGGCGGCTCCAGCCCGGCCGCCTTCGCGCCTTCGTCAAAGGCGGCGCGCCGCTTGCGCAGCCAGTTCTTCAGATTGTCCAGTCCGCCCATCGAGCTGAGCGTGTCGGCCACATCCACGAATTCGAGGGTGCCGGAGCGCTTCAGCATTTCCCGCTTGGCCTCGAGTACATCCATTACCGATTCGGCGACTAATCCATAACGCGCCACGATCGCTTGCCCCGTAGCTCGCTCCGCTTCTTCCTCCGTCAGCCCGCAAAGGTTTGCTGCCATCGCATCGAGTCCTGCCGCATCCAGTTTGTTACTTAGTTTTCGTGTTTGGCTGAGTCGTTGGAACTCTGCGCTGATGATCTGCTTCAGCCGGGCCCTGTCCGGCATCGGCA
>DATLCI010000071.1:0-20305 GCA_035526435.1 Terriglobales bacterium
ACCGCTCAACCCAAGAGTGTTGCTTCTGCGCCGACTCCCCCCGTCACTCCGCCATCCGGCCAATCCCACGGACACGCCACCGCATGACCGGCTTCACCCAAGCTTCCACCGCGTCTCCGCGTTGGATATTGCAGTTGCTCTTGCTTCTCCCCAAGCTTGTCTTTCTCCGTGTCTCCGTGGCTCCGTGGTGGATTTTGCTCTTGCAGTTTTCGTTAGGACACGACTTCAGTCTTGCCGAAAAGACGGCGCGTAGCGCCAACCGCTCTGCCGATGGCTGCTTTACCAGAAACCAGCGCTGGCAGGGGGATGCTGACGGCTGCTAGAATCGTTGGTTCCTACCCTGGTTGAGCAAGAGGTACTTCCCATGGCTGAAGCCACACTCCAGAAATCATCCGCGCCGCCGCCACTGGTGGCCATCTCTGACGACGAACAGCTCTTTCGCGACAGCATCCGCCGCTTTGCCGATGAGAAGATCCGCCCGTTAGTGCGCGAGATGGACGAGAAGCAGGTATTCGACCGCGGGCTGATCGACGAGTTCTTCGCCCTCGGCATCATGGGCATTGAGATCCCGGAGGAATACGGCGGGGGCGGTGGCACCTTCTTCGAGGCCATCCTGGCGGTGGAAGAGATCTCGCGGGTGGATGCGTCGGCAGGAGTGCTGGTAGATGTCCAGAACACGCTGTGCATCAATGCCCTGCTGCGCTGGGCGAACGAGACGCAGAAGAAGCAGTACCTGACTAAGCTAGCGGCCGATACCGTGGGCGCGTACGCGTTGAGCGAGGCGGCTTCCGGCTCCGACGCCTTTGCCTTGCAGACCAAGGCCGAGCTGAAGGGCGACCACTACATCCTCAACGGACAGAAGCTGTGGATCACCAACGCCAAAGAGGCGGGACTGTTCATCCTGTTTGCCACGCTGGATGCCGCGGCGGGCTACAAAGGCATCACCGCGTTCCTGGTGGAGAAGGATTTTCCCGGCTTTGTAGTGGGCAAGAAGGAAGACAAGCTGGGCATCCGCGCTTCGAGCACCTGTGAACTCATCCTCACGGATTGCAAGGTGCCGAAGGAGAACGTGCTGGGCGAGCCGGGCAAGGGCTACAAGATCGCGATCGAGACGCTGAATGAAGGGCGCATCGGGATCGGGGCGCAGATGCTGGGCATGGCCCGCGGGGCGTGGGAGCATGCGGCGCGATACACGCAAGAGCGCAAGCAGTTTGGCAAGGCGATATCAGACTTTCAGGGCGTGCAATTCCAGTTGGCGCAGGCCGCCACCGACCTGGAAGCCGCGAAGATGCTCGTTTACAACGCCGCCCGCATGAAAGATGCCGGCATGAACTTTGTGAAAGAAGCAGCCATGACCAAGCTCTTCGCCTCGCAGGTGGCGGAGCGCGTGTGCTCGCTGGCGGTGGAGCTGTATGGCGGTTACGGCTTTGTGAAGGATTATCCGGTGGAGAAGTACTACCGCGACGCCAAAATCGGCAAGATCTATGAAGGCACCAGCAACATGCAGTTGAATACGATCGCGAAGATCGTGCTCGGGGGAAAGTAGGGTGAGCGCGGAGCGAGCGCCGAATCAGCGCGAGCACAGCGCGAGGGCAAAGCGGTTTTGCCGCGGAGCCCTCGGAAAAACGTCCGGCAAGATCTACGAAGGCACCAGCAACATGCAGTTGAATACGATCGCGAAGATCGTGCTCGGGGGAAAGTAGCACAACGCAGCCAATGTCCATCAACCGAAGACAATACGACCGGCTACAGCTTTCCGAGGCCGCCTATGCAGTGGATGAATCCGGACGACAGCTGGGCAAGGTAAGCCAAGCCAGCGGCGGCGGGATGCTGATCATCGCCCGCGACGCCAGCTATTTGGCCGAAGCCGAGGCGCCGGAGGTGGGCACGCGCTTTACCGTGACCATCATGGAGCCGTATACGCAAACGTCGAATACGGTGGACGTGATCGTCCGCTATAAGGACGGAGCCAGAGTGGGCGTAGAGTTCGTGGGCGCCGAATAGTTCTGCATACGAGTTTCCTTGTCGCTGCCTGACTTCTGCAATACACTGGTCACGAATTCCCTCCCCCAGGTTTCAATTGTTCAAACGGAAGCAGACTCTGTCGCATCAGGAACCCTTTTATGCCGGCCCAAGACCCTGTTCGCGAACTACTGGACCTGGTAGCGGTCCACAAGTTCTACATTGCTACGCTGGAAAGCCAATTAGGACACGCGGTCCCGTTGCCGAAGGAGGCAGACAGTCCGGGCCGCGAAGGCACGCAATTAGCAACGTCGATCGGCGTACTTCGCCACTGGCTGGCGGTACTGGACCTGGCGGTAGCGCCGCTGACCATCCGCGATGCGCTCAAGGGCAATCTGCCCATCGAGACGGCGGAGGCGCTCATCCGCTACTTCCTGGAGAAGGTCAGCCATCGCGAGGCGGACCGTGATAAGGCTGACTTCATGGCCACGTATCTGTTCCGCAATTCTCCGAATGGGAAGAAGCAGCCGCCGGATTCAGGCGACCGCTATCACTTCATCACGCAGATAGCGGCGGAGTTTGAGAAGGAGCTGTTCCGCATCCTGGGGGACGCGCATCTGCCTCCGCTGCGGGAAGAACACGCGCAACTGGCCAAGGAGTTCGAGTTCCTCCATCAGGAGATCGAGGACTTCCGCACCTTCGACCAGTTGATGGATTCGGGCATTGTGCAGCGGGTGCGCGACATCAAGCAGAGCTTTGCGGAGTCGTTCTACCACCCGACCATCATCAGCCAAGTGGCGGTGTACAACGCGATCTTCGGCCAGAAGTTTGACCAGCTCTTGCATGCCACCACCGAACAGCTCAAGACTTTTGCGGAGAAGGTGCAAGGCGAAGGCGCCAGCATCATGAGCAAGGTGGAGGGCGATGTGACCGTCAAGCACCTGGCAGACATTGAAGAAGACCACATCAAGACCCAGGAATACGGCAAAGCGCAGGAGCACTTCCACAAGATCTCAAAGTTCAAGAAAGTGGTGGACAACAAGAGCCAGCGCGGCGGAAAAGCCGCGGCCGCCGCCGCGCCCATCCCGCCGAAGACGCCATTCTCATCGGCGCCGACCTTGAATGCCGCGGGGGCGCGACCGGCGGCAGGCATCCAGTCGGCGGCGTATGTCGCCGGCATGAATGAGGTGGAGGAAGGCAAGGTACGCAACCAGCTGGATATGCTGCGGGCCTTCGTCCGAGTAGCGGACAAATCCTGCTTCGTGGTCCCGCTGACCAAGGGCTCACTCAGCATCACCGCCGCGGAAGCTGAGGCATTGCGCGCCGATTATGGCCAGGAGAAGAGTTTTCGCGCGGATTTCGCCAATGTGGTCTGTTACATGGTGGCAGTGATGGCGCGGCTGGCAGTAGAGATCCACGAATTCCGCGAGAAGCAGAACTCCGCTTATCTCTGGAAGCCCCACGCAGACACCATGACGTATTTCCTGAATTCGGCGAACCGCATCTACGAGCGCGCGAATGGGATGATGGAAACCGCCAAGCAACGGGGGCTGGAAGAAAAAGCCAATGCGCTGATGGCCAGCGTGGCAAAGCTGAAGACGGAATTGCAGCGGGCCGCGACCACGTTGCAATCGGTAGGCAGCGGTCAGAAGAGTTAGCGAAGCCCTTTGTTAGAATTGAGCAAGGTCACCTCCCGGGCGCGTAGCTCAATCGGATAGAGCATCGGATTTCTAATCCGACGGTTGCAGGTTCGATTCCTGCCGCGCTCACCACTTCAGGCCGGCCCGGCCATCCGGCGCTGCTGCGCCAGCGCCTGCAAGAGGGCATTCTGCACTACTTTTAATCCAATGGCCCAGTTTTTCCGGGCATCGTCTTCGCTGTCGCCAAATCCGCTGACATAAATCGTGACACAGTAACCGGCTTCGCTCTGGTCCGGGTCATTCGACACGTGCGAATAGCAGCGGCGAACGATGAATTCAGCGGCAGCGGCGAAATCCGGCGCGCGCTGAAGCAAGGCGCTCACTGCTTCGGCGAGTCCCTGACTGAGCGGGAGGGACCCGCGCTGCTCGAGAGCGGAAAAAATGATGTCGACGTAGCCGCCGAATTTCCAGGCGGCGCCGAAGATCTCTTCTTCCGGATGGATCTCATCGGAGAGCCAGGTGTCGCACTTGGCGGATTCGATCGCGGAGTGGGGAGCATTGACCGCGACCAGAAATTCCGCGAGCTCGCGATTCTCCGCGGCTTCCAGGACGTGAAGCAGCAACTCGGGTCGGGCTTTGAGGTCGAGGTAGCGCTGGGTGCCATCGGCCGAGGACCAGGGGACTTCGAGCGCGTGATCATCGCGTCCGAGTTCGAGGCTGAAGTCGGCTTGCATAAGTTAGGGGTTGAGCTGTTGTTGAAAAAATTCTACAACGGCCTGCTCGGCCCAGCGGCCATCATAGTCATGGCCATTGGCCTCGGCCAGGAATGCGCAATGGCCGCCGTGGGCAGTCTCGATGAGACGTACGTGCGGATTGGCGAGCAATTTAGCGCGTGTATCCGGCGCCATGCGAATGAACGGGTCGTCGAGGGAATGGATCACGAGCGCGGGAACGGCAACGCGGTCCGCGACGCGGGAAGAGCTGGCACGCTCGTAGTAGTCACTGGCGGAGGTAAAGCCGCTATAACGCGCGGTGACTTCATGATCGAATTCGCGGATGGTGGAATAGAAGCGGGCATATTGCGACTCGTAACGCTGCGGGAACAACTGCACTTTGCGGCGATACCGGTTGCGCAATCCCCAGAGAAATTTCCATTCGTAGATGCGATTGGCGGGATCATGCAGCGCGTCGGCAGAGGGAGCTAGATCCATGGCCGGCGAGACACCGGCAACCGCTATGACTTCCTTGGGCGCGTTGCCGCCCCATTCGCCCGCCAGCTTCATTACGAGATTCCCACCCATGGAATAGCCGACGAGCGCGACGCGACGCAGACGGTCCTGTTCGATGAGCGTCTGCGCCACCGCGCCCACATCTTGGGAAAGCCCGGAATGATAAAGGGTGGGCGTAAGTTGTTCGGTGCCGCCACAGTTGCGCATGTTCATGCGGACCACGTTCATGCCTTTGGCCCAGGCTTTGCTGCCGAGTCCGATCACGTATTTCGATGAGGTGGAACCTTCGAGGCCATGCACGATGATGACGGTAAGCGCCTCATGCTTGACCTTTTCCGGCTGCCAATGACAATGGCATAACACCTGGACCTCCGGCTCGACATCAAACAGCCGTTCTTCGGGTGGAGGCAACAAGTTCGTCCGCGGAAGAAAGTTCCCGGCGAGGGTCTGCACATGAGGATTACTCATGCCGCGACGGGGGATAAACGCGTCGGCCAAGGGTGAAGATTTTTGCGCTGGGTCCATGCGGGTAAAGGCGTATCTAGAATACCGGATTCGAGTTCAACCGACCGACGGTGGCAGCTATAATGGACTCATGCCGATCTACGAATATGTGTGCCAGGCGTGTGACAAGCGGTTTGAGACCATCGTGAGCGCGTCAAAGAAAGCCCATTGCCCGGCCTGCGACAGCTCCAAGCTGGAGCAGCAGTTTTCCGCGTTTGCGGTGGGTTCGGCCAAGGGCAAGGGGACGTTCGCGAAGTCGGCGCCCTCTGGCGGGGGCGGCTGCGGCTCCTGCGGCGATCCGCGGGGACCGGGAAGCTGTTCGAACTAGCGGGGACCTTTTCGTAGGTAACCTGTTCGCGCAACTCAGCGCTCACCAGTCGGCTCACCCGGCCATCCCTACCGTCCCGAAGTATTGGAATTTGCTACACTAATAGCACCACGGTGGGCGTAGTTCAGTGGTAGAACTCCGGTCTGTGGCACCGGCTGTCGTGGGTTCGAATCCCATCGCCCACCCCATTTCTTCCCGCTTAGCCTTCCCTGCAGCTTTAGAATGGCGCTTTATGTTTGCTGAACGTCCGTCCGCACCGGCTGTACGCCCTCCTGCCCTGCAAGCGACGGACTCTACTGGCGCCATTCAGCTTCGTCTGCGATCACTGGCCCAGCTCTTTAATTCCATGGACCCGTCGCCCTTCCATGAGCGTGACTTGGACCCCACTGCCGAAGAATGGATCGTGAGCAGCGCCAAGGAAGCGCCGGACGCCTCGCGTCTGCGGCTGGCCTTGCACCTGGAAGACACCGTGCCGGACCCGGCCGACGATCCGATGGTCGAGCGCGCGGTACATGCATTTTTTCAACGGGAAGCGGAGTTGGAAGAGCGGAGGTTCCGGCAACTCATGCGGCGCGGAAGAAAGAGCCTGCTCATCGGCCTGAGCGTGGTGGCGCTGGCAGTACTCCTTGGCGACTTGATTCATACCGCGATGGGCGGAGGCCGGATGGCGGATGTAGTGCGCGAGAGCTTCCTGATCGGCGGCTGGGTAGCGATGTGGCGCCCGCTGGAGATATTCCTGTACGACTGGTGGCCCATCCGGGGACAGCGCAACCTTTATCTACGGCTCGCCCAGATGAAGGTCGAAGTCAAGCGTTGCGGCCTGCGCTGTGAGCACGACCTCATTCCGGCATAATCCTGCCGCGACTATTTCGGCTGCTTCACGATGCGCAGATACGGCTTAGGCGCCTTCCATCCTTCAGGATACTTCTGCTGGGCTTCGTCATTCGAAACCGAAGGCAGGATGATAACGTCATCCCCGTTCTTCCAGTTGGCAGGCGTCGCGACCTTATGCTTCGCGGTAAGTTGGATGGAATCCAGCACGCGCAATACCTCGTCGAAATTGCGCCCGGTACTCATCGGGTAGCTGAGTTGAAGTTTGATCTTCTTGTCCGGCCCCACCACGAACACGGTGCGCACGGTCGCGTTGTCGGCAGCGGTGCGGCCTTCGCAGCTATCGCCAGCGTCACCGGGAAGCATGCCGTAGAGCTTAGCGACCTTCAGTTCCGGGTCGCCGATCATGGGATAAGTGACCTTGTGGCCTTGGGTCTCTTCGATGTCAGCAGCCCATTTACCGTGGCTACTCACCGGGTCCACGCTCAAGCCGATGATCTTGGTGTTGCGACGGGCAAACTCCGGCTGCAATCCTGCCATGTAGCCAAGTTCGGTGGTGCAGACGGGAGTGAAATCCTTGGGGTGCGAGAACAGGATGGCCCAGCCGTCGCCGATCCATTCGTGGAATTTGATGGGGCCTTGGGTGGTCTCCGCGGTGAAGTCAGGGGCGGTGTCATTGATGCGAGGGACGGAAGCGGGGGCAGTTGTCGCGGATGTGGTCATGGCGTCTCCTTCAATCGGACAATCGGAAAATCAAGGCTAGTACCGCAACCCGACTGCGGTCAAGCGGCCGTAAAACAGAAACGCCCTGCCGTGGAGGGAGCCAAAGCAGGGCGTTTTGTAGAGGAAAGCTCGCCGAAGTGGCTACGCTCGTCCCATACCCACGTACTCGAAGCCCATGGCGCGAATGCGGCTGGGGTCGAGCATGTTCTTGGTGTCCACGATGACCGGCTGTTTCAGGGAACGCTTGATACGGTGGAAGTCCAGGGCGCGAAATTCCGGCCAGCCCGTACCCACCACCAGCGCGTCTGACCCTTCGGCGGCAAGATAGGGCGAATCGCAGTAGTTCACGCCCATATCGAATTCGAGCTTGGCATCGGGCATAGCGACCGGATCATAGGCGCGGACCTGCGCGCCGCTCTGGACCAGCCGCTTGCCCAGGATCAGCGCCGACGAGCCCGCGACCGAACTGGTATTCGGCTTGAAGGCCAGGCCCAGCAGGCCAACCTGCTTGCCGGAGATGGAATGCAGGGTGAGTGCGATCTTCTCCACGATGCGCTCACAGAGATTACTGTTCACTACGCGCGCCGCGTTCAAAACTTTGAGACTTACACCTTTGGTCTGAGCGAGCTGCGCCAGTGAATCCATCTCGCCTTCAACGAAAGCGCCGCCGAGCGCAGCGCCCGGCTGCAGGCAGCGAGGCGAGACGCGCTTATCGAGTCCCAGGGCCAGGGCGAGATCGACTGCATCTGCGTCCACATGCTCGCAGAGCGCGGCGATCTCATTGATGAAGCTGATCTTCGTCGCCATGAAAGCAGTGCTGGCCTCACGCACGAGCTCAGCGGTGGCATGGTTGGTCACGATGACGGGCACGCCGCGCATGACCAGTGAGCGGTAGAGCTGCTTCATCACATTCACGCCTTCGCCGTTGCTGCTGCCCAGCAAAATGCGGTCCGGCCAGTGGAAGTCTTCCACCGCGCAGCCCGCGGTAAGAAACATGGGCTGCGACATCACGGTGACCTTGAGGCCCAGCTCCTTCACCTTGCGCTCGATGCGGTGAGCGGTGCCGACCTGGACCGGCGTGGAAATCACCAGCACCGTGTCCTCGGCACAAAGGCGGGCGACCCGGAGGGCGGTCTCCTCCAGGTAATGAGGGGCGTCCTGGGCCATAAAGATGATGTCTTTCTTGCGAGAAAGTGCGGTGAGGTCAGTGGAATATGACAACCGTCCGGCGCGCATGTTGCGGCGCATGATGTCCTGCAGGTTTTTCTCGAAAAACGGCGCCGCCCCCTGGGCCATGGCGTGAATGCGGGACTGGTCTTCATCCACACAGACTACGGGGACACCAAAATCGGCGAGACAAGCTGAGACCACGGTGGCAAGGCTTCCGCTGCCGTAGATTCCGACATTCATGGGGAACTACCTTTCGGAAAACGCAGGGCATGCGATTTCACTTGGAAGATGATTCGGGGGCGCACTCTCTGGTTTACGCCCGATGGCAAGTCGGAACAAGGTGGTAGAGGTGCTGGGTGGGAAGGAATGGGGCCATGTACCTTGGAGCGCGAATGACTATTTACTTGCGGGGCTGGAGGGGGAACGTGGCGAGGTCCGTCCAATGCTGCTCCGTCGACTCGCGGACAAAGGTGAAATCCACCACCTGGGCGGTGCGAAGCCCCGCATACCGGTCCCAGCGTTCGCGGGAGCTCGCCAAGGCTTCCTCCGCTTCCTCGATTCCCGGCATCTTCACGATGGTGAGGTGAGGCATATAGGGCCACTGCTCGGCACAATGGAAGGGACCAACATTCAAGTCCTCATGCAGCTCGCGAAAGCGGTGCGCATGTTTGGCGACGCGTAGAAAGACCGTGGGGGTGGTGGGAATGAAGGTTTCTACGTTCCCCATCTGGATCTGAAAGGTTTCTACTTTTTCCAGGCGCTGCTGGAGCAGCGCCTTGGCCTCGGCTTCCGTTCCCCGCAGTGGGCGCGGAGGAAGCACAGTGACATGGGCGGGCAGGTGTCCATGCGCGGGGTAGAGTTCCCGGCGCAGGTCCTCGACAAAATGTCCAACCGAATTTCTGACGTACGCGACCACCGCATAGTGGGTAGGCCGTGAAGGGTCACTCATGGCAACGGAAAATTATATGGGGGAATAGGGCGCAGGACGATGTTTTTCGTGTCCGTATCGCTTCCAGTCTCATCTAAGCGAAGATGCGACCTACGGTTGAGCCCGAGATCATCCCGCCAGGACGGAGCTCGACGTCCAACCCATCGGCTTTGCGCCGCATGACGAATGAGAACCTGGACCACATGGCCCGGGTGCTCGACGACATGTTCCAGATTCCCGGGACAAGCATCCGCTTTGGACTGGACGCACTCATCGGGCTGATTCCCGGCGTAGGCGACCTGGTGACCGGAGCCGCTTCCTTCCTGATCATCTTTTCGGCGTGGGAGCGAGGATTACCCCGGGTAACACTGGCCCGCATGGTGGCCAACGTAGCCATTGATACGTTGGTCGGCGCCATGCCCATTGTCGGCGATGTTTTCGACGCCGCCTGGAAGGCGAACCGCAAGAATTACAACTTGCTGCTGCGGGCCGAGCAACAGCCCACCCGCAAAGCTAGCGCGCAGGACTGGCTCTTCCTGGGATTGCTGCTGATCGCGATCGCGGCGCTGGTTTCGTTGCCCATCCTGATCGTGATCTTCGTCTTTCGTATCCTGCGGGGCTAACGCGCACGACCGGGGTATTTTGGGCTTTCGATTACAATAGAGATATCGGGGCGTAGCGCAGCCTGGTAGCGCATCTGCTTTGGGAGCAGAGGGTCACAGGTTCGAATCCTGTCGCCCCGACCAACCTTTCCGGCGGTTAGACACGGACTGCCGTTATCTTCGACAATCTATAAATGATACTGGCACGACTTTTGTCGATACTTCAATTCTGCTGCATTCCGCTGGTGGTGATCGCGGCGTTGCCCGGCGTGGGCCAAGAGCCGACTGCTCTGATCCGAGTGATCGTGCAAGCCAACGACATCCCGTTAAGCGGCGCAGTGGTGAAGGTCCTGGGACGAATTTACCAGACGGACACACACGGGATGGCAACCTTCCGTTTACCCCCGGGCCGGATCGACTTGAAGATTAACGCTGCCGGATATACACCGCAGAGCACCGCGGTAACAGCGGCAGCCGGTCAGGAACAAGAGATCACAGTTGTACTGGAGAAAGTCAAAGAAGAGTCCATCACAGTATCAGCCACGCGCACGGACGCTAATCTAGACGACATTCCCACCCGGGTCGAAGTGCTACCGGCGGAGGAGATCGAAGAAAAAGTCTCAATGACTCCCGGGGACGTCGCCATGATGCTGAACGAGATGGGTGGCCTGCGGGTGCAAGCCACTTCCCCATCGCTGGGCGCGGCGAGCGTGCGGGTACAGGGCATGCGAGGACGGTATACGCGATTTCTTTCCGACGGACTACCTCTGTTCGGTCAGCAGGTTGGCGGGTTGGGTATTCTGCAGATACCACCCATGGACTTGGGCCAGGTCGAGGTCATCAAGGGAGTATCTTCCGCGCTTTACGGGGCCGGCGCGATGGGCGGAGTGGTCAATCTGATCTCCCGCCATCCTACGGATGAACCTATACGAGAATTTCTGCTGAACCAGTCCACCCGCGGCGCGACAGATGTGGTCTTTTATGGCTCGAATCACCTTCGTCATGGCTGGAGCGCGTCTCTGACCTCGAGCGCTAACTTCCAACTCAAGAACGACATTAATGGCGATGGCTGGGCTGACCTAGCAGGTTATCAGCGAGTCGTTGTGCGCCCGCGCTTCTATTGGGAGAACGGCACAGGCACAAACGCCTTCCTTACTGCGGGGGTGACCTACGAGGACCGCCGGGGCGGTACGGTCGATGACCGGGCCTTACCCCCAACTGGACTGCCTTATCGCGAATCGCTGGAATCCCGCAACGTCGACGTCGGTGGCAAATGGCAGACGCTGATCGAGCAAAGAGTCGTGATCGGCCTCCGATTCGCCGCCTCGAAGCGAGTTCACCGGCACGTGTTTGGTGAAGTGCTCGAAAGGGATGTCCACGATTCCTCCTTCGCCGAGGCGACAGTCCGTACCAGTTTCCGCAAGCACACGATCGTTGCCGGAGCGGCGGTTGAGGCGGATCGGTATTCGCCGCGGGATGTGCCTGAGTTCAAATACAAACATTTGACTCCAGGAATATTCTTCCAGGATGACGTTGATTTGAAACCCTGGCTGAGCATTTCTGCTAGCGGGCGCTTCGACCACCACAACGTTTACGGAAGTTTCTTTAGTCCACGGATAGCGGTCTTGGCCCGCAAAGATGGATGGAGTGGACGGCTTGCCGTTGGCCAAGGCTTCTCGCCCGCTACTCCTCTCGTGGAAGAGACCGAGGCTGCGGGGCTGAAGCGTCTGATCATTCCCCGTTCCCTCCGCGCGGAACGCGGAAAAAACTTTACTTTCGACCTGACGAAGCGGGCGGGCGCCGTCTCGGGCACGGTCACCTTATTCGGCTCGCGCGTAAATGATCCTCTCGCAGTGGACCGAGAAACCTTTACTTTGACGAACCTTCGTCGGCCAACCATCAACCATGGCGCCGAGCTGCTGTTCTCGTTTAGACCTGAAGACATCTCGGTCACCGGCTACTACACCTACGTCCGAGCAACCGAGGTCGAAGGCTCCCAGCGGCGGGAAGTGGCGCTTACACCGCGGCACAGCGCCGGTCTGGACCTGATGTGGGAAGAAGAAAGGAAATTCCGTTTGGGCGTCGAGCTTTACTACACAGGCAAGCAACGGCTCGAAGCGAACCCTTATCGCTTGGAATCCAGGGGTTACATTCTAGTGGGCTTCCTGGCACAACGCTGGTTCGGAAGAGTGCGCGCTTTTATTAACGCCGAGAACCTCACTGGTGTGCGCCAGACTGATTACGATCCCTTGATCCGTCCCACGCGAGCCGTGGATGGCAGGTGGACGGTTGACGCATGGGCGCCGCTGGATGGCAGAGTCTTTAACGGCGGGGTGCGCTTCAGCTTCTAGCGAGCAGCGGGAAGTCTTTGCAGAATCGGCTAACGGCTGAAGCTGCCTGAATGCTCGTGAGTGCCTTTTACCAACTTTGGATGAATTACAATGTATCTTGAGCTCTGCTTTGGGAGCAGAGGGTCACAGGTTCGAATCCTGTCGCCCCGACCAATGTTCACTACGCACTTTTTATCCAGATCATAAGGAGTTTCTATTGGCTGGCAGATCACGTTCCACCTTTGGCAAGCGTTTGAAAGAAACGAAGCGGCTGGAAAAGCGGCAGGAAAAAGCTGCCCGCAAAGACGAGCGCAAACAGGGGCCCGGGGGCGCGCCCATTGAGGCGGCGGAAGAACCGTCGCCCGGAGTCATCTTCCGCGACCTGCATACCTTTGACGACGACCCCGGCAGCAAGGAATAGGCCGGAACTCAGGCTGCCCTGGGCAGGCGCGCTTACTCAAAGCGCGGGCGCAGGTCGCCAAAAGTAACTTGCCGGGTGAAATCCCGGAACAGCGGCTGCGCATATGGGTACAGTCCCGAATGAAACAAAATGGCGCGATTCGAGGATGACTTTTCCAGCCAGGCGCGGAGCTGCACGGCTTCATTCAGGGTAGTGACCCTCACGGCCACCGCAGTAGCATTCAACTTGCGAGCACGGTCCAGGACCTTATTCATCTCATCCGGACCTTCCACCAGGACATAGGCCGCATGCAGCGGTACGAATCCACTTAATCTCCGGAAGTAGCGGGCCGCGGAATCGTAATACTGCATGGGGAACGGCCGGGTGGTGTCTTCAACCACGATGGTTTCCTTCAACGCAAAACGGATGGGCTGACCGCCGATGACGGTCTTGCCTTGTGACTCCTTGACCGGCGCGGTACCGATCAACACGCCGGGACCGGTATATCCCAGCAGCAGATCTTGATAGCGGTCACCGGGAAACACTACGTGGATGCCCTTGTGCGACAAATAATCGGCAGCCTCAGCCTTGCCTTCCGAATCACCGCAAGCCACCACCATCTGCATCTTGCGCTCGACCGCCTGCTCCACCAGCGCCGAAACCCCGTGGGTATCTTCGATCCAAGCCAGGTCACCGCGCTCATGCGTGGTCGGATACTGGACCTTATCGCCGAGTATGTTGAAGCGGAAGCGCCCATCTTCATCCGGGGCAAACCATTGTCCGTTGATCTTGGCGATCAATGTCCCCGTGAGCGGATAGACCTCGACTGCGCTCTTTTCGGCAACCGCCTTCAGGATAGCGCCTTCATGGTACGAAAGCAGTTGCGCCGCCGGGAACGGCTTTCCACTCAAGTCCCAATTCATCTGATAGCTGACCCAATCGCGCGCCACCCGGTCCACCTGTGCGCCAATGCGCATACCGGAGGCAATCTCGATCTTGCTAGCGCCCAGGACCATGGTGGTAGCGCCGGCCGGCACCGGCAAAGCGTGTTCAATGGTGTGGCGCTCGACGCTCGGGTGTAATTCATTGCGGCTGGCGGAGAGCAGATGCTTGGCTTCTGCGACGAGTCCCAGCTTCCCGGCCAGGCCAGCCGCTTCGCGCAGCTCGGAAGTCCCCTCTTCACCGCACTCCCGTGCGCCCATGCCCAGGATGGAATAAGCCACCCATCGGCGATGGACGTCAGCATCGTTTTTGGCAACGGTGCGGTATTCCTGCCGGGCGTCGCAGTTGGGATTGCTAGAGGCCCGCCACAGGATGTAACGGACGTCCGCCATGACGAGCGGATCAGGACGCCGGTATTGCCGATAGAACTCGATCAGGTCGTTGCGAACTTGTACCCCGTAGCCGTCCCAGAGGCAGGAATAACAGGTGGCCGGGACCTCTTTCGCCGCAGGCGCGCCGTGCAACTGGGTAGAGGGCAGCAACCGGTTGACAAGGAAGGTCGCAACTACGCCGGCGGCGAATCCGAGCGCCACCAACGTGGCGCTTTTCCTCAAAGAAGTATTTTTCGTGGCCGATAGAGTCATTGAGGCTGCACTAGCCGAGTGGACTGGGTCCGACTAAAAACCCGCCATCGAGCACGATATGGTGTCCGGTCATAAAAGAAGACTTATCGGAACACATCCACAGGACTGCTTCCGCCACTTCGGTGGCGGTACCGAAGCGTCCGATGGGGTGCATAGCCTTGATCAGCTTGTTCACCTGAGGTTCGCCGAACAGACGATCAGCCATGGCGGTCTCGATCACGGCCGGACAAACGGCATTGACGCGGATCTGGCGGCTGGCATATTCGAGCGCTGCGCTCTTGGTCAATCCCAATACTCCATGCTTACTGGCGCAATACGCGGCAGCCGCGGCTGACCCCATGAGCCCGGCCACGGATGACATATTCACGATGGCGCCGCCGCCTCCCTGCTTCAGCATCTGTTGCACTTCATACTTCAAGCAAAGCCACACGCCTTTGAGGTTGATGTCAATGGTGTGGTCCCAATCTTCCTCTGCCTGCTCGACGATTGGCACCCACGTGCCTTCAATGCCCGCGTTGTTAAAGGCGACGTCTACGCGGCCAAATTTTTCTACCGTCGTCTGAACGAGCGCCTGGACGTCACCGGGCTTGGAGACATCCGACTTCACGAAGAGCGCTTCCCCACCCCCGGCACGGACGAGTTCGACCGTCTGTTTACCTTCAGCCTCGCGGCGACCGGAGACCACAACCTTGGCGCCGGCGCGGGCGAAGAGCACGGCAGCTTCGCGGCCAATCCCCGAAGTCCCTCCCGTAATGATGGCTACCTTGTTCTGCAGATCTCCGGCCATGAATCTCCTTCGTGGCGCCTTGATTGATGATTTGGTTGAGGAGCGATTCTAGGGGTTCGCCGGCCCGTCGTCAAAACTTTTACTTCCAAGTTGTGGCTCATACGTGCGGAGCGTGGCGGGCAAATAAACCCTGCGGACAAGCAGCCCATCGAATCTGCATGGCTACCGCCCCGCAACTGCCCCGCTCCCTACAGAAGGACACTCGCCGCGCAATGCGCTGCCGGCGAAAGTTCCTGCGCTTCTTCCCCGGCGGCTTTCAGGACGAGACTTATAGCGATTGGGAGCGCGACTATAAGTGGAAAGCACATGAACAATGGGCTGAGTCACTTTCCCCCAGCGAATTTAGAGCGTTGCTGAAGAAGAACGACTATGGGGAGATCGCGGCCCGAGCGGTCAGGATCGAGTCGCGCACCAACTTGTTGTTCTCCTTTGAAAAGATGGCATTGCGGGACGCGGTCCGCTCGCTGGGCGGCGCCCGCCAGTTCGCCACCGGCCTGAATGAACTGTTGCACGGCAGCAAGCCCATGCCGCGGAGATTCAGCGCCTGGTGTGAGGTAGTGGCCAATCTTCCGCGCAAACAGACGCGCGTGCTGACCTGGCCGCTGGTCACGGTCTTCGGCTTCATCGCGCAGCCGGAGACTCATATCTTCCTGAAACCGAATGTCACCCGGATCGCGGCGCGGGAATACGGCCATCACTTCCCTTATAAGTCGCGCCCGACATGGGAGACATATGCCGAGTATCTCGCCTTCGCCGAAGCCGTGCGCCGGGACCTTCGCGACCTGAAGCCGCGCGACCTGATCGACATACAGTCGTTCCTGTGGGTGCAGGGCTCCGACGAATACGAGGAATAACCGCTGCCTACCGGGGCCAGAGCCAGCCGAAGGTGCCCGCCGTCAGCAAAGCGTAGACCAGGCCGTCAATGAGCTCCTTAGCGACTACACCCCATCGCTGGCCTTTCCAGATACCGCTGCTGATGTGGGCCAGGCCGTAAGACATAAAAGCCACCGTGCCGACCACGCGGAACACAGACAAGTAGTGGACCCCAGGCATCAAGGTACGGCTGGCGATGTACGCGGCGAAAAAGCTGATCAACAACGAATATACGAACCATTGCGCCAGGTACTTCGGCATCGCGGGTACGCCGGAAGGCATGATGGTGATCATGCCTACGGGGCCCCGCTTGAACTTTTCCTGTGACTCCGGCGTGTTCATGGTCTTGTGCTCGCAATGGGGAAACATGTACGTACCGGGCTGGAGATTGGAGCCGCGTAACGCGCCCAGGACGGTTTCTTCCTCGGGCATGCGGCGGTAGTCGCTTTGGTGGTACTTCAAGAACATGTGCATTACAGAGCTGGCAATGAACACAATGACAGCGGACACCACGATGGGCATCCAGAGTGCGGCGAGTGAAACCATAGGCACAGCCTCCTGGGGAATGTAGGGATGCGATTGCCGGAGAGATTACCCTTGGACGGTACTTGGGTCAAGAACTGATATCGGATTACGGTAAGCGGTCGAAGTAGCAGGCGCCAGTGGTCGGCTGCGCCGGGATGGATGCGGGCGGAGTCAGCCAGGGTGGATTCGCGAAATCAAAGAACTCCGTCATGTCCATTTGGGCGGCATCGCGATTCGTGAGGCTGGGTAGTGCGTGGCGACGCTCGATGAATCTTAAGGTCGCGGTGAAATCAGCGACGGTATGAGAAACGTAATTCTTCTTCGCGAACGGCGATACCACCAGCAATGGGACCCGGAAACCGGTGCGATCAAAGTTGCCCCCGACGTCGCCAGGCTGCAAGTCGATAGGGGCGATACCATCGGGCGAGACGGCGGCGGCCGGCGGCACGTGATCGTAGATGCCGCCGGCTTCGTCGAAGGTCATGATGAAGACGGAATCGCGCCACGCCGCCCCTTGCAGGAGCGCGTCAAGCACACTCTTCACGTGACTGGCGCCGATCTGGATGTTGTTGCCTGGATGCTCATCCTTGCCGGAGACGTAACCGGATTCCACCCAGGCGACGGCGGGCAGCGTACCGGCGGCGGCGTCAGCAAAATACTGGCTGAGCGGTACGACCTTGCTGCCGTACTTATTCGCGAAATTTGCGAATGAGTTGCCCCAGGTCGCGGGGGCGCCGGCGGCATCCACATCAGTGTAATAAACCTTCCACGTGACCCCAGCGGCCTCCAGCAGATCAAAGATCGTCTTTACATTCAAAGGACTCGGAGCCGCATAGGCGTGGCCGGCTGAGGTGGCGGCAAAACCGTAGTAGCGATTCGGCGCGCTCCGCGTGGGCGCGGGAGAGAACCAGCGGTCGCTGGTGGCAAAGTTCGACGCCATAAAGTAGTAGTACGGCAGCGCGGTGTCGTCGTAATAACCCATGGCGCGGAGGCCGTTGACATCGGAATACGTTCGGCCGGCAGCCGTCTCAGCCCGCGCAAAGCTGGCGGCGGTATAGACGAAGCCGTTCATCAGGAACGTGTTGGAAGAGGGCGCATCACGATTCGCCTGCAAGTGGCTCTCATTCCAGGCTGGGCTGACGTTCTCATGGCAAACGGTATTGAGTTCGTAAGCGGATACCTGCGAAGCGCCGTCATCGCTGGGGTTAGAAGCATTCGCGGGCAGGCCGTCGACAGTACCGGGTATTCCATTGCGCTGCCGGTAGGCGTTTAACTGGCCAAAGTATTGATCGAACGAACGGTTCTCCTGGTACATGATGATGATGTGCTTTACGGACTCGATCCCCGCGGGGACGGTGAAGCTGCGGGAGCCCGAGTTGATCGCTTGCCCCGAGGCGTTCCACGCGACGACGACCAGGCTATGATTCCCACCCGCCACCACGATCTCCTTGTCGAGCGAACCGCCGTTGCCGGTGGTCTGGGTGAACACCTCCTGGTTGTCGACATAAATCCGGAAGGCCGTAATGGCAGCACTATCGGAGCGGGCGCGAGCGGTGACGCGGATCGGATTCGGCACGGTCGCACCCGCGGCGGGGCTGCAGATAATGACGGTGAGGTCCGTACCGGGTAAAGCGCAACCTCCGCTCACCGAGATGTTGCGGGATGCGCTGAAGGATTCACCCAGAGAATTCCAGGCCACGACCACTAGATTATGTGCGCCTGCACCCAGGGAGATGCTGGTATCAATCTTGCTTAACGCGCCCTCAAACGCGATGGCCCCGCCGTCCACATACACCCTCATGTAAGTGACGGGTGAAGACGATTTCGCCGCCGCCAGCAAGCGGAAAGGAGAGCTGACCGTCGCTGCTTCCGTGGGCTGGCAAATAGTGACGGTGTTATTCACCGTGCCCGGATCGCACGATTGCGCGGTACCGTCAGAGACTGAGATGGTATGTCCGCGCGAAAATACCCGTCCGCCGGAATCCCAAGACTGGACCACCAGCCAGTGGGAGCCGAGCGCCATGGGCAGAGATGTATCCACCGCGTCCGCGTCGATGGCATAGACCTCTTGGTTGTCGACGTAAACTTTGGTGTGAGTCACCGGATTGGTAGAGTAAGAGCTGGCCAGTACTCTGACCGGCGATGTTACGGTCGCGCCATTTTGCGGCGCGCAGATGGTTACGGTCATGTCCACCGAACTCTTAGGGCAGGCGGAGGTGGTACCACTGGTAACGTTCACGAACATTGACGCTTTGGCGACCGCGCCCACGCTATTCCACGATTGAACGACCAAGAACCGGCTACCGGCCGGCATAGTCAGGCTTTGGTCCACCGTAAAGGTGTTTGCGCTCGCGTCGGTGGCATAAACCTCGACGTTGTCTACATAGATCTTCACGTGAGAGACAGGACTTGTCGGAGAATAGACCGTGGCTTGAACCCGCACCGGCGATGTCGAAGATGCCCCTGGGGAACAAATCTTTACATTGTAGCTAGCGGTATTGGGCGCGCAGGTTTGAGCCGACGCTTGGCCAGGCAGAAGTACCCACACTACTGCGAGCAGCAGTGAGCAGAGGAGCGTGTGCCTACGGCATCCGTGGAAGAGGGTCATCTGAGCCGGGAGATTGCTTTAAAGTCCTGTTAACTAATATGCAAACACCCGCTCCGACGTTGCTTGATGACGCGGCTCTTTGGATTTCAGTGGGGGATTTTCAGGGTGAATCGCGGCGGCTGTTCTTGACGCTTAGAGGACGGCGGTTTCGTGGATCATCCGGCCCTCGCTAAAGCGATTGAGATCCAGCAATGGCGCGTCAATGAGCTCCGTCTTCCCGTGCAGGATGAGGTCCGCCAGGATCTTTCCCGTGGCGGGTGCATGCATCACGCCGTGTCCGCTAAAGCCGTTGGCACAATAGAACCCTTTGACTTTGGGCACCGCGCCCAGGATCGGATGATGATCCGGGGTCATCTCATACAGGCCGGCCCAAGCTCTCTTAGGATTCACCGCCAAATTTTCAAAGATGGGCACTCGATCAGCGGCGTGGGTGAGTACCTTCTCGATGAACGCGGGATCGAAGTCAGTGTTAAAACTTGATCTCTCTTCCGCATCCGCCCATGCCAGCAGAAAACCGCGACCCTCGGGACGGAAATGGAATCCCGTGGACATATCAATGATCATGGGCGCGGAATGGGGAAAGTCGTCAAACGGTTCGGTAGGAACGAGCATGCGGCGCAGCGGTTCCACCGGTAGATCCACCCCAACCATCTTGGCCACGGACTTCGCCCAAGCCCCCGCAGCATTCACGACGATCCTGGTCGCAAATTCTCCCTGCGTACTTTCGACCCACGTCACACCTTGGGCATCAGTTTTGATCCCAGTCACTTCAGCGTTCTTCACAATGCGCGCTCCCCGCTCGGCGGCGCGCGCCATGAAACCATTCATAGCGGAGTAAGGATCCACAAAGCCGTCAGTAGGACAGAAGCTGCCGCCAATGATGTCGTCGGAACGTAGCTGCGGATACAGCCCGCGGATCTCGTCGGCCTCCAGCAGTCGCACTTGCTCTAATCCGAGCGCGCGCTGCTTCGCCATGTTGGTTTTAAGGTAATCGAGATGCGCGGGCTGCGTAGCTAAAAAAAGATAGCCCTGCGGACGATAGCCAGATTCATGGCCCGTGCGCTCTTCAAAGTCCGCATAAAACGGGATGGAATACAGAGACATCCGAATGTTCACGGGGGTGGAGAACTGCGCGCGCACGCCGCCCATGCTCTTCCCGGTTGAGCCTTTGCCCTGGTGCTTCTCGCGCTCGAGCACCACGACACCCTTGCAGCCGGCATCGGTCAGATGCCAGGCAATGCTGGAGCCAACGATGCCCCCGCCGATAATGACGACGTCC
>DATLCI010000049.1:0-16638 GCA_035526435.1 Terriglobales bacterium
AGCTTGTTTTCTTTCTTCCCGGGACGGAAGCCTTTGGTGTCTTTGTCGACGATGAAGGCGGAGAGCCCGTGAGTGTGCGCGGTCTTGTCAGTCACGGCAATGGCAACAATGACATCCGCATAATGGCCGTTGGTGATGAAGGTCTTGGTGCCGTTGAGCACCCATTCCTTCCCTTTTTTCACGGCGGTCATGCGCGCGCTGCCGGCGTCGGAGCCGGAGCCGGGCTCGGTGAGTCCCCAGGCGCCGATGAACTCGCCTTTGGCGAGCTGCGGAATGTATTTTTTCTTTTGCGCCGCGTTGCCGGCAAGGTAGATGTGATTGCTGCACAGCGAATTGTGCGCGGCCACGATGATGCCGACGGAGCCGTCCACGCGGGAGAGTTCCTCCACGGCGATCACGTACTCGACATAGCCCATGCCGGCGCCGCCGAGGTCAGCGGGAAAGATGATGCCCATGATGCCCATCTTGCCCAGCTCTTTGACGATGCCAAGCGGAAACTGGGAGGCTTCGTCCCATTCCATTACGTGGGGGCGGATCTCGCTCTCGGCAAACTCGCGGATGGACCGCCTTAACTGTTGCTGTTCGTCGCTTAATTGAAAGTCCAAGCACCGCCTCCTGGTTTCCCAGGCGACAGGGACGAGTCGCCGAGGATGGGGCAAAACAGGCCAGTATACCGGAGAGGCGGTTTCCCGTTTTTGAAAGGCAAAAGTGGCCACCAGAATTCGGGGCTAAAGCCCCAACTTATTTGGCGCTTTATCCGCAGAGCTGAAGCTCTGCGCCACCTATAAGTTGGTTCTGAGAGCTAAAACCGATTCCGGTTTACTTGTTGTCCGAAAGCTCAACCCACTGCGCCAAAAGCAGGCGGAGGTGGGGCGCCCGTTAGGGACTTCAGACTTTGAGCAAGCCGCGGAAGCCGCGGGAGGCGTAATAAGACTCGGCGCCATTGTGATAGAGGAAGACGTGTCCGTAGCGGCGATCACAGAAGAGGCCGCCGCCGAGTTGCCTGATGTCAACAGGGGTCTTCACCCAACTGGACGTTTTGGTATCGAACTCTCCAAGTTTTTGCAGGTCGCGATATTGCTCCTGGGTCAAAAGCTCCACGCCCAGGGCTGCCGCCATATCCATCACGCTATTTTTTGGCTTATGTTCCTTGCGCGAATCGAGCGCTTCACGGTCGTAACAAAAACTCCTGCGGCCTTTGGGACTCTCGGGGGAACAATCAACGAAGAGGTATTCGCCAGTCTTTTTGTCCTGACCCATGACGTCGGGTTCACCGCCCGTGTTCTCCATCGCTTGTAGAGACCGAAGTCTTTCGGGGTTACTCTCCAACCTGGCACTCACTTTGCGCCAGTCGAGACGTTTGTGGCGGCCCATGTTCTTCTCGAAACGAGATCGTAGCGTCTCGAAGAGTTTTTCGCGTTGGGATAAGGACAGTCCCTGGTTGGCTTTGGTGGTTTTCATCATGGCTCCTGAGTTAGTTATACGACAGGAGGCGTCCCCGGCTCCTCGTCCCGTTTCTCGAAACGAAAGAGCCTAACCACCTGCGCCAAAGGAAGGCGAAGGTGGGGCACCCAGTTTCGTGGTTAGGCCAACGCTACTGCCAAAACAGCTTCGATGTGAATGCGTCCGGTATCGAGCAGGGGAATGCCCTGTGCGGACTCCGCGCGAAACAGCAGTGGCAATTCCGTTCCGCCGAGAATGATGCCGTCGAGCGAATTGCGCTCTTTGAAGCGCTCGACGATGCCGACGAGCGCGGCCCGAGTCTCTGGCCGGAAAACACCTTCTACCAACTCGGTCATATATTTTTCATGGATGAAATCCTGCTCGGCGGGGGTGGGCCGCAATACCTCAACACCGTCGTGAAGAAATATCTCCGGATAAAACCGGCCTTGCATGGTGAAGCGTGTCCCGAAGAGACCAAGGCGCTTGAGGTTTCGCGAGCGGGCAAAGGCAGATGCGGAACGGACGATGCTGACCAGAGGGATAGGTGAGCGGCGCTCAAGCTCATCAAAAACAATGTGGGGCGTGTTCGAAGCGAAGATGCCGACCTCAGCGCCCGCGGCCGCGAGTGAGTTTAGGGGAACGAGTAAATAATCGACCGTCCGCTCGAGTTGACCGGCCCCGATCAGCTCCAGCATTCTCGTCATGTTGATGCTGTTGATGATGATGGGTGGGTAGCTATCGTCCTGCGCGCGGTCGCGATAGGTAGAGACCAGGAGACGGTAATACTCGATAGTAGAGCCGGGCGCGATGCCCCCGACTACTCCGATGGTCTTCATCTAGGGGCGGCGATCTTTTCCGCCTGCGCCTTCAGAGATTCAAACCACGAAGCGAAGGTGGCGAGCCCTTTCTTCTTCATGTCGTCATTGATGAAGAACACCGCGGGGCCGGAGAGGTCGATAGCGGCATTCATCCGCGTAGAGCCCTCCGCCGCGGGGGTGAAGTCGAAGACACATTCAAAGCTGACGCCCATGGCGCCGCCCGTCCATATCATCCGGCTGGGCGGCGTTGACCCCTTGATGGTCGACTTCAACTTGAAGCTGGGCTGAGGAATCTCCACGACTGCCTGGCTGCCTGGTTGCCATGGTTCGCCGCTCGTCCATTGCATGCCGGAAAGCAAAGGACTCCACTCGCTCCAACGAGTGGAATCCGTGAACACGGCCCAGACATCTTCAGCACGACACTGCGCTACCGTGGAGTATTCAAGTTTCATGATGGGCCCCTAAAACAAAATGTGAAAGGCTAACTGCCTTCCCGGTCGGTCGATCAGAGTGCGATGGTGGTGCAATGCTTCTCAGCTTCGACGCTTAAGCCATCGAACCAGCCCTGAAAGATCTGGCTGATGAGGGTCTTCAATCCCTCCGCAGGCAGCTTTGAAGTGCCGACGACGGCGGCTTCAATGCTTACGTTCGAGCGGTCCCAGTCATCCGGGGTGAAGTGGATCCACAATTCTGCGGCCAAGCCCTCCCCATGGCAGAGCAGCACGACTTCCCGGGGCGCGGAACAGCGGAGGACAACCACTTCCAGATCGACGCGGCGTGGTGCGATGACTTCAATGAAAAATCGGCTTCCCGGCTGCCAAGGTGCGCCGTGCACCCAGCCGGATTGTCCAAATATTCCTGTCCAATTACGCCAATCATCTACGGTGCGGAAGATCTGCCAGAGATCTTCCGGATGGCAGACTGCCATCGACTTATGTTCGACTCTTACTTCCATCCCTACGTCTAGTCTACTTTCATGAAAAGATTAAGGGGCCCGATTGCTAACCCCGGGGCTAAAGCCCCGCGGTCTTTTTTTACGCTGGAACGGCGCAGCTAAAGCCGCGCCCTTTCAAAACGTGCGACTGCACTTTTTCAACCACCCGCATTCACTGAACAAAGATCGTCCGCAGGGCGTTGACCGCGCGCTCACAATCTCCCCGGTCCACATCCATATGCGTGACCAGCCTTACCTGTTGCGTGCTGATACCACTGGCGAGGATGTTCTGCTCTGCCAGCCGCTTCGTGACATCCAGCGCCGACAATCCGGGCTGAACGACTTCAAAGATCAAGATGTTGGTTTGGACGCTGGCCATATCGATGCGCACGCCCGGCATTTTTGAGAGGGCTTCGGCGATAAGTCGCGCGTGGTCATGGTCTTCTTGCAGACGCAAAGACATCTGCTCCAGCGCGATAAGACCAGCGGCGGCCAGTATCCCGGCCTGGCGCAGGCCACCTCCGAGCGCTTTGCGATAGACGCGGGCCTTTTCAATAAAACTTTTGCTGCCGACAAGCATAGAGCCGACAGGAGCGCCGAGCCCTTTGGATAGACAGAACATCACCGAATCGAATCCTTTAGTGACTTCAGCGACGGGTCGACCAAGAAAAGTAGCAGCGTTGAATACCCGGGCGCCGTCAAGGTGAACGGGGATGCCCAGCGAACGGGCGCTGGCGCAAACGTCGTTCATGACTTCGACAGGTGAAACTGTGCCGCCGGCCATGTTGTGCGTGTTCTCAAGGACGATGAGTCCGGTCTGCGCGCGGTAATAGATCTTAGGCGCTACGACTTTGCGGATGTGGTCCCAGGTGAGCACGCCGGATTCCGCGGCGACGGGGCGGACCAGGCATCCGGAAAAGGAAGAGAGCGTCGCCATCTCCCAGTTGAAGATGTGGGCGCGCTCTTCGCAGACGATCTCCTGGCCAGGCTGAGTGTGGATCTTGATAGCGATCTGATTGCCCATAGTGCCAGTGGGCACAAAGATGGCAGCGTCGCGCGAGAAGACGGCGGCGGCGGTAGCTTCCAACCGGTTGACGGTAGGGTCTTCGCCATATACGTCGTCGCCGACGGCGGCTTCCGCCATGGCGCGACGCATCTTCTGAGTGGGCTGGGTGACCGTATCGCTACGCAGGTCTACCGTGACCGACCGGGGAGGCTGTTGGGATGTAGTCGTATTGCCCAAGGGGGCAGACTGCGATTGCGTCAACTTACTGCTTTCTACGAGTGGAATGCGGTACATAGAATTTTAACGTTTTCTAATGTGTATCGGGGAGAAATCACTGAGATTTTTCAGGGGTTGCAGAACTCATAAACGTTGACAACCTACGCGAACGTTTGAGTGGGATGAGCCGCTAGAAATCGGGCGAAGACGTCATTCGAGAGGAGCCGTCCGCGGGACGTGAGGCAGATGCGATCGTCATCTTTTTCCAGGAGCGCTTCGGCGAGAAGACTAGAGATGGCCTGCTGCTGAAAAGCAGGAATTTTTCCGCGCAGAGGAGCGAGGTCGACACCGCGATTGAGGCGGAGTCCGAGAAAGAATTCTTCTTCCATGGCTTGCCCGGGGGTGACGAGACTGATGGTGTAGTCGGCGGAGTTGAAGAACTTTTCGAAGTCGTCGGTGGCCGAAAAACGAATGGCGCCAGTCTCGGTGAGGAGCATGGAGTGGGCGTCGAGTCCGAAGCCGATGTAGGGTTGGCGGGTCCAGTACTTGAGGTTGTGAAGGGACTCGTGACCGGGGCGAGCAAAGTTTGAGATCTCATACTGGTGAATGCCGGCAGCTTCCAGCGTCTCGCAAGCGCTAATGTAGAGGTCAGCGATCAGATCTTCCTCCGGAACATGGTGCGCGTGATAGCGGGTGCCTCCGGCGATGAGTTCCCTGCCAAGCCGGGAATCGTCGTCCACCTCGAGCATGTAAACGCTGACGTGGGGAACGCCGGTGGCGATGACGGCTTGGACTGACTCGTTCCAACTTGCCGGAGTCTGGTGTGGCAGGCCGGCGATGAGGTCGAGATTAATGTCAGAGATGCCGGCGGCCCGGAGACGTTCGATATCCTTCAGCGTGATGGCTTTGGTGTGCATGCGTCCAACGGCCCGCGCTTCCTGATCAATGAATGACTGCATGCCGAGGCTGACACGATTGACGCCGAGGCGCGGGAAGAGGTCGAGCATCGCGTCGGAGATCTGTCCGGGGGCGCATTCAATGGTGATCTCAGAGTTCGGCGCGACGTCGAAAGAATTGCGAATGGTCGCGAAGAGTCGCTCCATCTGCTGCGGCGCGAGGATGCTGGGAGTGCCTCCACCGAGATAGATAGTGTCGGCCTGAGAGGGCAGTTCGGCGTGATGAGAGGCCGCATGGGAGCGGACGGCGGTAATGTCTTCGGCAAGGCGATCAACGTAGCGATCCATGCGGGCGGCGGAGAATACCCCAGAGGCAAAATTGCAATAACTGCACTTTGCCCTGCAAAATGGGACAGAGACATAGATTCCGACGGGCATCTGCTCCATTATAGGCGGCGCGATTGAAGCGAGTAGTCATCACAGGGATGGGAGTGGTCAGCCCGAACGGCATGGGCCGTGAAGCGTTTTGCCGCGCTATCCTCCGGGGCAAGAGCGGAGTGAAGCGGGTGACTCGCTTCGATGCGTCTGACCTGCCGGTGCAGATCGCGGGTGAGATCACGGACTTCGACGAGCTGCGCTGGGTGGAGAAGAATCAGCGCAAGCATGTGTCGCGGGTAGTGCCGCTGGCCATCGCGGCTTCTGATGAAGCGCTCCGCGACGCGGGCATCGAGACCAAAGACATGCCGCTGGAGCGACAGCGCGAGATCGGCATTGTGCTGGGGTCGGGTGGGGGCGCGCAGGAATTCAGCGAGGAGCAATATCGGCTGTGGTACTCCGGCCATATCAAGCAAGTGAGCTTGTTCAGTATCCCCAGCGGGACCATGGGAACGTTGTCGAGTGAAGTGAGCATGCATTTTGGGATTCGGGGCATGAGTCATGTGGTCACGACGGGCTGCACGTCTTCTACGGATGCGATCGGCTACGCCTATCGGCAGATACAAATGGGCGTGTTGCCCATGATGCTGAGCGGCGGCGTGGATGCACCGATCGCGCCAGGCATCATGAAGGGCTTCACCCTGATGCGGATCATGACGTCGCGCTGGAATGACGAACCGGAGCGCGCATCGCGGCCATTCTCAGCAGACCGCGATGGCTTCGTGGTGGCGGAAGGTTCGTGGATGTTCGTACTGGAAGAACGTGAACATGCGTTGGCGCGCGGTGCACGCATTCATGCGGAGATCACCGGCTACGGCTCCACGTGCGAGGCGTTCCATCGCGTGCGGTTGGCGGAATGTGGCGAGGAGCCGGCACGCGCGATCCATCTCGCGATGGAAGAATCCGGTGTCGACGCCGGCGCGATCGATTACGTGAACTTGCATGGCACGTCCACCCAACTGAATGACCGCATCGAGACGCGAGCGTTGAAGTTGGCGCTGGGTGCGAAGGCGGCGAAGACGCCGATGTCGGCACTGAAGTCGATGATCGGGCATCCGCAAGGCGCATGCGGAGCGGCGGGCATTGCGGCCACGCTGGTCGCGATGGAACACAGCGAGATCCCGCCAACCATCAACCTAGAGCAGCCTGATCCCGAATGTGACTTGGATTATGTTCCAGAGGTAGGGCGCAAAGCTACGATCGAATATGCGGTGTGCAACTGCATCGCGTTCGGGTCAAAGAACTCGGCGCTGGTCTTGCGGAAGACGAATTAGCCGCACCCGCGGCGTTGATCACGCGTCTATATAATCTTCACAGAATATGGCCGCGCCGCACGAAGAAGAAGTCCTCGGAAAAGCGTATGACAGCCGCTTGATGAAGCGGCTGCTGGGGTACCTGCGTCCGTATTGGTGGCAGACGCTGATCGCGCTGGCGGCCATCATCGGCAAGGCGCTGCTGGATGTTGTGGGGCCCTATCTCACCAAGACCGCGATTGATAAATATCTTGTCCCGGGCGCGAAGCATACGAGCATCCTGGATCCGTGGCTGAGTACGGATGCGCTCAATGGCATTGCGCAAGTGGCGATGCTATACGTCGGCGCGCAGGTCTTCAGCTTCGTCTTCGAGTTCACGCAGACCTACCTGATGCTGTGGACGGGCCAGAAGGCGATGTTCGACCTGCGTACGCAGATCTTCGGACACCTGCAGCGTCTGCACATAAGTTTCTTTGACAAGAATCCCGTGGGACGGCTGGTCACCCGGGTGACCAGCGATGTGGACGCGCTGAATGACATGTACACCAGCGGCGTCATCGCCATCTTTGAAGACATCTTCGTGCTGGTGGGAATTGTTTTCATCATGCTGCGGATGGATTGGCGGCTGGCGCTGATCACCTTTGCGGTGCTGCCACTGATATTTTTTGCGACGCTGCGGTTTCGTAAGTCAGTCCGTGAGTCCTTCCGGCGGATACGCACCGCCATCGCGCGCATCAACGCTTACACGCAGGAACACATCAGCGGGATGACGGTGCTGCAGCTCTTTAACCGGGAACAGCGCGCTTACGGAGAATTCAAGGCCGTCAACCAACAGCACATGGAAGCGTACAAGGATGCGATCCTAGCGCATGCGATCTACTATCCCGTCGTAGAGGTGTTGTCGGCGATCGCCGTAGCGAGCGTGATCTGGTTCGGCGGGAATCAGACCTTGCGCGACGCGGTCACGCCGGGCGTGCTGGTAGCGTTCATCCAATATGCGCAACGGTTCTTCCGTCCTATTCAGGACTTGAGCGAAAAGTACAACATTCTGCAGTCGGCGATGGCGTCCAGCGAGCGCATCTTCAAATTGCTGGATGTGCCGGTGGAGATCACATCGCCGCCGGCGGAGACGGTCAAGACCGCGACCGGAGCGGGACGCATCGAGTTCGACCACGTGTGGTTTGCCTACCGCGAGATGCCGGAGGTCAGTTCAGCCGAGCCCGACGAAAAGATGGATTGGGTATTGAAAGACGTCTCGTTCGCCATTGACCCCGGCGAGACTGCGGCGTTCGTGGGGCACACCGGCGCGGGCAAGACCACCATCATCTCCCTGCTGTTGCGCTTTTATGATGTGCAGCGCGGCGCCATCAAGATCGACGGTGTGGACATCCGCGAAATGAATCTTGATGACTTGCGCGGCCGCTTCGGCGTGGTGCTGCAAGACCCGTTTTTGTTCAGCGGTACGGTGAGGGAGAACATTCGGCTGGGAACGACACACATTGAAGATACGGCGGTGGAGCAGGCGGCGGAAGACGTCAACGTTGCCGATTTCATCCGGACGCTGCCCGGAGGGTTTGACGAAAAAATCCGCGAGCGCGGCAGCACGCTTTCCACGGGGCAGAAACAGCTCATCTCATTCGCGCGGGCGTTGGCGCATGACCCCAAGATATTGGTGCTGGATGAAGCGACCTCAAGCGTGGATACCGAAACTGAAGTCCGGGTAAGAGAAGCGCTGAGCCGCATGGTGTCCGGACGGACGTCGGTGATCATCGCGCATCGGCTTTCGACCATACAGCAAGCGGACAAGATCCTGGTGATGCATAAAGGCAAGCTGCGCGAGGTCGGTTCGCATCAGGAGCTACTGCAAAAGCGCGGCATCTATTGGAAGCTGTACCAGCTCCAGTACAAGGACCAGGAAGTATTGCCTGGCGCTCCCCCGTCGGAACCAAGCATTCCTGTCCATGGCGATGATTAGTATCCTCCCTAGAGGGGCTCGTCATTCACCAGCCAACCACACTTGCGGCCCAAGCTAATCTCTGGCGGCGCTTCGCGCCTTTCGTCCTCTTGGGAAACTGGCTCTTGTAAGATGACTGGCACGGCATGCCGGCATCCGTTTTCATCTCGGCGGGGGAGGCCTCGGGCGACACTTACGGGGCGCAACTGATCGCGGCGGCGCGCAAGGTAAAAGCGAACCTGGACTTTTTTGGCTTGGGCGGCGACCGCATGAAATCCGCCGGGTGCGAGTTAGTGACCGAGTCGCGTCAAGTCGCGGTGGTGGGACTGGCAGAGGTGGTGAAGCACCTTCCCGGGATTTACGGAGAGTTTCGCAAGATCTTGCGCGAGGTTGACCGTCGCAAACCGGCGGCGGCGGTACTCATTGACTTCCCTGATTTCAATCTTCGACTCGCGAAGCAGCTACACGCGCGGGGAATTCCCGTTGTGTACTTTGTGAGCCCGCAACTCTGGGCGTGGCGCAAGGGCCGCATCGCGCAAATAAAGAAGTACGTGAAGAAGATGCTGGTGATCTTCCCTTTCGAGGAGCAGTTTTATCGCGAGCAGGGGGTGGAGGTCGAGTATGTCGGCCATCCGCTGGCGGACTTGCCGCAACCCTCCGCCGTCCCGTCGGCCATTCCGATCATTGGCCTGCTGCCCGGCAGCAGGAAGCAAGAGTTGGAGCGCCACCTGCCGGAGATGGTGAAGGCCGCGGCGATGCTGGGCAGTGATTATCGCTATCTTCTACCGGTGGCGTCGACGCTAGATCGCAGTTGGGTGCAGTCGCAGGTTGCGGCCGCTAGTGGGGGCGCAGTGAAGATCGAGTTAGCCGATGATGCCCGAGTGGTATTGGCTTCGGCGAAAGCTTCCATCGTCGCCAGTGGCACCGCAACGGTCGAGGCCGCGCTGGCCGGGAATCCGTTTGTAGTGGTGTATCGCGTCTCAGGACTTAGCTGGACGGTGGGACGTGGGTTAGTGGATCTGGAACACTTCGCTATGGTCAACCTTATCGCCGGAAAGCTAGTAGTCCCCGAGTTGATCCAGGATAACTTCACCGCGGAACGGGTCGTGGACGAAATGACGAAGCTGTTGACGGATGGCCCGGAGCGAACCCAAATGATCACGGAATTGGCGGAGGTACGCGCGAAGCTGCATCCGGCGTCGCAGACGGAGACCGCCGCGGACCGGGCTGCCAGAGCGCTTCTGAGCATCGCTTTTCCTTCCCGCTGACCGTAACAAATCCCGTGAAATGGTGTCTGTAAGTGATAGAAAAAGATAGAAATCCATCTTTTCTATACAATTCCTCATCATATAAATACCGCGGCATTTCTGGAGTGTTCTTAAATATGCAATCAGCACGACCCCTGCAACGTGCGTATGCGCTCAGGCCCTTCCTCGTCCTCCCCCTGCTTCTGTGCGTTCTGGCGTCTTTGGGCGCGGCCCAGACCCCGGCGAAGCTGCGCGCGGACGACTACGTGATCGACGCCGAGATCCAGCCTAAGACTGGCAAGCTAGTGGCCAAGGCCAAGGTGAAGATCACGGCTCTGGAGTCGATCAGCGTAGCGGTCTTCGAATTGCACAATGCATTGCGTCCAACGAAGGTCACGAACGAAAAGGGACAAGTGCTCTCGTCCGAGCGCGTGACCCAGGATTCCAGCCTGCGCGTTCCGCTGCCAGCCGGCCTGGATAAGGGTGAATCTACTACCCTGAATTTTGAATACGAAGGCACGCTGAGCAGCGCGGACGAAGGCCCGGTGGAAGGGCTGAAGCTGGCTTTCATCAGCAACGATACTTCTTACCTCCTGTACGCAGGTCGCTGGTTCCCCGTCCTGGGGTATGGATTGAACCGCTTCACCGCCGCCATTGATGTGACCGTTCCATCATTCATGACGGTGGTCGGCAGTGGCGCCACGGGCAAAACCGCAGCTAAGGGCGCGGCGGGGCGGACCACCTACTCCTTCGCATGGACGCATCCCAGCTTTCCGGGGACGATCGTTGCCGGCAGTTTTATGGAACAGGAATTCCCCGCTGGAGGATTGAAGGTAAAGACCTACTTCAAGCCGCTAAAAAAAGACCTGGCCAGGGTCTATGCGGAGACCGCCCACAAGGAACTTGAATTCTTCTCTTCGCAATATGGTCCCTTGCCCGCTAACACCACGATAAATGTGGTCGAATTACCGGATGACAGTGTCCCTTCCGCATGGGCGCCGGGCATTGCCGGCATCGCCTCCCGGGCTATCGACGAGAAAACGAACTATCGGCTGCTGGCGAATGCGCTGGCGCATCAGTGGTGGGGAGCCTCGGTCAGTCCGGCCACGCGCGATGATTTCTGGCTGACGGATGGCTTCGCGCGATATTCCGAAGTGCGGTACGTCGAGCAAGCAGCGGGCGCAGCCGGCTTCGAAGAAGCCACCAAGGACATGGCCGTGGGCGCGCTCGCCTATGACAACATCCCGCTTTCGAGCGCGGGCAAGCTGGACCTGTTCTCGCCGGAGTTCCAGTCGCTCTCGACCGACAAAGGCGGAATGATCCTGCACATGCTGCGCTGGGTGGTGGGCGACGCAGCGTTCCAAAAGACCATGCAGCAGTTCGCCACGCAGTTTGCCGGCAAATCGGCCACTGCCGACGACTTCCGCAAGGTGGCCGAAGCGAACCATGGCGATAAACTCACCTCCTTCTTTGCGCAATGGCTGGACGGTACGGGCGCGCCGGAGTTCAAGAACAAGTATTCGGTCTATCGCGTAGCCAAGGGTTTTCGCGTAGTGGGCGAAGTAACGCAGGACCTCGACCTCTTCCGCATGCCCCTCGAAGTGCGCGTGGATACTGACGGACAGAGCGAGATGAAGCGGATCGAAGTAGTGGGGACCAAGTCACCGTTTTCAATAGAGACCTTCGGCAAGCCCCGGCGTATCTCACTGGACCCGAACAACTGGGTGCTGAAGAATTCGCCGGAGCTGCGCGTGCGGGTGGCCATCCTCCGCGGACAACAACTTGCGGCGCAGGGCGACCTCTCGCAAGCCCTGGTGGAATATAAGAAGGCGCTGGATGCGAATCCGAACAGCTCCTTGGCCCATTATCGCGTAGCGGAGATCTTCTTTCTGCAGCGCAATTATCAGGCCGCCGCGAATTCTTACCGCTCCGCGCAGGATGGTGATGGTGAACCCCGCTGGACGGAGGTGTGGAGCTACGTCCAGTTGGGCAAGATCTTCGACGTGACCGGACAGCGGGAGCGCGCCACCAATGAATATCGGAAAGCGTTGCAGACGAATGACAATACTCAAGGGGCGCTGGATGAAGCTCGGAAGTATCTGAATGCTCCCTATGAGCGGGAGCGGAATTCGTCAGGCAATTAAATCAGCAAGAATCAAAAAGCCGCCTTTTCGAGGGCGGCTTTTTTATTCGTAGCGTAGGGCTTCGATAGGATCGAGGTTGGCGGCACGGATCGCGGGCAGCATCCCGCTGATAAGTCCGACGGCGATCAAGATGGTCGTGGAGACCACCAGGCTCATGGGTGAGATCAGGAGTTGGATGTCGCCGGCTTCGGCATTTTTTGCCAACGCGCTGTAAAGCGTGAGCCGCCCCGCTCCGAACGAGATGGCGTAAGCAATGACGATGCCTAGCGCTCCCCCGGTAAACGTGATGGCGAGAGCCTCAGCCAGGAACTGCAGCAGGATATGACGTCTCCGGGCACCCAGCGCTTTTTCCACGCCGATCTCGCGCGTGCGTTGCGAAACCGCCACCAGCATGATGTTCATGAGTCCCACACCGCCGATGCCCAGAGTAAGCGTGCCGATGAAGGCCAGCAATATCTGTAAGCCCGTAGTGATGATCTCGAACTGCTTGACCTGCTTCATGGCGTTGAATATCTGGACGGCGCGGCGATCAGTCGGATTGAATTGATGGGCGCTTGCCATGGTAGAGCGCACGGACTGCTCAATCTTCATGTGGTCCATGCCTTCATAGTCCATCCACAGGGCGTCAATGTATTCGGTGCTGCGCAGATCGCCCATAGTGGTGAACGGGATGTAAAGCTGGCGGTTGATGTCGTCATCGCCTTCCTGCATTCCGGAGGCGAGGACGCCGATCACCGTAAATGAAGTGCCGTTGATGCGGATGGACTCGCCAAGCGCGTATTGTCCGCTGAAGAGCTTGGCCTTCGCCTCCGACGCGAGTACTACCACGCGCGCGCGGCTGAGCGAGTCGCCGTCATTGAAGAAACGCCCTTCTTCTACTTTGAGATTGCGGATGCGCTCGATGGCAGCGTAGTCGCCGTTGACCGAGAACTGGAAGGAACGCGATTCATGCTGCACATTGCCGCGTATCTGTACTTCCGGGCTAATGCGGCGGATGAGCGGCACGCCGTTGCGAATACGTTCGACATCATCTTCCTTGAGCTTGATCGCGATCCCTGCTTTAGTGCCGCCAGCACCGGTTGAAGTACGTCCGGGGAACACGCCGATGACCTTAGTGCCGAAGTTGGCGAAGATATTGTTGATAGCGCGGCCAAAGCCCGCGCCATAAGCCAGCAGCAGGACGACTGTGGCGATGCCCCACGCCATGCCCAGCATGGTGAGCGCGGTGCGGCGGCGGTTGTGCTTCATGGCGCCGTAAGCCTGAACCAACAGGTCTTTTAGCATGACTACTCTTTCCTCAGGGCTTCAACGGGTTCGAGCATGGCGGCTTTTTTCGCGGGGTAGATGCCGGCTACGATCCCGGCCACCGACAGCGCGCCCATGCTCAATGCGGCGGACCACGGCACCAGTTGCGGAGTGTCAAACCCGGAGGGCGAAGGCAACGTACCCAGCGCCGCCATAAACGCTGCCGCCGCGCCGATCCCGATGGCGCCGCTCAAGGTCGTGAGGAACAGGCCTTCCAAGAAGAACTGCATCATGATGCTGCGATTGGTGGCGCCGAGGGCCTTGCGCAATCCGATCTCGCGGGTACGCTCGGAGACGGCCACCAGCATGATATTGACGATGCCGATGGCGCCCAGTCCCAGCGTGACCAGGCCGACGCTGCCGAGAAACATATTCATGGCATCGAAGATCTTGCCGACCATTTCCGCGCTGCGGATGGTGTCCCATTCCTGGAATGCATCTTCATTGCGCCGATCAAAGCCGTGGTTGCGGGCGATGATGCGAGCACGTCGTCGCGCGCGGTGATATGCCCTTCGCGCGTCAACGGCTGATAGTTGATGAAGGAGACGGCGTTGGGGGGAAGCGTGTCCGCCTTCAACGGGAAATATTGCTGCATGGTGTTGTAAGGGATGAAAACCCGCTGATTGGTGGCGTTCCCTTCATCTTTGCCGGTAGTGTCGAGAAAGCCGATGACCTGGAATTGCACGCCATTCAGCAGAATGTTGGCGCCCAGGGCCGGACGTCCGGGAAACATGTTTTTGCGCATCTCGTAGCCGATGACGGCTACGGTGCGTTTGTGCGTTTCATCTTCTTCGTTGAGCCAGCGGCCGCCAGCCATGGGGAGAAAGCGGATCTGGTTGTATGCAGGCTTGATGCCGAAGACCTGGCCATTGGCGTTCGCGAATTCGCTTACCGCACGGATGTCTCCGCGTTGGACCACGGGCGCGCTGGCACGGATGCTGGTGACCTCGCGGTCAATGTCTTGCCAATCCTGATAGGTCAGCCAGTAGGGACGCGAACCGGTGGTGCTGCCCTCCTGCGCGGGAACCTGTCCATTGAAGATGAACATGATGTCCTGACCGATCTGATTCAGCTCGCGGACATTACCGGAACGGAAGCCTTCTCCCAGCCCGATAAGCAGCAGCAAAGAACCCACACCCCAGGCGATACCAAACATCGTGAGAAATGAACGCAGCTTATGGGCCCACAGCGTTCTGAGGGTCTGGCCGACGATGTCGAAAAACATCCGCATGACTTAAAGGAATACGGGAAAAGGGCGGCTTCGGTTCCGAGAAAAAGGCAAAAAAACACCTTCCTCATAGACTTTTGAGGGAGGCTTTGGTTAACAGAATTGTGACAAAAGGGCCGGCAGGTCTGGGTACGCGAGGTGAAGCCATGCGCGCGGGAAAATCTTATTTTGCGGCTTTTTCGGCTTTGGCTGCCTGGTCGGGGTAATCGTAGACCCCTCGGCCTGCTTTGCGCCCGAGGCGACCCGCCTTCACATATTGGACCATTAAGGGGTTGGGCCGGAAGCGCTCGCCAAGGGATTTATGCAGGTATTCGAGGATATGCAGGCGAGTGTCCAATCCGACCAGGTCCACCAGTTCAAAGGGCCCCATGGGATGGTTCAGGCCAAGCTTTAAGGCTTTGTCGATATCTGCGGCAGATGCAACCCCTTCCTGCAACATGTTGAAGGCTTCATTGCCGATCAAAACATTGATGCGGCTGGTGATGAATCCGGGCGATTCGCGAATGACGACCACTTCTTTGCTTATGCGCCTGCCCACTTCCGAAGCGGCGGCGATGGTGGCATCATCCGTTTCCAAGGCGCGAACAATCTCCAACAACTTCATCTTATGGACAGGATTAAAAAAGTGCATGCCCAGGCACTTGGGCGCCCGATAGGTGACCGAGGCGACTTCGGTGATGCTGAATGACGAAGTATTGCTGGCGAGGATGGTGTCTGGCCGGCAAACCTTGTCGAGCAGGGTGAAGATCTCAATCTTCGATTCCATCTCCTCGGGAACGGCTTCAATCACCAGGTCGGCCTCGCGAGCGGCGTCTTCTACAGAGCCAGCGAACTCGATGCGCTGGTAAGCGGCATCGGCGTCGGCCGCGCTGACCTTGCCGAGTTCGACCGCTTTGTCGAGATTGGTGCGTATCTCCGTCTCGGCTTTGCGCAGGCTGGCGGGCAGAATGTCTTCGAGAATAGTTCGATACCCGCCCAGGGCAGACGCATGAGCAATGCCGCGGCCCATGATGCCGGCGCCGATGACGGAGATGGTCTTGATCGATGCCGCCATTACTGGCCTTTCTCGAGACGTTCCAATATCCGATTGAAGTTCGGGTCAGACTTCTTCATGTACTCGGCTAGCTTCTTTTTCTCTTCGTCGGTCATGAAGCTGACATTGGCGCTGATACGGCGCAGGGTGGCCGCGATGTCGTCAACATAGTTCTGCAGCCGGATAAGTTCTCCCGTCATTTGCATTCGGATCTCCTATGGATCATCCCCGTGGAAAGGGATGAACTAATCATTTTCACCTTTGATGCGGGTTTAGTAAAGCCGGGCGAGTCAATGACTTGGCGGATGCTTTCAAGGCGGCCATTTGCATCTAACCAGCGGAACGAATGCGCGCAGTTGGAAATACCCTGATTTCGGAAGAAGTCTCGCTGGAAGAGCGCGTAGAACGCGTGAGCCGCAAGAGCGCGGCATTGCGTCCGCTCTCCACTTATCGTCTGCAATTCAACGCGGGATTTGGATTCAAGGCGGCCTTGGAGGTCGTCCCCTACCTGAAAGCGCTAGGCATCTCGCATGTTTATGCGTCACCGCTGCTGCGCGCGCGTGGGGGCAGCACTCACGGTTACGACATCGCGGACCACAACCAGATCAACCCTGAACTGGGGTCGATGGAGGATTTTGCCGCACTCACTACCGCCCTGCGCGAGCACGGAATGGGGCTGGTGCTGGACACGGTGCCGAACCATATGGGCATCGGCAAAGGCGACAA
>DATLCI010000058.1:0-11310 GCA_035526435.1 Terriglobales bacterium
GGCGCCAATGAGCAATGCGAATAGGAGCGTTGCGACCAGAGCTTGCAAGCGGCGCTTGCTGCTCCCTGCCCAAATCGCTGCGGCGGCAGCCATCAAGAGTGCTGAGGCGACGATGGCATTGGGTCCACCGATCCAATTCAACAACGGCACTACCACCATGCAAGCGACGGCGCCGCCCAGCAGGTCCGACCCATAGACTTTGCCGATTCCGGAGGCCTCGCGGGCGAACACCACCGAAAAAAGTAGACCGGTGAAGAAGAACGGTACCGCGCAGACTAGATACATCATCGTGAGCTTGCCAAAGTTCATCCACGTAAGGTCAAGCGAGATGGGCAAACGCAGCACCACTTCCAGCGCAACCAGAATAGAGACCGCGCTGATCAGGCAGATGAAAAAACCGAAATCGCTTGTGGACAGCGGTGCAACTTTTTCCCGACGGATATAGGCAAATACGCCGCCTGCACCCAGTCCCAAAAGCGCAACGGAAATCGCCAGGAAAGCGAAGTGGTAGAACAGCACCACGGAAAAAAGTCGGGTAAGCGCGAGCTCCAGCAGCAAGCTCGCGCAGCTCACTAGCGCCACCGCGACCATCACACGGTTGCGCGACAGAGAAAAGTTTGGGATTTCGGGGGATGCTGGAATCATTCTGGGGGCAAAGCGCGAACGCGGATCAAAGACTTCACATCATATACTGGCGGCTATTTTTTCAGCTCCGCCAGCCAGTTCGTCACCAGCACTAACGAAGTCTGTTCTTGCTCGGGGGAGATATTCACCAGGAATTTTTTCCCATCCGGTGCCGCATCATAGGCGAAGCCCACCGCAGTCACGCTCGCTTGAAAGAGGCGCACCGGCGTACCTACGTGGATCGTCTCTCCCGTCTCTGTAATGGGTACAGCATAAATCGCTCCCAGATTATCCATGAAGAACAGCTCCTTACCATCACGCCGCCATGTACCAAAGCTGGCGCTGGTGGTGGAGATCTGCCATCGCCCTTTCGGGCCATTGAAACGAGTGACATAGACTTGCGTGGCTCCGGATTCAGTCGAGGAGTAAACGATCCACCGGCCATTGGGCGAAAAACGCAGTTCAAAAATGTTGCCCGTCGGATTTTCCGGCGCCTGCACCAGAAAAGGCTTCTTGTCCCCTTGCAGATCCACACCGTATATGGAGATTCCCGTCGGCCCCGTGCTTCGAGCGTAGAGCAAGTAGCGTCCGTCGGGTGACCACTGTGGACTGAAGCAGGTAACCAGTCTCTCCTCGCCAATATTGATCTCCTCGCCGCCTCCATCCGCCGCGCGATAGCGGAGACATCCCGCGCGGTTCGCGGTACCCACGGAGTACGCCACATACTTACCATCAGGCGACCACGACGGCGTGAGATGGGTAGAGCCTCCGAACGTCAACCGTGTGTTCACATTGCGTCGCAGATCGATGGTCCAAATATCTTGTAAGGGGTCACCGCGCGTCACCGCCAGCATGTTTCCATCGGGAGAGATTCGCGGGTCGATATAAAGTTCGCGGTCGGCAACTTTGCCCAGCTTCTTGCCCGCCCTGTCCATCCAGGTGAGTTCCGTGCCCAGGCTACCGGAGTCTCCCGCCTGATAAATCAGGCTGCCAATGTTTGAAACCGAGAACAGCGTGCGCCACACGCCGGCGTCATGTTGTACCCGGTCAACCACGGCGGCGGCTTCTCCTTGAAGTTCGCCTTTCCTGGCATTAAACGGCTGCGCCATGAGGGCCGAGCCCACGTGGAAGAAAAGGTAGCCGTTGGCGTATTGCACGCCGGTATCGCTGGGCATCACCAGGCGATTCATTTTGCCATCCAGCGTCGCGAAGTAGATCCCCAGGCCGGAATCGGTCGCGGCACTATGGCTGGTGGCCAAATAGAGAAAGCTATTTCCGTCCGGCAAGAAGAAGGGCCAGCGATGAGTAGTCTGTCCCCCGGAAAGGACCGTGACCGCTGAAGGCGTTCCGCCACGCGCGCTGATGCGGAACAATCCACCTTGGAAGTTAGGCGCGTACAAGATTACATCGTCTTTGCCCCAGGCCCCTCCGCGGGGATTGGTCGCTTCGGCCAGGGTCATCGCCGGCCCCCCGCTCACCGCGATCTTTTTCAACTTACCCTCGGCAAAAAAACCGATCCACTTGCTGTCCGCTGACCAGAAGGGAAAAGAACATCCTTCCGTGCCTACCAGGCGTTGTGCGGACATGGATTGCAATGGCCGCACCCACAAGGCTTTGAAACTGTTCTCGCCATGCGCCGAGAAGGCGATGCTTTGGCCGTCGGGTGAAATGACGCCAGGCCCGGCGAAATCGCCCTTGAGGTCAAAGTTGATCTTGTCGGGGGGAGTGATAACAGCACGAACCACCGTCATCGTGGTTCCGGGCCGCACCACCCAACCCGCCGCAAATGCCAGCAACATCCCGGCTGCGGCAATGGCGGCGATGCGAAGTCCGTTTACCTTTGCGGGAGCGCTCTTTAGTGGCGCCGGCGCTATATGCGATTGTCCGCTCAGCCACTGCAATTCGCCTTTGATGTCGCCAGCCGACTGCCACCGCTCTTCGGGGTCTTTGGCCAGTGCGCGCTGCACAATGTGGTCTAGCGCAGCGGGGGCCAGCGGATGAGTCGCGCTAATCGGCTCCGGCTCTTTCTCCAGGATCGCCGACATCACGCTGATGCTGGACTTACCGTCGAACGCGCGCTTGCCGGTGGCCATTTCGTACAGTACGGAGCCGAAGGAAAAAATATCACTGCGTGGATCGGCTTCTTTGCCTTCAAGCTGCTCCGGCGCCATGTACTGATACGTGCCGACGACCATGCCTTCTTGGGTGATGGGCGATGCCGGCGACGTCATGGTCGCCGCTGCGCTCATCGCCGAAGACGACATTCCCATCACTGAAACATTAGGCTTCGCGAGCCCGAAGTCCAGCAGCTTGGCTCCGCCCTTGGTGAGCACAATGTTCCCCGGCTTCAGGTCACGATGCACGATGCCGCTGCGATGCGCCCGGTCCAGGCCGTCGGCGATCTGCGTGGCCGTCTTGAGCAACTCCGCCACCGGCATGGGGCCTTTCTTCAGCCGTGCCGCCAGCGTTTCGCCTTCCAGATATTCCAGGACGAGAAATTCCATCTCGCCTTCGCGGCCAATATCGTGCAGGGTGCAGATGTGTGGATGATTCAACGATGAAATCGCGCGGGCTTCGCGCTCGAAGCGCTGCTTCAGGTCCGCATCCTTGCACAGGTGCGAGGGCAACACCTTGATCGCGACTTCGCGGTCAAGCCGGGTGTCGCGCGCTTTGTAGACTTCACCCATGCCGCCCGCACCAATGGGCGCAACGATCTCATACGGGCCGAGTTTAGTTCCGGGGGTCAGGGACATTGCTGATTCACCTTTTATACAGACAGCGCGAGCCGACTGTTTTCAATCGTTGGCGTTCACGCCTTAGTCGGGTAGCGGCTTCCAATTCAGTACCAACGAGGCGGGTGCGGTGCTGGCTTCTCCGCGCTCCACCACCAGAAATCGTTTGCCGTCCGGCATGACTTGATAAATCGCTCCTGGCCGCCGCGGCCTGGTCTGAAAGAGCTGATGCGCATTTCCGATCCGCATCTCGCCGCCAACCGGTTCCACTGGGACCGCCATGAGGCCGTCCGTATTCGACAGATAAAAGATCTCGCGGCCACTCGCGCTCCAGCGCGGGCGGTCACCATTGCCCAGCGAAACTTGCCACTTGCTCCTACGGGCCGGGAAGTCAGTCACATACACTTCCTCCTCCCCGGATTCAGTGGAAAGATAAGCCACCCACTTCCCATCGTAAGAAAAAGCGGGTTCTCGCTCCAAGTAGGGGCCACGCAGGAAGACTTCGGACTTGCGTTCACCGTCCAGCGGCATCATCCAAATATCTTCCGAACCTGATTCAGAAAGTACATATAGCAGATATTTGCCATCGGGCGACCACGCAGCAGCTGTCATCCGCGCGGCACTTTCCGTCAACAATTCTGGTTCTCCCACTCCGCTGGAATTCTTGAGCAATAGCTTGTACTGGCTGCCGTCTGCGCTCCAGGAGGTGTAAGCCAAACGTTTTCCGTCAGGCGCCCATACCGGTCCCCAATCAGTCTCAGCGCCGAAGGTCAAGCGGGTACGGGTCGGCCGGTCCAGATCATAGATCCAGATGTCGCCGACCCGGCCTACGTCCACTGCCAACCGTTTGCCGTCGTTGGATAATGCGGGGTTGTAATAGATGTCTGTTCCTCCGACCTGGGAAAGCGGGCGGCCCTCACGGTCAAACCAAGTGAGCGAAGCTCCTGAGGAAGATGATTGCCCCAGGTAAGCCATGTTTGAATCGGAAACGGAATAATTGGCACTACCGAAACGGCTTTCTGCCAGCCGTTCGACCAGAAGTAGCGCATTGCCTTGGACCTTCAAGGCTTTCGGGTCAAATCTCTGCATCATCAAGGCGCCGCCGCGTATGAAAAAAATATGCCCTTTGGCGTAACGAGGTGAGAAAGCGCCCTTAATCAGGATCTGGCCGCGGCCTCCGGCAAGTGACGTTACATAGATCCCTTGCTCGGCCGCTGCCTTAGGGCTGCGATCGAAGCCTTCATACAAAAACTGATCTCCATCGGGCAGGAAGAACGGTCGATCGGCTTGCCAGCCATCTTCCATCGGGACGGGCTGCGGCGCACCCCCGCTGGCCGATACGCGCAAGAGCTTGTTTCCTCCAAACCGGGAAGAGAACAAGATCTCACCCCGGCTCCCCCACGTTCCTGCGCCCCGGAACGCATCACAGATTGGCAATGCGGGGCCGCCTGCTATGTCGACGCGCTTCAGCTTGCCTTTGACAAAAAATGCCAGCGCATCGCCACTTGGCGACCAAAACGGCTCTTCGCCTTTGTCGGCGGCGTCCACAGGCCGCGCAGAATCTTGATCCAGGCGGCGCACCCATATCTGCTGTTCCGCAGTGGCTGCCTCGCCCATCGCAATCGCGACCCAGTCGCCGTCAGGAGAAAGTTGGATGTCGTCAATCACCTTCTTTTCCGGTGCCGGAAGACTCGCCCTCACCGTCCTCGTCTCAGGGGGACGCTGCAGCAGTGCGCTGACTCCGAATGGCACCAGCGCCAGCGCAAAGAATGGAATCACCATCCATGCCGCTGTTTTCGCCTTCCATTTTGATCCGACGGTCGCCACGGAAGGACTACCACTGCCTTCATTGATCCAACGCAACTGCAATCTCACATCATGGGCGGTTTGAATGCGTTCTTCGGGATCTTTCTCCAGGCATGCGCTGATCAGCCGTTCCAACTCCGGCGGGCTCAGCGGCTGAATAGCGCTGATCGGTTCGGGTGCTTTCTCTAAAATGGCGCTGGCGATACTTAGTTGACTCTTTCCCTGAAAGGCACGCTTCCCCGTCGCCATCTCGTACAGCATGGCACCGAAGGAAAAAATATCCGAACGGGGATCGGCTTCGCGCCCTTCAATCTGTTCCGGACTCATGTACTGGATGGTCCCGACTACCGTTCCCGCGGTCGTCAGTGGCGAAACCGCCTGCTCCATGGTGGCGGCGGCCGCGAAAGACGGCGGCGACCCGGACCCGGCGTTTACACCCGCTACCATGGCTTTGGCCAGACCAAAGTCCAACAGCTTGGCTCCCGATTTTTCTAACATCACATTGCCTGGCTTTAGATCCCGATGGACGATCCCACTGCGATGCGCGCGGTCTAATCCATCCGCGATCTGCGTAGCCACCTTCAGCAGTTCAGCCAGAGGAAGCGCTCCCCGCAGCAAGCGTTGCGCCAAGGTGTCGCCTTCCAGATGCTCCAGCACCAGGTAGTCGACCTCGCCTTCCCGGCCGATATCATGCAGGGTGCAGATATGTGGGTGTTTCAATGCCGAGATCGCCCTAGCTTCACGTTCAAATCGCGCCTTCAAGTCTGCATTGTTGCTAAGGTGCGAGGGCAACACCTTGATCGCGACTTCGCGGTCGAGCCGGGTGTCGCGCGCTTTGTAGACTTCACCCATGCCGCCGGCACCAATAGGCGCAACGATCTCATAGGGGCCGAGTTTAGTTCCGGGGGTGAGGGACATGAGGAGTCCGCAGATTATAGTGCAGAAATCAGGCTATTTCGCGCCTTTGAGGAGATAAAGGTCGGAATTGCGGCGATCCGCCGCATACACAAAGTATTTGCCGTCCCGCGTGATCTTCATCGCGGGATTTGGCAATGCGCCTTGGCTGTTCGTGGGGTCCACCCGATGGAGTAGCGTCTTCGTCATTTTTTCTACGTCGACCTTCCAGATGAGCAGCGCCATTTTTTCGGTACTGGAAAAGTAAGCCTTATTTTTTTCGTCGCTCCACCCTACGAAAGTCAGCCCCGGCAAAGAATCTGCCGCGAACAGGCGTTTCTCCGCCCCCGATTCGATGTCCTTCGCATATACCGAACCTTCCCGGGTCACCGCCACGTAACTCTCGTCCTGGCCTAAAATGCCGACTTCGTTCTCCGCTGTTACCGGGCGCAGCCCGGTGCCGTCAACCTTCATCACCCAGTTCCTCATACCTTTTCCCTTTTCGCGGGCGGTGAGGAACAAGCGTTTCCCATCACGGAAGAAGGCCATGACCTGATGGTCCATGCCATTGTTCAGGTAGGTCTTGGACTCACCGGCTCCCGTAGGAAACAGAATAACCGGCGACGGCACCGTGATCGTCCCACCTACCACCCATTTGCCATCCGGAGAAATGTCACTGGCGATTCCTTCACCCAGTCTGACAGGTGGAGTGCCGTCGGTCTTACGCAGGAAGATGGAATATCTTGGGCCGCCTCCCTCGCCCTCTTCCGTCAGGACCACCTGTCGTCCATCCTGGCTGATGGCCGCGGGGATCGAGTAATCAAACACCGAAAGATCCATATGGGTGGCAGAGCCTGGCACTTGCGCAAACGTCTCAAAGCGCTTGGCATAGTGCGCCACCAGCACTTCACCCTGCTTATTGATATCGAAGAGGTAGAGACTGCCCGGAGTACGTTCAATACTGCGAATGCTGCCCCCAAGGCTGACCTCATATAAGGATGCGGAGATTCCGCTGTCGCTTCCGCCAAACCAGATGTTTTTCCCATCGGCTGTCCAAGCCAAGCCGGTGATGTCCGCATACTCTGCAGTCAGCATTTTTTGGTTCTTGCCATCGGCATCGATCATGGCAACCATGCCGCGAGTGTCTCCTGCCACAGGATGTTCGGCGAATACTATCTTTAGGCCGTCCGGCGAAAAGCGCACATCGCTGAGTTCTCCGGGATAGCGGTACAAGACCTTGCCCGGCGGATGTTCCAAGGTCGATTCACTCGCGCCCTGTAACGCCACCGCAAAGCTCTTGCCGTCGGGAGTGTAGTCAGCGGATCTCACATTTTTTATCAACTCTCTCGGAGCACCGCCGGAGATGGGTAGCGTGGCCAGCGTCCCCGTCGTACTGCCTCCATTTGTGGCCAGATCGATCAACAAAGCCATTTCACCGGTGGACGAGACGGAGACCACCCGCGCCCCCTTGATATCCAGTGACCGACCTTGCAGCACGTCGGAGCGGGTGGTCCATACGGTTTGTTGAGGATCGCTTGAACTCCTGGCGCTGTAGAGGATGGTTTGGCCGTCAGCCGCAAAGCGCCCGGCGGTCAGAGCGCCGCGCTGGAAGGTGAGCTGCTGGAAGCGGACATCGCCTCCCTGCTTGCCAGCTCTACCCGCTAAAAATCCCGCGGCTACCGCCACTACCATCAATGCGGCGGCGATGGGGAGTGCGAGTCTTTGGTTGAATCTTGCCCCCTTCAGCGCGGTGGTACCCAGCGATGTCACTGATTGGCTGGATAAAGTTTCCAGGTGGAATGCGATGTCGCTGGCCGATTGAAAGCGCTGCGCCGGCGTCTTCTCCAGACAATGGCGGACGATCCGTTCCAGACCCGGCGCAATATTGCGATTGGTCTCCGTCAGCTCCGGCGGATCTTCATTCAAGATCGCCGACATCGTCTCCACGCCCGAATCTTTCTTGAAGGCGCGCTTACCGGACAGCATCTCGTACAGGATCGCGCCGAAAGAAAAAATGTCGGAACGATGATCGGCAGCCTTCCCCCGCACCTGTTCGGGCGACATGTAGCCCACAGTCCCGAGGACTTGTCCTTCCGCGGTAGGCGAAGCCACGGCGGGGGAATCCACAGTGGCCATGGAGGCAGCCACGCTGAAAGCCTCGGACCGCACATTTTTCGCCAAACCAAAATCCAAAATCTTTACCCGGCCGTCTTGGGTCAAAAAAACATTGTCCGGCTTGAGGTCACGATGGACAATGCCCTTCTCGTGCGCCGCGGCCAGACCGCGCGCCACCTGCGCCGCCGTCTCCACGGCCTTACGCTGTGGCAGTGGGCCGGACAGCAGCCGGTGCCCGAGCGTCTCGCCTTCCAGCAGTTCAGCGACAAGGAAAGGCGCCTCCCCGCTCTTGCCCACGTCATAAATATTCAAAATGTTGGGATGGTTCAATGCGCTAATGACCCGCGCCTCCTGCTCAAACCGGCGAAGCCGGTCGGCATCCTGGGCAAACGATTCCGGCAACACTTTGATGGCGACGTCGCGTTCCAGGCGAATGTCGCGCGCGCGATAGACTTCGCCCATGCCGCCCGCGCCGATGGCAGAGACAACTTCGTACGGCCCGAGTTTGGTTCCCGGAGAGAGGCCCATAGGTGAGGTGATGAGTCGCGATTATATGTCAGCGAGGCGTTGTCAGCCTTCCAAAATCACCTGCGCCATGGCCGTAGTTTCAGTGTGAGTCAAGGACAAAGCGACCCGTTGCATGCCTAACTTGGCCGCGAACTCGGCGGCCTTGCCGCTGAAAACGATGGTGGGACGGCCGCCGGGTTCGTGTCCGATTTCGACGTCTTGCCAAGTGACGCCGCGGCGTAGTCCGGTGCCGATCGCCTTCATCGCCGCTTCTTTGGCGGCAAAGCGCGCGGCGAAACGTTCGCTGGCGTTGCGCTTTGACCGGCAATAGGCGATCTCGCGCGGGGTGTAAACGCGCTGGAGGAAGCGGTCGCCGTAACGCGCAATGGCCGCCGCGATGCGAGAGACTTCGGTGATGTCAATGCCCGTGCCGACGATCATGGGGAATTGAGCAATCTGGTAATTGAGAAATTTGGTAATTGAGAGGCGCAAAGCCGATGCGTTTACTTTCAATTACTCAATTACCCGATTTCTCAATTACTTAATCAGAACAGCCTGTCCCCTTTATATATCAGTTCGCCGTCGACCATCCGCGCTTCCTTCATCAACTGGTGCTCGCGGGGAGGCTTCTCGTTATCGATGTGCAGCGCCTGGTGGCCATGGGCGACCAGATAGTCTGACACCATCATCCGGTGGCATTGGAAGTACACGCGCTCGGCGCACATGATGGCCACACGCGTGGAATCGGCGAGCTGAACCAGCTCCGCGACGGCCTCTTGGAAGGGCGCCGTGAGCATGTAATCGGCATAGTTGCGGAAGGAGTCGTTCCGCAGCGCGACATTGGGTGATTCGGCCAGGATCTTCTTGCGGCGTCCGCCAAGCGCCTGCACCCATCGATACTCAATGCCGATCTCCGGCAGCCATAGTTCCAGGGCCTCGCGGTTGTATTGCGGATGCCGGCGCGACATGGGAAAGGCGCGGATGTCGGCCAGCACGCGGATCTCCTGCACTTGCAACACGCGGGAAAACTCGGCGAGGTCACGGGTGGAGTGACCGATGGTGTAGAGAGTGGACACTACTGTGAGATGTTCTGGATGGCCGCGAGGAGCGCTGCTTCCTGCTCGGGAAAGACGGTCCGCAGGTCGAGCCACACCTGGCCATTCTCGACGCGGGCGATGATGGGCGGATGGTTCTGCCGGAGTTTAGCCTGACAGTCGTCAGCGCTGTGGCCGGCGCATGACAGCCCGATGAGGAAGGTCGGCAGGCTGCCACCGGGAGTAGTCCCGCCGCCGATGACCGACTGGCCGGGCACAACCACTGCCTGCGACCGAGAGCTCTTGCGGAGTTCAGCAAGCAATGCCTGGGCGCGCTTGCCGATGTCTTCGGCGCTGGCGCGGATCATTCGTAGAATGGGAATGGCATCGTGCTCACCACGCAGATACAGAAGAAGCGTGGCCTCCAGCGCCGCATAGGTCAGCTTGTCGATGCGCAACGCGCGGAACATGGGGTTGGCGCGGATCTGGCGGATGAACTCCGGACGGCCGGTCAGCATGCCGGCCTGAGGGCCGCCGAGTAGCTTGTCGCCGGAGTAGGTGACTACGCCGATGCCGGCGCGCAGGCTTTCCGCAACGCCGGATTCGTTGGTCACGCCGACGCTGCGCAGATCGAAGAGCGAGCCGTTGCCCTGGTCTTCCATCACGGGCAAGTTGTGCTTCTTGCCGAGCGCGGCCAGCTCGGCCAGCGATGGTTGCTCGGTGAAGCCGACGATCTCGAAGTTGGAGCGATGCACGCGCAGCAGCAGCTTGGTCTTCTCGTTGATGGCGTTTTCGTAGTCGGCGATGCGGGTGCGGTTGGTAGTGCCGACCTCACGCAATTTCGCTTGTGACTTGGCCATGACCTCGGGCACACGGAAGCTGCCGCCGATCTCGACGAGTTCGCCGCGGGAGACGATGACCTCGCCGCCTTCGGCCAGCGAATTGAGTGCCAGCATCACGGCCGCCGCGCAGTTGTTGACGACGATGGTCTGAACGTCGTAATCGGCGTCCGGGGCGAAGAGCTTGGCGAACAACCTTTGCACATGGACGTCGCGCTTGCCGCGGTCGCCGGTCTCGAGGTCGAATTCAAGATTCGAATAGGCGGTGGAGGCTTCGCGGATGTGGCCGATCACCGCCGGCGATAGCGGCGAGCGTCCGAGATTGGTATGCAGAATGACGCCGGTGGCATTAATGACCGGGCGCAGCGAAAACTCCAGCACCACGCGTAACTGCCTAGAGATGGCGTCGCCGATGTTGTCCACGGCCAGCTGGACACCACGTTCGTCGAGTTGGCCCGCGGCAATCTCAGCGCGCAAGCTGGAGACGACGGTGCGAGCCGCGTCGGCCACCATGGCGTTGCCGTCTTGCCGCACCAGCTCCAGCACGGCGGGCAGGCGGAGGACCTCATCGACGGAGGGCAGGTTACGGAAGAGCGCGGTATCGGTTTTCCTGGGCACGTGTCCTCTAGATTACCCCACCCGGAAGCTGTTGCTGGCGGGAAAAGTGCGGGGCTAGCCCACCTCGACCAAGCCATACCTGCGCTGCCAGTGGGCGCGCAGTTGCGCCATGATCGTGTCAACTTCTTGCTTGGTTATCTC
>DATLCI010000061.1:0-20264 GCA_035526435.1 Terriglobales bacterium
CGGCTCCCACCTCCAATATCTCACTTCCCCCACCGAGCGCCTGCTTCGCCATCTCATGGAACTCGGTGGTGCCGCTAAGGTAGCCAGCGCGCGAGAAATAGTAGTGTTCAAACCAGCGGTCAGCGGGCTTCGGCATGGACCCCTCGACGAACTGACGCGGCATGCCACTGCAGCAGATCCGTCATGCGGCTCGAATACGAATATGCCGGCACACAACGCCGGTATCCCGCTTCAGCGATTGCAACTCGCTCAGCCGGATGCGCGAGGTAGAAATCAAGCTTCTCCACCAATTCCTGTGGCGATGCGAAGCAGGCTATTTCTTTGCCTTCTTCAAAAAGCGTGAGTACCTCTGTGTTTCGCTCATGCAGCATGAAACCACGTGAGGCAGGTATTTGAAACGTCCGCGTGGTCACATCATCACCTTGAGAGGCGCCATTGACTTTCCCTGACATGATCGCCAGATTGATTCTGGCCTTTTGTAGCGCGCGCGAGTACGACTGCCCTGTAAGCGGACCTAATTGCCAGCAGTTCAATATTCTTTCGTCTTTGCATGTCTCCCAGCGGTCTCCCCATATCTTCAGGTTCAACTTAGGACGTAGCGTTAGCAATTCTCCCAGCACTTTTTCTTTGTAAGGTGTGCTCGAACCGATCACGGCTACATCCACGTCATATTGCGCGCGGTCTTGGTCCGTCAGTGGCCACGGCTTGTGTAGCTCTTCGTCGTAACCATGCGCGAGAAAAACCGATTCCTGCAATGGGACCCGCTTGCGCACATCCGCATCCCAGAAAGGCTTCGTATAAAAGATGCAATCGTATTCCGGGAGCGACTTCGGCAGCATCGGTCCGTGAGAAAAAGCGGAGGTGTCCGGGTAATAGTTGTAAAGCTTGATCCCCATTGATCGCATCTTGCGCAGTGTCGCCACCTCTACGTAGGGGCCCTTGAAGGCAAGAAAGAATACCGGGTTCTGCTGCCACGCCATATGCAAAAGTGCTTCATTGAACTCTTTACGCGCTATGGGAAAGATCAGCCGCCCAATGGTCCGGTGTGACTTTCGCCGCCATTGCGGCACGTAGTTGTCAATGTTTACTTCGGTGACGTCGCATCCCAGCTGGCGTAATGACGCGGTGCACGCTCGCCCCGTAGCGCCGTACCAACTTTCACCCGTGCATAGAATGCGTGAACTTTTCATCAGGATTGGACGGCTGCCGATTTACGGCAGACGGCTACAAAATTCTGGCTGAAAATGAGATTACCGCCGGGGTCCCCCGTTTCCACGGCATTCACAAAGCGATACCAACTGCGCACCATCGCCCACAACATTGCTCTCACTAGGCTAATCACTCCATGCGGAACCGGTTTGTCCTCATAACAGGTAACCTTTGCAAATCCGGCGTACGCAGCCACTTGATGCATGCTTTTATGCGTAAAGGCCACTTGATGGGTAAAGTCGCCAAAGAAGATCTTCCCTGAGAAGATCGCCTCCCCATTAGGCACATGCAGCAACAGGATGCCGCCTGGTTTTAAGCAGCGGAATACCATTTCCAGTACGTTCAGAATCTCGTCTTTGGTAAAATGCTCAAGAACGTCAAAAGCCACAATCACGTCCCAGCTCTGCGCCGGCGCGCTGCGCAGCACTTCTCCGAGGTCCCCCTGCGTTACGCAGTCCACTCCGAGCGCATGCGCCGCTTTTACTTGCTCCGGTGATGTCTCAATTCCCGTCAGATTGCGATAGCCCATCCGTTGCAACACGTGGAGCAGCAATCCATAGCCACACCCCATATCCAGGATGGCCGCTGCTTTATTTTCAGGAAAAAATTTCCGCACCGTCCGCTCCAAGGCCGGTTGCGCAGCGCCAATGCTTCGCTGCAACCCTCCCAAGTCCATTTGAAGCTGCAGTGTGACATAACGCTCATAGAGCCGGGAGCGATGGTCAGAGGAACTGCGCTTTACACTGCTCGATTCATTCATAAGTTCTAAATGGCTTGTTAGATTGGCGGGGAAAATTGCGTTCTTTGAAATACCACGGCTTTAGTTTGTTGGTGCGGTCGAATAAGAAAAAATATCGTGCCATAGATTAAGAACAGGCTGATGCACGACACCATTCGGCTAGCCGCTTCGGGCAGGTTCATCATGCCCAGGGAGATGTAGATATAAAGGGACAACCGCAGCGGTTCCATCCGCGGATCGTAGCCGGCCATCCGCCATAATCCCCCAATCATGCTGCCAATCACAAACATCCCCAGGGTCACACCTAAGATACCGAAGTTCCAATAGAGTTCGCCCGCCGCTTCCATACCTACCGAGTAGGTGGAATCTTGTTCACGTGGTGAAGACCCGATATACGAAGTGAACCAACCTCCGCGGATTACCCACGGTTTTTCCGACCAAAATATGCGGGGAATGAGCGCATAACGCACTTGGTAAAAGTTTTCTCCATACAAGAACCCACGAACCTGCACTTCCCGTACGATGAAGGCGATAGAAGTTGCTTCGAATTGTCGGCGCAACAACGTCTCCATCTGTTCGGCATAGAATTCTTTGTCGACCACGCCCGTATACAACGGAGAGGCTTCTTTAAAACCCTCTATCTGTGAAGCGACCAAGCCCACTTGGTACCGGGCACGTAGCTCTCTCGACTTCGTCACCGTGGGCGCTACTACGCTTAGGTAGAACAACAAAATCACCACACCAGCCAATGGTAGGTGGCGCTTGAAATTCCTATTTTGCAGGACGTAAACCAGGAGTCCTACCAAAGCCATCATGAAATACAACTTGGCGCCCGCTGAGGTCGAAGCCAGCAATAGGAAAAGAGTACCAAGCAGGACTACTCCTAATCGACTCGATTCCGGGAGCTTTAGCTTGTCTTTCGGTATGAGTACAAAACCGACCAAAGCGGCGTGGGCCGCGAACTCAAAGCTGGACGTCAGCGTTCCCATGAACCTCAGCTTGGATGCGAGGAAAAGAATGCACAGGCCCATTCCATAAAGCAGGCCGAATCGGGTCATCAGCGATAAAACTTCACGGGAATTTAAGGGTGTCAGCACTGCTTGCGGCTTTGGCCTTGTGACCTGCATGCCCGCGTGAAGAAAAAGTGTCCCAATCACTCCAATAAGGTAGCCCGTGGCCACCACGCCCGGATTCAGCATGTGTCCGCTCAGAGTCAGTGAAGAACCATCGCTTATCTGAAATCCCGCGTAAATAGCGGCCACCCCGAGAGCGAAGCTCTGCCAAAAAAAGTAAACCGAAATAGGACTTATCTTTAATGGTGCCTTCTTGGATTCCACATACACCATCAAAAAGAAATAAGGCCCTACCAACGCACCCGCCGTGATGAGTAACGGAGACGGATCTAACATGAAATAGAGACCGACAACCACTAACACCAAGGCAGCGTGATACACCAAGCACCGGGTGGCGCCCCATTTTGAGGTTTCAGCAGGATTAGCCGGCCGCACTGCGGCCATTGGAAAAGTTCCCATTAATGTTGCCAGCGTTTCAGGGGGAAAAGTGTCAAGTCTCGCCACAGCTGGTTCGGGTGCGCCCTAAGCTGTGGTCTTTGCGCAGAACTTGTCGAATGCTGCGATCAGGTCGCCCGCGATCGCTCCCGCGTCGCGGCTCTCGATCTGGTGCCGCTCCATCAGGTAAACCAATTCCCCGTCCCGCAGAATGCCGATGCTCGGTGAAGACGGTGGATATCCCTTGAAATAGCTCCGCGCTTTATCCGTGGCTTCACGGTCTTGGCCAGCGAATACCGTGATGCTTCGGTCTGGAAGATTGGCATGGCCCATGACTCTACCCACCGCCGGACGCATCTTTCCCGCGGCGCACCCGCACACCGAGTTCACAACCACCATGACGGTGCCTGGTGCCGTCACTGACTTCTCTACCTCCGGAGCAGTGCGGGTTCCTAGGATCCCGAAGCGAGTCAGTTCTTCACGGAAAGGCGCGATCATTGGCTCTGGATACATGTAAGGATTATAGCTCTATCAATCACCGGGCACCAATACCACAATGATAAGCTACAGCCAAATCACAATATGACTGGAACAACAGAACTTCATAATCGAGTAATCCTATGGGTCGTCTTCGCACTGCTTCTAACGTTCGTAGCTCTCTTAATAGAGCCACGAATTTGGGTACCCTAGCGTTTTTCTGCTCCCGACCTAATCTTTTTAATTACTTCAATCCGTACTTAACAGATGTCTGCGGCGCTCTGTTTCTTTTCTTGGTCTCTATAATGTTTATTCTCCGAAATTATTATGGCTTTCTCGCTCTTGCACTGGTTGGGTTGTTCGTTCGCGAATCAGTTGTATTCGCGACACCCGCCTGGCTCCTTACGAGCTATGGTTTGGACTTTGATTAAGACTGAAAGACGCTTAACGATTACCCCTTTTTAGCCTCTGATTCCGCTCACACTGGATTCCATTCACGGCACCTGCTCTCCCCCCCCACAATTATTTTTCTCTCTATCTCTTTTCCCATCAGGAATTTGCCTCGCCGATATGCTTAAAGATATTTTCCTCTATTGACACATTTCTGTCTGTTCCGCATACTGTTCCCATGGTTCGAACTTGCATCGCAGTCAAAAAAGACGGCATTCAATGCGGCTCCCCCGCCTGGCGTACCTATACTAGGTGCTGGCACCACGAAGGCGGCGTCCGCCGCGCATATGTGGCTCGTCGCGGGCCGGCCATCGATACCCCGGAAGGACGCGTGAAAGCCATAGACCACGTCTTCCAAGCCATTCTGCGTAGAGAGATCACTCCCACCGAGGCGAGAGCCCTCCTCTATGCCTTGCAAGTTTCCATGCAAGTCCCTGTTGCTCAAGATCTTGCCGATAACCCTTTTGATTTGAATATTTTGCTGGAATCGTTGAAGCCAAAGTGATGAAAACACTGGATTGCATTTGGGTGGGGTGGGGGGCGGTACTACAACCTTGCTATCGCGGCTGCGCCATCAGCCACTCCGCCACTCGCTCTGTGAACACCGCCCTGCCCTTGGTGGACAAGTGATTGCTATCCGCAAAAAGTGAGGGATCATCCAGCGGAAAGTTTTGATCGCCGTCTAAATACGTGACTTTCTCCTCCGCGAGCGCTTGCCGGGTGTCTTCTTTTAAGCCGCGCATCACCTGGAGATCCGCAACCGTCTTCGGCATGGGGGTCTCGACGAACACCACCGGCATATTCACCATCCGACAGATCCGCACGATCTCGCGGAAGGCAACGCGCTGCTCCGGATCAACGCGTAAATCTCCCTGCAACGGAACCCGCAATGCTCGAAACTGTTCCGCAGTAAGCCCAGTAACGAATTTTCCCTCGTAGGCGCCGTGGTAGGAAAGATTGGGCAGCAGCGCCCGATACAACGGATATGCGACGATCGCTTCGTTGTTCCGGTTCGCCAGCAGGGCAAAGCCATCCATCAGTTTGTCTACACTGCGCGGTGGTTCTACATACTCCCTGAGCAGCCGCTTCTTCAACTCCGGCGGCGCCTCGAAGAACACGCGTGAATCGTCCACCGCGTGCTTGCGTCCGAACATGGCGCTATAGACTTCCACCACCAGTAACCTTGGCCGCTCTTTTGCCTGCGAGAGGTGCTGTACGATCGGCAGCATGGTCACGGGGTCGAGTCCCGCATACGCTACGAGAAATATTTTCTTTCCAGTCTTCTGCTCCATGAGCCGGGCATCGTATGCCTGGCGGGTGTGCGACGAGCCCAGGAATACGATGTCGACCGGCGCGTTGACGGCTAAACCCTGGAAGCCGCTGTTCTCCGAAGCGAAACGGTGGGCCGTCGCAAACCGCACGCCGACCAGCGCCGCCAGCATCGCGATCGAGATGGTCACAACCCAAGTGAGATAACGCATGCCGTCCCCGAATCAGAATTGGAAGTAGATGAACGACGACGACCTCAGCACCCCAAACAGCATGATGAGTTGAAAGAGCAACACCGTGACCGCGCCTTTCAATCGCAGTGAGCCCGCGGGATTGGCTATACTGCGAGACCAGCCTCGGTATTCCATCATCCACTCCACCGCCAGCATGGCCGCGATCATCCCCAGCGTGACGAATGCGACTCCTAGCGAAGTGTTGTCGCCGGCGAATTGCAAAACCACAGCCTGCGCTGTTGCCTTGTCAAAATGCCAAAGCGAGAAGATCCGGCGGAGAATGCCGGTAGCCTGCTCCATGTTTGCAGCCCGGAAGAATACCCATCCCAGCACCACTGCGCTTACGGCGAGTGCCCGCCATAGCCCTCGCACTATCCTAGCCCGCGCGAACCATGAGGCGCTCAGCTGCTCAATGATAAGTAATACGCCGTTGTAAACCCCCCATACCACGAACGTCCAGTTGGCTCCGTGCCACAATCCGCTGATGGCAAACGTGATCAGCAGGTTCGCATAATGCCGCGGCAGGGAGACCCGGTTCCCTCCCAGCGGCACATACACATAGTCGCGGAACCAGGTAGAAAGAGAGATGTGCCAGCGCACCCAGAAATCCGCCACGCCGCTCGCAAAATACGGGTGGTGGAAATTGCGCATCAGTTGAAAGCCCATCAGCCGCGCGCATCCCACGGCGATGGATGAATACCCGGAGAAGTCGGCGTAGATCTGCACCGCAAACAATAAGGTCGCCATCAGCAACGCGGAGCCGCTCTGGTCGCGCCACCCGTCCCCGTACACAGTGTTCACGTAAACTGCCGCGCGATCGGCAACGACCATCTTCTTGAAGAACCCCCATGCGATCATTAGCAGCCCGTTCGCTAGATTCTCCACTTTGAACTTGTGCTGCTCGTAAAACTGGTGCAGCAATCGCTGCGGACGCTCAATGGGCCCGGCTACCAGTTGCGGATAGAACATCACATACAAGCTATAGATCCCGAAGTTGCGCTCCGCCGTCTGTCTTCCGCGATATACCTCGATCACATAACTGAGACTTTGAAAGGTATGGAAAGAGAGTCCAATGGGCAGAATGATATTCGCCAGTGGCAGCGTAGCCGGAAGGCCCATCATCATCTGCAGTTGATTCCCGCTCTGCGCGAAGAAATTGAAGTACTTGAAAACAAACAGCACGGCGCAAGTTGAGACAATGCTCAGGATCAGCAGACTTTTCTTACGCTTGGGATTTTGCGCTTCCTCAATCCGGATGCCGAGGAAGTAATCGATCAGGATCGTCACAAAAAGAATGAAGATGTAAAACGGGATGAATGCCATGTAGAAGATGCAGCTGGCAGCCAGCAACATCTTCCACCGCCATCCCCACGGCAAAAGGTAATAAAGAAAGGTGACAACCGCGAGAAAAACGCAGAACTCTAGCGAGTTAAAAAGCATTCAACTTTTGCCGCAGGAAAGAGATGAAAGATTGTGCCATCCCTCACGTGAAATGACAATCAGAACCCCAGCATCACCGGTTCAGGATGCAACTGGATCCCGAACATGCCGGAGACCCCGCGTTGCACTTCATCTCTCAGCGCGATGATCTCCGCCGCGGTTGCGCTTCCATGGTTCACCAGGGCGAGAGCATGTTTGCGGGAGATGGCTGCGTTGCCACGCGTGTAGCCTTTGCTAAACCCGGCGTTCTCCACCAGCCATGCCGCGGACATTTTTACTTTGCCATCGGTCGCAGGATACTTTGGCGGAGCCGCGACGATTCCCTTTTGCGCAGCGATGGCTGCAACTTCCTGATACTTCGAATCCTCAACGATTGGATTTTTGAAAAACGATCCCGCGCTGCGGCAGTCTTCATCGTCCGGGACGATCAGCATCGCCTTGCTCAGCCGAACTGCGCGGACGGCGTCGCGGGTCTCTTGCAGGCTAGGCTGGCGGCCCTCGCCAAAATATCTCTTTAAGTCCGCGTAGGTCACCCGGGCCGGCCCACCGATCTCCAGGCTGTAAGTCACACCCAGCACAATGTAGTGGCCAGCGGCGGTTGAATTAAAAATGCTGGTCCGATATGAAAACCCGCACTCTGCGTTGCTGAACTCTTTTACCCGCATGTTTTGCAAGTCAAGCACCCGTATCGACTGGATCGTCTCGGCCACCTCCTGCCCATATGCGCCCACATTCTGCACGGGAGTACCACCCACGGTTCCGGGAATTCCACTCAGCGTTTCAATCCCCGCGCAATTTTCAGCAACGGCCTTGGCGACCAATGTGTCCCACTCTTCGCCCGCGCCGACCACGTATTCACGTCTCCGCCTCCTTACATCGCAGCTTTTTACGCCGGGAATCGCGATCTTTATTACTACGCCGGAAAAACCCGCATCCGCCACCACCAGATTGCTGCCGCCGCCCAGCACGAACCAGGGAAGATGGTTGGAGCGGGCATACTCTACCGCGGACATCACGTCGTCTTCCGTGATGGCGTTGACGAACAATTTGGCCGGCCCGCCAACCTTCATAGTCGTCAGTGGCGCTAGCGGAACATTTTCTTCGATCGTCATGCTGGAGTTAGCTTAGCAGGTCAGTTGCAGGCTTCGGAGGCGCCGACAAATGGGCAAGAAGTCGCTCGCGTTGCGCCGCCAGCACTTGATGCGGATGGCCTTTCGCAAGGATGCGTCCCTGCGACAGTGTGATCACCCGCTCCGCCATGGCCAATACCTCTTCCAGCGCATGAGTTACCAGGACGATGGGGATCGGCTGCTCGCGCCTGCGGTTCCAATCGAGGATGTCATCCATGATCTTCATGGTGGTGTCATGGTCGAGGGCGGAAAAAGGCTCGTCCAGCAAAAGACATTGCGGATCCCGCACCAAAGCCCGCGCCAATGCGACGCGTTGACGCTCGCCCCCGGATATGCGCCTGATCTTTTGGTCAGCCAAAGCAGCCACGCCAAACGTTTCCATGGCACCCTGGGCACGAAGTCGGACTTCAGTCGCCGCGAAATGGGTAAGCCCGTACTCCACATTGGCCCGGACATTCATGTGGGGAAAAAGCGCGGCGTCCTGGAAGATGTAACCAATGCCTCGCTGCGCGGGCGATAAGCTGACGCCAGCAGCATCATCGAAAAGGACTCGTTCCCCCAGCGCTATTTTTCCTTGCAGCGGGCGCTGCACGCCTGCAATGCACTCGAGCCAGGTGGACTTGCCGCTGCCGGAGGGGCCAAAGACACCGGTGACTCCCGCCGGGAAATTCGCCTCCACATCTAGTTTGAATGAAGAGACACCCCGAAAAGTATGAGCCTTCACGATGCGCGAATGGAGGCGGGTCATCGCGAAAGCCATACCTTCCATAAAGTTCGGTTGGTCGCATATACCGCGCAGAGGACGAAAAATGAAAATGCCAGCAGCGCCAGGGCGGTCTCATTCGCGCCCGCGTAATCCAGCTCCTGGACCCGGTCATAAATATCAACGGAGATAGTGCGGGTCACACCCGGGATATTTCCGCCTACCATCAGTACCACACCGAATTCGCCTACCGTATGGGCAAAACTGAGCACCAGCCCGGTGACCAGTCCCGGCAGCGACAGTGGCGCGATCACGCGCACGAAAGTCCGCCATCCAGAAGCGCCTAACAGATGAGAAGCGGCGACCAATCTGCGGTCCACCGCCGCAAACGACGCCGCAAACGGCTGCACCGCAAAGGGCAGACTGTAAAGCACTGACGCCACCAGCAGCCCTTCAAAGCTGAAGGCGAATGAGTGTCCGAAGATTCGCTCAAACCACGCGCCCAACGGGCTGCGCGAACCAATGGCTATCAGGACGTAGAAGCCCAACACCGTCGGCGGCAATACCAGGGGCATCGCGACTATGGCCTCAACCAGAAACTTGGCGCGGAATCGGGTAAAGGCGATCCAGTACGCCAGGGGAATCCCGATGATGAGCAGAATGACCGCAACCCACGTGGCCAGCTTCAAAGTAAGCAGGATCGCGACCCAGTTCACGGCTTGCCTATTTCCTGCTTGGGTTGAGGAGGGACAAATCCAAATGTCTTCAGGATCTTTTGCCCGGTGTCGCTTTTAAGAAAGGCGACAAACTCGTCCGCGCTCTTCGTATGCTTTGAGGCCTTGAGAATGACTGCCGCTTGTTGCAACTCAGGGTACAACTCTTGCGGAACCACCCAGTGTTCGTATTCGATACCCATCCGCGGTGACAGAACCATGGACAAGGCAACGATCCCCGCCTCCGCATTGCCGGAACGAACGAAATGCACCGCCTGTGAAATGTTCTCGCCCGTTACGATCTTGTCCTTTACCGCGTCCCAGACTCCGGCCTTTTGTAATGCGGCCTTGGCCGCCCGGCCATAGGGAGCGTGTGACGGGTTCGCGATCGCGATGCGCTTGAAGCCTCTCCGAGCCAGCGCCGGCAAACCCTCGCGCTTCACGTCCACCATACGAGGGCGAGCAGCTAGAACCACGATTCGACCCACACCATAAACGTATAGCGAGTCTTTTTTCGTCAGACCCGCGTCCTCCAAACGCCGGGGATACTCAACGTCTGCAGAAAGGAAAACATCAAAAGGTGCGTCATTCTGTATCTGCGCCAAGAAGTTTCCGGACGAACCGAAGACGACGCGGACCTTCTGACCCGGGTGTTGCTGCTCAAATGCCGACACTATCTCCGGCAATGCGAATTGAAGGTCGGAAGCGGCGGCAATCGTCAGCTCCTGCGCTCCGCACCCGAAGGCAGTGAGCACGACAAACACCCAGAGTCTACGGACGAACAATCATCACCTCCGTGGACTTGATCAGCGCGGCGGCCGTATCCCCCAGCTTCAACCCCATCTCGCGCACCGCGTCCGCAGTAATGATCGAAGTGATCACTTGCCCGCCGATGGAAAGTTTTATTTGTGCCATCAGCCCACTGACCTTCAGCTGCACGATGCGGCCTACTAATTGATTGCGTCCACTAATATGCCGAAAATTCTGCCGCCGCTCCGCCACCGGCCGGGACTTTGTCGACCCTAGAAACTGGTCCAGTTCCGCCAGTGGAATACGATGATGCCCGCCCTTGGTCTTTACGGACTTCAGCTTCCGCTTGAGGATCCATTGCTTGATGGTCGGATAGCTGACGCCGAGCCGCAGGGCCGCTTCCCGCGGAGTGATGAGGTTTGGCATTAAACGATTATATATGACCTGATTCAATATACATATACGTTTCACGCTGAATATGACGAGGCGACTTTACTGTCAGGTCTGGGTTTTATTTGTAGAATACGAATTGAGCCTCAGGACGTTGTCCCAGCCTCGGCCCCCAGGACAAAACAAACAAGTGAATACCAAAAGAAATTGGATCATTGTCATCGCCGTGGTCGCTGCCGTGGCTACGTTTGCCGCCTTCCGTAGCAACAGCCAGAAAGCGCCGCAATATTTCACCGCGGAGGTCAGCCGCGGTACCATTCGCGCCCTGGTCGAGGCCACCGGAACCATCAATGCGGTGACTACTGTGCAGGTCGGCTCGCAAGTCTCCGGAACCATCTCTCGGCTCAACGCGGACTTCAACTCCCAGGTGAAGAAGGGACAAGTCATCGCCCAGATCGATCCTTCGATCTTTGAGGGCAATCTGTTGCAGGCCCGGGCTGACCTCGAAAACGCGAAAGCCAACGCGGCCGCCGCCCGCGCCAATCTTGAAAAAGCGAAATCCGCCGCCGTTCAATCCAAGGCAGATTATGCCCGCACGCAGGCGCTGGCGAAGGAGGGCGTCTTCAGTCAGCAGCAGTTAGAAGTTGCGCGCGCCGCGGCCGAATCGGCGGAAGCATCCGTGAATGCCGCCGCCGCGCAAGTTACGCAGGCCAATGCTCAAGTAAGCCAGCGCTCCGCCGCGGTCTCCGTGGCCAAGACGAACCTCGACCACACTACCATCGTCGCGCCGGTGGATGGCATTGTGGTGAACCGCAGTGTGGATGTGGGCCAAACTGTTGCCGCTTCCCTGCAAGCGCCCACGCTCTTCACCATCGCGCAGGATCTCACCAAGATGTTGGTCTATACCAAGACGGACGAATCTGATATCGGACGCATTCGCGCCGGCCAGCCCGTCAGCTTCAAGGTGGACGCTTTTCCGAGCGAACAATTTCGCGGACGCGTGCTTGAAGTACGCATGAACGCCACCGTTGTACAGAATGTCGTCACCTACGACACGGTGATTGAGTTCGACAATCCGGACCGCAAGCTCTTCCCCGGAATGACTGCTTACGTCAGCATTCCAGTAGCGACGGCTCGTGACGTGCTCAAGATTCCCAACTCTGCTTTGCGCTTCAAGCCCGACCTGAAAACCGAAGAGCTGCGAGCGCTTTACGAGAAGTACGGAATTCAAACCGGCCGGGCTGCCCAAGCCGCAACCGCAGAAGGCGGCGAACCGAACTCGGAAGGCAAGGGCGAAAGCACGGCTGCTAAGACGGCAGGCGGCCCGGCCCCGGGCGCAGAGGGAGCTCAACCCGGTGCGGAAGGCGGCCGACGTCGCGGAATGGGACGCGGCGAACAGCCAGGCGGTGGAACTGAAAATGGCGCAGCTCAGGCCGGCGGCCAGCGACCGCGTGGTGGCAATTTCGGCCAGGGCCAAGGCGGTGGCGGCGGTCAAGGTGGCGGTCGCATGGGCGGACAGCGCGGCAAAGTTGAGCAGACTGCCGTCGTGTGGAAGATCAATCCTGACAAATCCCTTCAGCCCGTCCAAGTGAAGGTTGGCATCACGGACCTCAATGTCACCGAACTGGTGGAAGGCGATATCAAGGAAGGCGACCAGATCGTCACGGGTTCTTCCAGCGTGCGTGGCGCTGGGGGTCCGCGTTTACCGGGACAGGCTGGCGGGGCCGGAGGTGGACGGCGTCCGTAACATGGCCACTCTTCCCCAGGCTCCTGACACGCAAGCGCGCGCCTCTGGCACTCACCCCGTCATCCGCGCGCAAGACCTGCACAAGTATTACGAGTTGGGTGAGACGCGGGTGCATGCATTGCGCGGCGTCAGCGTGGACATTATGCCCGGCGAATTCGTCGCCATCATGGGCGCCAGCGGCAGCGGCAAGTCCACGTTCATGAACATCCTGGGCTGTCTGGATAAGCCAAGCAGCGGCAGTTACTTCCTGGATGGCGAAGACGTCTCCGGATTCAGCAAACATCAGCTTGCGAAGATCCGCAATCAGCGCATCGGCTTTGTCTTTCAAGGCTTCAATCTCCTTTCTCGCACCACCGCGCTGGAGAATACGGAGCTGCCCGCCTTATATGCCAAGGTCGACCGCGCTGAGAGGGAGAAGCGGGCCCGCGAAGCATTGGCCATGGTGGGACTCGCGGACCGTGAAGACCATTTCCCCTCGCAGCTTTCCGGCGGACAGCAACAGCGAGTTGCCATTGCCCGCTCGCTGGTGAATAAGCCCGCGCTCTTGCTGGCCGATGAACCCACCGGCAACTTGGACAGCCGCACCTCCGTGGAGGTGATGGAGATCTTTCAGCGTTTGAATGACGCGGGCCTGACGATAATCCTGGTCACGCACGAGCACGACATCGCCCACTTTGCCAAACGACAGATCATCTTCCGGGATGGTTTGATCAAGCTCGATGAGAAGATTGCCGACCGGCAGCGCGCTGAGGAAGCGTTGCGCGCCATGCCGACGCTGGAAGATTAGAACAGGAACAGGAGCACCTTATGGACATCCTTTCCACCATGCGACTCGCCTTTCGCGCCCTGGCCCGCAATAAGCTGCGCTCCGGCCTCACTATGCTGGGCATCATCATCGGCGTAGGCGCCGTCATCGCCATGGTCGGCATCGGACAAGGCGCGGACCAGCAGATCCAACAGCAGATCGCGAACATGGGTTCGAACATGCTCATGGTGATGTCCGGCTCCGTGAACCGCGGCGGACTTCGCGTAGGCTTCGGCGCCACCAAGACCCTCGTCTATGACGATGTTCAGGCAGTTCTGCGCGAGTGTCCTTCCGTGGCCATGGCCGCTGCCGGCACGCAGACCAATAGCCAGGTCGTTTACGGCAATGACAATTGGGGCACGCGCATCATCGGCACCGAGCCGCAATATTTTGAGATCCGCACCTGGCCGCTGGCCAGTGGGATTTATTTCGACCAGCAACAGGTCGAGCAGAATGGCAATGTCGCCGTCATTGGTGAGACCGTGCGCAAAAACCTGTTCTCAGTGGATGATCCTCTCGGCAAGACCGTCCGCATTAAGAATCTTCCCTTCACCGTGATCGGCGTGCTGCAACCCAAAGGCAGCTCGGCCTCCGGCATGGGTGATGACCAGGACGACCAGGTGTTCATCCCTTACACCACGCACCAGAAAAAGATCACGGGCGACACCTGGCTTCGCTACGTCACGCTTTCTGCCGTCTCACTCGAAGCCAGCAGCTCCGCTCAACAGCAGGTCGAACAGCTTTTGCGTGAACGGCACCGCATCCGCCAGGGACAAGACGATGACTTCTTTGTCCGCAACATGAAAGATGTTGCCGACCAAGCCGCTCAAGCCAGCCAGGTAATGACCGTGCTGTTGGCTTCGATCGCCAGCGTGTCATTGTTAGTCGGCGGCATCGGCATCATGAATATCATGCTGGTCTCGGTCACGGAGCGGACGCGGGAGATCGGTATCCGCATCGCCTTGGGCGCGACGGAAGAAGATGTGCAGCGCCAATTCCTGATTGAGGCCTTTGTGCTGAGCGCCATCGGTGGGCTCATCGGGATCCTCGCCGGCATTGGCGCGTCGTGGCTGATCTCGTCGCGCTTCAACTGGCCGGTGTTAGTGTCGCCCATGTCGATCCTGGTAGCAGCCGTTTTCTCAATGACCATTGGGATATTCTTCGGCTACTACCCCGCACGCAAAGCGTCGCGCTTGGATCCCATCGAGGCGCTGCGCTACGAATAGGTTGAAACTTTTGCGCCGCTAGTGAATCCCATCTGTTGATATTCCAAGGGGGAGCAATGCTCATCAAGAAACCGGCTGACATTCCGTATTCTGAAGTCACGCCCCATGATCTGTATCTCAGTCGGCGAAAGTTCATTGCTGCCGCCGGCGTGGCTGGCCTGGGCCTCGCCGCGGGACAGGTCATCCCGGAGATATTAGACCCCCAAGTCGTGGCTGAAGCCGGCTCCAAGCTTCAGTTCAAGAAAAGTGACTTAAGTACTCATGGCGAAGCACTCACGCCCATGAAAGATGTGACCACCTACAACAACTTTTACGAGTTCGGCACAAACAAAGACGAGCCGGCCAAGAACGCCGGTACCCTGCGTCCTAGCCCTTGGACGGTGGTGGTGGACGGCCTGGTCAAGAAGACCCAGAAGCTAGACATCAACACTATTCTGAAGATTAGTCCCTTGGAAGAGCGCGTCTACCGGATGCGTTGCGTCGAGGGGTGGTCCATGGTGATCCCGTGGATCGGTATCCCGCTGAACGCATTATTGAAGTCGGTGGAGCCGACGCCCAAGGCCAGGTATGTGGCCTTCCGCACGCTGCTGGACCCCAACCAGATGCCGGGACAGCGCCGCGAAGTGCTCGAGTGGCCGTACGTAGAAGGCCTGCGGCTCGATGAAGCTATGCATCCCCTCACCATCCTCGCGGTGGGGCTATACGGAGAGACCTTGCCTAACCAGAACGGCGCACCGCTGCGACTGGTAGTGCCGTGGAAATATGGATTCAAGGGCATCAAGTCGATCGTAAAGATCACTCTCACGGACCGTGAACCACCCACGACGTGGAATATCTCCGCGCCCAGCGAATACGGTTTTTATTCCAACGTGAACCCGAACGTGGACCATCCGCGCTGGAGCCAGGCGAAGGAACGCCGCATCGGCGAATTGTTCAAACGCTCTACTCTGATGTTCAACGGATACGGTGACCAGGTCGCCAGCCTCTACAGCGGCATGGACCTGAAGAAGAATTACTGAACTGTGACTCAGAAGCGCATTGTCATATCGAAGGTGATCGTCTGGCTGCTGTGTCTGGCTCCCATCGCCAATCTTGTTCTGCACGGAATGCGCGCTGAGCTCGGCGCCAACCCCATCGAGAAGGTGATGAACAGCCTGGGGTATTGGACTCTGACGTTGCTGGTGTCGTCGCTTGCAATCACTCCCCTGCGCCGGATCAGCGGATGGAACTGGATGATCCGCTTCCGCCGCCTGGTCGGGCTCTTTGCTTTCTTCTACGTGTGTCTGCATCTGGCGACCTACGTCGTTCTTGATCAGGAACTTGATCTGGCGGCCGTGCTGCAGGACATTCCCAAGCGTCCCTTCATCCTGGTGGGCTTTCTCGCGTTCATGCTGCTGGCGCCCTTGGCTGCAACTTCCACCCAATGGTCGATCCGCAAACTGGGTGGCAGGAACTGGAACCGGTTGCACAAGCTGGTGTACGTGAGCGCCGCGCTCGGCGTAGTCCATTTCTGGTGGAAGGTGAAGGCCGATAAGCTGCAACCCGCTATATTCGGCGCAGTCCTGGCCTTGTTGCTGGGATACCGCATCGTTGCCTGGCTGCGGAATCGCGCCAAAGCCCCGGCTGGAGCGGCTTCCGCCGTGGTCCGGCCTTAGCCAGCCTTCTAGGGCTTTATTGGCTTTCCATTTAAGGCTTCCTCTGCATAGGCGAAAAAAGCGAACGGACGCATACTCTTCTCACCTTAACCCCAATCCAGAAAAATTCGCAGAAGCAGCCGCATTAAAATCCTGGGGGAAACGGTGCGGTGGCGGAAGCGGATCAGACGGTACAAGCGTCCCCGGTAAGCTAAACAGCTTCCGGGGATTGCTGTTTGTGGCGTTCCCCCTGAGCACGGACTGCCTCGCTATCATTTAAGATTGAAGCATGATCAGTGAAGAACAGGTCCGCCAGGAACTAAAGTCTGTATTCGACCCGGAGATCCCCGTCAATATTGTCGACCTGGGATTGGTTTATGAGGTCCGCATCAAGCCGGCCATGGAACTGGCTTCTGAGTTGGCACCCAAGCCGGTCGAGCCGCTGGAGGACATTGAAGTGGATATGACGCTCACATCGCCCGGATGCCCCTCGCACGTGACCATTGGCGACTCCGTCAAGCGCACACTCGAGGCGCTGCCCGGAGTCCAAACCGTGGCGGTGAACTTCATATGGAGCCCGGCCTGGGGGCCGGAACGTATCAGCCCCGAAGGCAGAGCCTTACTTGGAATAGAACTCTAGGTCAGGTAGTCCGGCCGCGACGTCGCCAGCCCCTGGCGGAAGCTCTGCAAACGCGAACCCTTCTCGGCGATCTTCTCCACCAGGCCGCCTACTTCGTTCACCAGCCGTGAGCCTTTTTCAATGTAGTCGGGGGCCACATCCCAGATTTTCTGAAGCTTTTCCGGATGATCCGAAGCCAGCGCAGCCAGTCCGACTCCGGCGGCAGCCAAAGCCGCTGAACGTCTGCCGGTGAAAATCAGCACTGCCGCCGCGGCAAATGAGCCGATCATTACCATTCGTTTCCAATCGCGATCCTGCATTTCCATTTTGAGCCTCCCCGGCTTCCTACTGGCTTGATTAGAGCCCGATTCAAACTTGGCTGTTGCCTGCGTTGCGGCGCAGGCTCAAAACCAAGGCCGGCGCAAGGCCGGCCTTTTTGTTTTCCACAATTCATATTTACAACACGTACTTACCTGACTCCAACACCTTGTCGGCTACCTTCTGCCGCAGCGTGATGCTATCGATAGGCTCGTTCTTGAACAGACGCCGCAAGATGGTCATCTGCGTTCGCAGCATGTCGCCTTCTGCGCATGCCGCCAGCACCTTCTTCGCCGCCGACTCTACTTTGTCGATCGACGTCGCCATGTATATCCGGGCCATGTTGACGGCATTCTCCGCCGGCGCCTCGCCATTCTTCGCCACCAGCTTATGCGCGCGAAGCACGGCCGACTCCATGGCATAGACCTCAGTGATCATGTCCGCCATTGCGCCCATGACCTCTTGCTGGTCTTGCAGCGCCATCATGTACTTCTGGGTGGCGACGCCGGAGACCATCAATCCCGCTTTTTTCGCGTTCATGATGGTGGTGCGCTCCGCCGCGAGTGGACCTTCGAGCGGTTCGCCCATCTGCGGACCCGCGAGCACTTCATCCATCAACTGCTTGATGGCCGGCATGAGGGCAAGTTCGCCCTTCATCGCCCGCTTCATCAGCCAACCGGTGATGATCATGCGGTTGATCTCGTTGGTGCCCTCAAAGATGCGGTTCACGCGGGCATCGCGATACGCTCGCTCCGCCGGATACTCTTCGACAAAGCCGTAGCCACCGTAGATCTGCACTACTTCATCCACTACGTAGTCGATCATCTCCGAGCCCCAGACTTTAAGGATCGAACATTCGACTGCGTACTCCTCGATCCCTTTGCGGATCTTGGTGGACGCGTCAGGGTCTTTCTTGTCGATGTCAGAGAGCGCCGCATCGATCATGCCGATGGTGCGATACGCCATGCACTCGCCCACGTAAACGCCCACCGCCATGTTCGCCAGCTTCTCCTTGATCATGCCGAACTCAGAGATGCTCTTGCCCCAGGCCTTGCGATCTTTGGCGTAGGCGATCGCATTGCCCAGCGCGGTGCGCGCGCCACCAACGACGCCGGCGCCCAGTTTGAAACGTCCAATGTTCAGCGTATTGAAAGCGATGATGTGTCCCTTGCCGATCTCGCCAAGCAGATTGTCTTTAGGGATACGGCAATCATTAAGGATCAGTGGGGCAGTGGATGAACCGCGAATGCCCAGCTTCTTTTCTTCCGCGCCCACCGAAAACCCGGGAGCCTCCCGCTCTACGATGAAGGCCGAGAACTTCTCACCATCCACCTTCGCGAAGACAATATAGATGTCGGCGAAGTTAGCATTGGTGATCCACATCTTCTCGCCATTCAGAACCCACTCTTTGCCGTCCGGCGAGAGCACCGCCTTGGTCCGGGCATTCATTGCGTCCGAGGCTGAACTGCTCTCCGAGAGCGCATACGCGCCGACCCACTCCCCGCTGGCAAGTTTTGGGAGGTACTTCTGCTTCTGCTCCGCGGTGCCAAAGTAAACGATCGGCAACGTTCCAATGCCCACGTGTGCGCCCCAGGTCACGCTGAAGCTGCCGGAGACGGCGATACGGTCCGCAATGATGGACGAAGAGATTTTGTCCATATCAGAGCCGCCGTATTCTTCCGGGATATCCACCGAGCTTAAGCCCAGCTCGCTTGCTTTTTTTATCAGGTCACGCGATACCTGCCATTCCTTATGCTCGATACGCTCGATCAGCGGGATGATCTCATTGCGCGCAAACTCGTCCGTGGTCTGCGCGATCTGCCGGTGCTCTTCCGTAAAATCTTCCGGCGTGAATACTTCATCGAGCTGGCGCTCCTCAATAAGAAAGCTGCCGCCCGCAATCTTTACCTTGGGAACAGTTGCCGTTGCCATGTTGCGCTCCTAAAACCTTTGTTGAACCACGAAGGACACGAAGGGCGCGAAGGAAACTAAGTCTTCCAGCCGCTGCCCTGAACAAATCGCTTGATCCCGTCTTTGAGGTGGACCACATTGAAATTGACCAGAAGGCCAAGACTCTTACCGCTTAGCTTCAAATATGAAATCACCTGCGCTTTATGAACCGGGAGGACTCCATCGACCGTCTTGATCTCAACCACCACGAGGTCTTCCACCAGAAGATCAATCCGATACCCAGCATCCAGCTTCACACCATGGTAAAGGACGGGTAATGCAACCTGAGCTTGAACCGACAGGTCGGCCAAGCGCAGCTCGTGCATCAGGCAAAGTTCGTACGCACTTTCCAAGAGCCCTGGGCCCAACGCTGAATGGACCTTCATGGCAGCAGTAATCACCATTCGACTAACCTGTTGGGCAGTCAGTGGTATCTTGCCGTGCTGCGGTGCAGTTCCCATTCAGAATCCTTCGTGTCCTTGGTGTCCTTCGTGGTTAATCAAGCCTTTCCACAATGCCGGCCGCACCCATGCCACCACCCACACACATGGTCACGATACCGTACCTACCTTTGCGTCGTTGCAACTCCCGTATGATGCTGGCCGTCAGCTTGGCGCCGGTGCATCCCAGTGGATGCCCCAAGGCCACTGCCCCGCCATTCGGATTGATCTTTGCCGGATCCAGTCCTGCTTCCTTGATCACGGACAACGCCTGCGCAGCAAAGGCTTCATTCAATTCGAAGACATCGATGTCTGAGAGCTTCAGTCCCGCCAGCTTCAGCGCTTTAGGGATCGCATAGACGGGTCCCAATCCCATTTCTTCGGGCTTGTATCCCGCCGTAGCGAAGGCCACGAAGCGAGCCATGGGCTTGATGCCTAACGCCTTCGCCCTTTCGGCGGACATGATGACCGCGGCGGCTGCACCGTCCGACATCTGCGACGAGTTCCCTGCCGT
>DATLCI010000065.1:0-12675 GCA_035526435.1 Terriglobales bacterium
AAAGCTGCCGCGGCAGCCTTCCGCGTCGGCAAAGGGAAGATCGTGATGTTCGGCTTTCGCGTTCAACATCGCGCTCAAACGGAGGGAACGTTCAAGATGCTGTTCAATGCGATTCGCTGGGCAGGAATGGAGGACGCGAAATAGCGCGGTAAGTCTATTTGGCTCCCAGCGCTTTCGACTGGAAGACCAACGATTCATCCAGATGCTCGGCGAAGTATGCCCAGCCGTGGTTGCCAGGATAAATATGCGCCTCATGCGCGATTTTGCGCGAACCAAGTAGACGGTCCAGCGCGCGCGTACCTTGATCGAAGCCGTAGTCGTCGCGATCGCCGCAGTCCAGGTAGATCCTCAAGCCGTTCGGACGAAACGTCTTCGCATAAAAGAAGGGAGTATTTCTTTCCCAGAAACTTGCATCGAAGGGCACTCCGAAGGCGCTGCCCAAGATATTGACGATGCCCGCGTACTCCGCGCCCTGCGGCATCCGCTCTATCAGCGCAGCGCTGTGCGCTGCCACCGAAGTGAAGAGCTGCGGATACTTGAAAGCGAAACGTAGAGCTCCGTATCCGCCCATGGAGATGCCGGTGATCGCGCGCCCCGCCCGGCCGGCATTCAGCCGAAATCGTTGTTCCATCGCCGGCAAGAACTCCCGGATGAAAAAACCTTCGTACGGAACCCGTCCGTTCTTGGAATTCAGATAGAAGCTGCGCCCCGCATTCGGCGTGATGATCACAAACTCGCCAATGCGTTTCTGCCGCTGCAATTGCTCCACCATGTTCCATGTCCCGGTGTTGATCATGGACTCATGGTTATCGCCTAAGCCGTGTAACAGATAAAGGACGGGAAACTTGGCGGCCTTATTCGCGTCATAGGATGGCGGCAGGAAGGCACAGAAGGCGACATTCGCCTTCATGCGGGCACTTTTTACGGTGCTGCACTCCACTCGCCCTTGCGCCGATGCTTGGCCATAAGCGGCCGTCACTCCCAGGATCAGGAGAAGAGCGACCCGCATTTTATTCATGCCGCAATGCCTGCACCGGGTCGAGTTTGGCCGCGCGCGCCGCCGGATACATCCCCGCGATCAGGGACACCCCTACGGAGATGACCATGGCGAAGCCCACCAGCCACCACGGCACCACCCAGAAGGTCTGCGGAGGAATGTCCTGTTGCTGCATATAAATGTTGGTCCCGATATTGATGACTCTTCCGATGGCCCACCCCAAGGCACTCCCGACTAGGCCGCCGAGCACTCCCATGGCCCCGGCTTCGACAAAGAAAAGTTTCTTCACGTCCATGTCACTGGCGCCGAGTGCCTTCATGATGCCGATCTCGCGTCTCCGCTCGAGAATGGCCATGACCAGCGTGTTGATGATGCCGAGTGAGGCCACCGCCAGCGCCAGACTGCCGAAAATTAGCAGGAACATATCGAGAATGCGGAAGAAGCGTTCCAGCCCCTTCGATGCATCCTGGATCGAGAACGTAGAAAAGCCCAGGCCTTTGATCTTGTCCTGCACTTCTTTTACGCTGCTCGAACTCTTCAACTTCACTACCAGCGTGAAATAGCTCTTACCCGTCGAAGGGCGCATCATGGCCCGCAGGTCGGTGGGCTGGATCATCTTCAGGTTTTCCGCAAGCTCAGTGGGAATGAACAGTTTTCCGCGCACACCGCCGCGCATCCCTCCGTAGGGTTCGGTAGGGACCACGCCCACGATCTTCAGCGGTTTTTCTTTTCGCACCACGGTGAACCCAAGCATTCCGGACGCTTGATCCGCCAGCGGATCGTCCGTAGGTCTGGCCGGGACTGGCGTCGCTGCTTTCGCATTTTCCTGGCGCTCCGCATAACGCAGCGTGATGGTCTTGCCCATTAGCTGGTTCAATTGTTCTTGATTCAAGCGGCGCTGCTCGATCGGACGCGTATCGTCCGGCAGGTTTAGCAATTCGCGCGCGAAGTCGTCCAGGATAATGGTCTCTTCGGCCATCGGTCCGGAGAAGAACGAGCCTTGTAATTCATCAAATACTTCTGAACCGCGCGCCGATCCCGGCAATCCAGCCATCATGCCGAAGTGCGATTTCTCTTCTTTATCTCCGGGCGTCAGGAAGCGGGTCTCCGCCATGACTCGGATGTCGGGATAGACGTCCAGCACGCCATTCATTTTGCTAAATTGCTGGCGCGCGGTGTCATCGAGTGCCTTGAATTCCCCAGTCTGCACGATCCGGTTCTGCCTGCGCTCATCCTGACTGCGGAAATCCTGCTTGGAACTCACTACGATGCTGTCGAATAGTCCGGAGCGCCCCAACTGCTTTCCCGCCAAAGCCTGCAATCCCACGCCCAGCGACAGCATCGCAACCAACGACGCCACACCCACGGAGATGCCCATCGTCGTAAGGGAATTCCGCAGTACTGCCTCGCGCAGGTTGCGTCCGGCCAGTTCCACTAAGTCGTATGACTTCATCGGACACCTCCCGCGGTCTGCGTTACCGCAGTTTCGGAGAGCACCCGCCCGTCGCCCAAAAAGACCATGCGGCGCACGTATTGCTCTGCCAGCGGACGCTCGTGCGTCACCATGATCACGGTCATGCCCATGCTTTCATTCAATTCGCGGATCAGGTTCATAATCTCGGTGCCGGTGCGGCTGTCCAGGTTTCCGGTCGGCTCATCAGCCAACAACAACTTCGGACGATTGACCAATGCTCGCGCCAGGGCGGCGCGCTGTTGCTCACCGCCGGAGAGTTCGCTTGGCCGGTGCGTTAAGCGTGCGGAGAGTCCCACGCGCTTTAGCGAATCTCGCACCCGGCCATCCCGTTCATTGCGCTCCACTTCAGCAAAACGCATGGGCAGCTCCACATTTTCCTGAAGCGTCATGGTCGGAACCAGGTTGAACGACTGAAATACCATCCCCACGGTGTGGCGGCGGTATCGGGCTAATTCCTCGGGTGTCATCTTGGCCAAGTCACTGCCATTCACCATGATGGAGCCGCCGGTCGGCCGGTCGAGCCCCGCTATCAGGTTCATCAGGGTCGACTTGCCGGAGCCTGAAGCCCCCAGCAGCGCGGTGAACTCGCCTGTCTGGATCTGCAGATCAACGCCATCCACCGCCCTGATCACGGACGATCCCATGGCGTAATGCCGGGTAACGCCCGCGATCTGTACTGCGTATTCAGAACTTTGGTTCAAGCTGACTCCATGTGGAAGGACTCGAGGGTGATTTATCCATACTACGTGGAAATAGTGATAAAAGTTGCCCGGCGGCCGCGTTGCCTGCGCTGATTGCCGCGATTTCGTGACATCCCGCGACAATCCGCCACCGTTGTTGATAGGATGTGACCGTTGTCATCACTCGGAATGAATGTTGTGCGGCAGGGCGGCGTTTCCTTTGCGGCGCGCATCCATAAACTTGAGCATCACTTCCGCGCATGACTCCATCAGTACAAGTCCCCCTTTCGATGTCAGGTGATTTTTTGTCCCAGGTTAAACCGGTGGAAGATCTTCGCGAAGCAATCGTTCGGCATATTCGTTTTACCCTTGCCCGGGAGACGACCGGCCTTTCCGCCGCCGATCTGCTCAAGCCTATCTCCATGGCGATCCGCGACCGGCTCGTCGATCGGATGCTCCAGACCGAGCAGCTCTATCAGAAGCATGATGCAAAACGCCTGTATTACCTCTCTATGGAGTTCCTCATGGGGCGCTCTATGGGCGACAACCTCTATAACCTCCAGTTAGAAGAAGAATGTCGTAAGGTGACCGAGAGCTTCGGTCACAAGCTGGAAGATGTCCTCGATTCCGAGCCGGACGCGGGACTAGGCAACGGTGGACTGGGCCGTTTGGCGGCATGTTTTCTGGAATCGCTGGCGACCTTGGGCATGCCCGGCTTCGGCTATGGCATTGATTATGAGTACGGCCTTTTTCGCCAGGAGATCTCTAACGGTTATCAGAAAGAGAAACCTGACCGTTGGAAGAGCGATGGCGCACCCTTTTATATTCAACGGCCGCATGAGGCGTATGTCATCCCGCTCTACGGACGGCTGGAAGACAATGCCGAGATCAAGGACGACACCGGTTCGCCATCCTCTCTATGGGTGGAGTGGAAAGTTGTCATTGGCGTACCGCACGACATGATGATCGCCGGCTACGGCGGCCATACCGTCAACTACCTCCGACTTTTCTCCGCGCGATCTTCAGACGACTTCGATATCGAGATCTTCAATCGCGGCGATTACATTCGCGCCGTGGAACAGAAGATCGCTTCCGAGAATATCTCTCGCGTGCTCTACCCGTCGGACTCAGTCTTCTCCGGCAAAGAGTTGCGACTCATCCAGGAATATTTCCTGGTCGCTTGCTCCTTGCGTGACGTGATCCGCCGCTACCTCACCGTGCACAAGACCTTCGACGAGTTTCCCAACAAAGCCGCGGTGCAGATGAATGACACGCACCCCAGCATCGCCGTGGCCGAACTCATGCGCCTGCTGGTGGATGAGTACTCGCTCGAGTGGAGTAAGGCTTGGGACATCACTCGCGCTACCCTCGGCTACACCAACCACACCTTGTTGCCGGAGGCGCTGGAGAAGTGGCCGGTGCCATTGATGGAACGCGTGCTGCCGCGTCACATGCAGATCATCAACCAGATCAACTTCCTCTTCCTCAAGGAGCTTTCTGAACGCTACGTCGCCAATATGGACCAGATCCGCCGCATGTCCATCATTGAAGAAGGATATGAGAAGCAGATTCGCATGGCCCAGCTCGCTATCATCGGCAGCCACGCCGTGAATGGCGTCTCCGAACTGCATAGCGAGCTTTTGAAAACCCATCTGGTTCCGGACTTTGCCCAACTTTGGCCGGAACGTTTCAGTAATAAGACCAATGGAGTGGCGCCGCGTCGCTGGATACTGAAAGCGAATCCCGGCCTTTCGACGTTGCTGACTCGCACGTTGGGCGAGGGATGGATCACGGACCTTGACCGGCTGCGCGAAATTGAGCCCTTTGCCACTGAGCGCGAGTTCCAGATGGAGTTCCTTAGCATCAAGCAGGGCAACAAGCAGCGGCTGACCGACCTGATCCGTAATACCACGGGCGTCCTGGTGGATTCCACCTCGCTCTTCGATGTCCAGATCAAGCGTATCCACGAGTACAAACGCCAATTGCTTGCGGTCATGCGCATCATCCACGACTACCTGCGAATGGTGGAAGACGGTAAAGATCTGCTCGTCGCCCGCACCTGCGTCTTTGCCGGCAAGGCCGCTCCCGGATACTGGGCAGCCAAGCAGATCATCAAGCTCATTAATAATGTGGCTGAGGTGGTGAACAACGACGCGCGCGTTCGCCACCGCCTGAAAGTGGCCTTCGTCCCGGACTATCGTGTCTCCCTGGCCGAGGTCATCATTCCCGCGGCCGACCTCAGCGAGCAGATCTCCACAGCCGGCATGGAAGCTTCCGGCACCGGCAACATGAAGCTGGCAATGAATGGCGCCATCACCATAGGCACGCTGGATGGCGCGAACGTCGAGATTTTGAAAGAAGTGGGCGCGGAAAACTTTTATCTCTTCGGTTACAAGGCGGAAGAGATCCAGGCGATGCAGCGTGATCACAGCTATCATCCGCGGGCACTTTACGATGCGAATCCCAGCCTCCATCGCGTGATGGACGCGCTGAACTCGAACATGTTCTGTGCCGACGAGCCCGGGCTTTTCCGATGGATATTCGATTCCATCCTCGACCAGGGCGACCGCTACTTCCACCTCGCCGACCTGCCTTCGTACCTCGAAGCCGGCGCCAAAGCCGAGCAGGATTTCCTGCATTCACCTGAATGGGCACGGAAGGCCATCTTCAACGTAGCGCGTACCGGACGCTTCTCTAGCGATCGCACCATCCTCGAATATGCCCGTGATATCTGGGGCATCGAGCGCATGGTTGAGACTCCGCAGCCCACGCGGTAGGCAGCGGTAGAGCAACTTATCCCTTAACCCCAAAGCAGTATTGACTCCGAACTTTCATCGCGATAATCTGCGCTTACACTTGGAAAGGAGGGGATCCAATGGCAAAAAGTTCTGGTAGTAGTCATTTAAGTGAGGTGGCTGAGGCTTAGAGCGCTCGCTCTTAGTCCCGCAGACTCGCTGTTGAGAGCTGTTGTGGCCCACCTCGAGTGAGCCTCAAGCCAATCCCAACAGTCCTACCGAAAAAGGCCTGATCGCTAAGCGATTGGGCCTTTTTTTGGTCTAAGCCCTGGAGGCGCGGCCGCTGGTAGGTCGCGCGACGTGCCGGGTAGGGCTGAAACTCATATCCATCACCGCACAACAGTTCTATATTAGAGGTGCGATGCCAACCTCTCTCGCACTCTCGGAGCTGCTCGGCGCTACCGTCTACGACGTTAATGGCGTGATGAGTGGACGCGTGCGCGAAATTGCGCTTGCTCCCCAGGATGACGCTGCCCGGGTCGCCGCCATCATTGTTCGCACTCCGCAGGGTGATCGCGTGCTCGGTCCCAAGCTCATCCACGAGATGAATGGTTCCATTATCCGGGTGACCACTGCGTCCGAGGACTGGCTTCCCCTGGGTAGCAGTGAAGGCTACCTGCTGCTCGAGCGCGATTTGCTTGACCAGCAGATCATCGATGTCCATGGCCGCAAGGTCGTTCGCGTTAATGACGTCGAATTTTTCATCGAGCGTACCAATGGACATCCCGCCCTCAAGATCCATGAGGTAGAGGTGGGCCCGCGGGGCGCCGTCCGACGTCTGCTGAAGGGATTGGTTCCGCGACTTGCGGTCTCCGCGCTCGCCCTTCGGCTCACCGCTCGCGCCATCCCGTGGGACTTTGTCGACCTCATCGAGACCGATCCTTCGCGGCGGGTGAAGCTGAAGATCGATCATGAACGGCTGTCGAAGCTTCACCCTGCTGACCTCGCAGACATCCTCGAGGAACTGGCGCCGGCCCAACGCGAGGCCATCTTTGAAAGCCTGGACGAAGAAGTTGCCGCCGAGGCGCTCGAAGAGATCGATCCCAAGCTGCAGGCGTCCCTGGTGGAGTCACTGGATTCCGATCACGCCGCGGACATCGTTGAAGAGATGGATCCGGACGCGGCCGCCGATCTACTCGAGAATCTGCCTGCCGGCACCAGCGAAGAGATCCTCGACGAGATGGAAGCCGAGGAGCGCGAAGAAGTGGAAGAGCTGCTCGAGCACCATGAGGACACCGCCGCCGGCCGCATGACTACGGAGTTCCTCGCGGTGGCGCCGAACGCCACGGTTGAGCAGGCGATTGACGTGCTCCGTTCTTATGAGGGCGGCATCGAGACCATCAACACCATCTATCTCATCGATGCAGATGAAAAATGTGTCGGTGCGGTCTCGCTGGCGATGCTAGCGATGGCGCCCGGCGGAACCATCATGGAATCTTTGGCCACCGTGCCGTTGGTGTCCTGTTCTCCGGAAGCTAAAGAGGATGACTTCGTGGAGCTGTTTGACAAATACAACCTCATCAATCTTCCCGTGATCGACGCCGAAGGCCGCATCAACGGGGTGATCACCGCCGACGACATCATCAGCCTGCTGCGCAAGAAGATGTAGTTTCGACAAACTACGAATCACTCCTCCTGACTAGCCATCGACTACTGACTGCTGTTAACTTGGAACGGCGTCTGAATCGGCGCCATCCCGTTCCACCAGCGGTCCCATGCGCATCTGGAAGCTTTGGAAAACCCGTGTGTTCTTGTTCCTCGCCGTGGTTGGCCCGGGGTTCATCACCGCCAACGTTGATAACGACGCGGGCGGGATCTACACGTATTCCATTGCGGGCACGCGCTTCGGGTATTCGCTCCTCTGGACCATCATTCCCATGACCGTGGCGCTGGTGGTCATTCAGGAGATGTCGGCGCGCATGGGCGCGGTGACCGGCAAGGGACTCAGTGACCTCATTCGCGAAGAATTCGGGCTGCGAACTACGTTCTTCATGCTACTGGCGCTAGTCATCACCAACTTTGGCAACGTCATCGCTGAGTTCGCCGGCGTGGCCAGCAGCCTGGAACTATTCGGCGTCTCCAAGTACATCAGCGTGCCCATCGCCGCCGCGCTGGTTTGGCTGATCATCGTGAAAGGCAATTACAAGAGCGTGGAGAAGATCTTCCTTACCGCGTCGCTCTTCTATATCGCTTACATCGTGGCCGGAGTGCTGGCGCGACCAAGCTGGGCGCAGGCGGTGGTCAGCACCATTAAAGTCCCTGCGCCGGCTGACTTCACCAACAAGACCTACTTGTATCTCGTCACCGGCATGATCGGCGCCACCATCGCTCCGTGGATGCAGTTCTATCTCCAAGCTTCCATCGTGGAGAAGGGGGTGACGATGCGCCAGTATCGGGCAGCGAAGTTGGACGTCTTCGTGGGCTCTATCTTCGCGCCATTAGTCGCCGCATTCATCGTGATCGCGTGCGCGGCTACTTTGCATGCCAACGGATTTACCGTGATCCGCGACGCGGGTGACGCGGCCAAAGCGCTGGAGCCGCTTGCCGGGCAATATACGTTCATCCTGTTTGCCGCGGGACTGTTCAATGCATCGCTGTTTGCGGCGTCAATCCTTCCGCTTTCGACCGCTTACACGGTTTGCGAAGGCCTGGGATTTGAATCTGGCGTGGACAAGAAGTTCTCCGAAGCGCCGGTGTTTTACTGGCTCTACACTGCACTGATCGTTGCGGGCGCGGCGGTGATCCTGATTCCGCGATTTCCGCTGCTGAAGATCGCGGTGCTTTCGCAGGTGTTGAACGGCATTCTGTTGCCGTTCATTCTGGTGTTCATGCTGCTGCTGATCAATAAGCGTGACTTGATGGGCAAACACGTAAATTCGCGATTCTTCAATTTCGTCGCCTGGGGAACGGCTGCGGTCATGATCACGCTCAGCGCCGCCATGCTGGCGATGGTGATGAAAATCTAGACGATCTTTCCGGCGGCAATCTCTTTCACGAGCTTGATGTCCGCTTCCAGGAAGTCGAAGCGGGGCAGTTCGCGCCGGTCCACCCAGCGAACTTGTTTGAAGATGCGATTATCGATATCGCCTTCGAAGCGAGTGACCAAAAAGAACGCGAGTTCAACCCCGCCACCATTCTTATAATGATGGACGAAGCGCGAGACCTCGGGACCGATCTCGGCCTGAATGCCGAGCTCTTCGTCAAGCTCGCGCTTGAGAGCGACAACGGGTTCTTCACCTTCTTCGATCTTGCCGCCGGGAAACTCCCACTTCAGCGGTAAGGGTTGGTCCTTGGTGCGCTGGCAGACGAGGATCTTCTTGTCCTCACCGCGGATCATAATGGCAGCCACGACTTGCTTCATCGGCGGCCTCCAGCTTCGACGGCAGCAATGCGACGAACGCCGGGTGAATTCGGAAAGGCTTCGGGATGTAGCGCAGCAGCGATGGCTTGCAAGCCCTGCATCAGGGTGGGGCCAGGTGTGTTCAGGTATTCGTCGTTGATGCAGTAGACGTCGCCATGCCTGGCTGCGGTCGTCTGCTCCCAGCCGCGCGCAGGAATGATCTTTTCCAAGGGCACGCGATCACCCGCGCCACACCAGGCGGCGAGGATGACATCGGGGTCGAACGCCCGCACCGTGGCTTCGTCGGTATGCGCGCCCGCCTCGCCGAGAAATATTCCGCCGGCAACTTCAACCAGTTCTTTCACCCAGCCTTGAGATTGGATAAGCGGCTTACCCCATTCCTCACAGTAGACGCGGGGACGACGTCCATTGGCTGCGGCCACGGCGCCCTCGGTTTTCGTGCGAACGGTCGCAATCTCTGATTCCATCTTCGCGATCAACTCTTCGCCGCGCTCGGCGACGCCCATAACAGCGGCCATCTGATATATGTCGCGAAAGACATCATGCAACGAGTGCGGAGCAAAGCCCATGAAGGGAATGCCGGCCTTAAGGATCTCGGCGACGGCGTCGAGCTGGTAGGGAACTGAGGCCATCACCATGTCGGGCTGGGCCTCCAGGATCTCGGCACTCTTTGCCGACCATGAATCCGCCACGATCATCCGCGGATGGTTGCGCAATGCCGGAACCACATCGACGCACCATTTGGTGCAGGCGACTACGCGATCGAGCAACCCAAGGCGGTCCAGCGTGGAAGTCACGCTGGGCTGCAAGGCCACGACACGCTGCGGCACGTACTGAGGCAGGCTCGGCATACGACATCTCTACTGTAACCCAGGAACTTCGGCGCATGCATTCGCGGTAGAATCAGCTCGTGTACGCGCCCGAAGTCATCGAGCATTTCCAGAATCCGCGCAACGTAGGTGAGCTGCCGGAGGCCACGGTGATGGTCACCGCTGAAAACCCTGCCTGCGGCGACTTGCTCCAGTTGTGGCTGCTGGTGGAAGCCGGCGTGATCACCCAGGCGCGTTACAAGACCCGGGGCTGCTCTACTTCCATCGCGTGCGGCTCGCTGCTGACGGAGTTAGTCACCGGCAAGACGTTGGAGCAATCCCGGCAGATCCATCGGCGGCAGATCGTGGACGCCCTGGGCGGACTTACCAACGAGACCATGCATGCCAGCCACCTAGTGATGGACGCGCTGGAAAAGGCGTTGAAGCAGCTTGCGGGATAACCCCACCCCCCACCCCCCTATATACCCAGTGGTGTCTTGTTTTCATGAAGTTGGGCGGGATATTCCGGCCAAATTCCTGAGGGCATTGAGGTTGTCGTCAAATTCCTGATTCGGCGAGGCTTGCATGGCAATCTTGATCCCGTGTAAGGCGGCGTAAGCACTTTTGGAGTCGATCTGGCGCCGGATAAGGGCCTGAATGATCTCGTTGACCGCTTCGAGTCGTCCTTCGGGCCCGGCGATGGAGGGTAGCTGCACGCGGTTCAACTCGCGGATCACATGGCGGGCCGCGTGCCAGTGGCAGCGAACGCTGTTACGCAAAGCCGGGCAGCCACATTGAGTGCCGTCGGGTTTGGTGTGGATGCAAGTACGAAACATGGGATGATTTTCTAAGGCTGCAAAGAATATGTCAATAGCTATGAATAGCTTTTAGATATTCTTATCTTTAAATCCCTCTGGCGGAAAGAGTTAGAAGCAAAAATATTTGTTCACGCGCGCGGCAGGCGCGTTCTTTGTGATTCGGGTTCTCGAGACCTACAATAGGGACGTGGATATATACGAAGAGATCGTGCGGTTGCGGCAGGAAGGCCGTCGCGGGGCCCTGGCCACCATCATCAATGTGCGCGGGTCGATACCATCGTTTGCGACGGCGAAGATGCTGGTCCGCGATGATGGCACGATCGCGGGAACCATTGGCGGCGGATGCGTGGAAGCGGAAGTGTGGCAGGCGGCCAAGGGCGTGATCCGGACGGAAAAGCCCCAAACCTTGACCTTCAATCTCAATAACGATCCTAAGTACGATACCGGCCTGGTCTGCGGGGGGACACTGGAAGTTTTTATCGAGCCGGTGCTGCCGGTGGCCCAGCTCTATATCTTTGGCGCGGGACACGTCTCGGTGAACCTGTATAAGGTGGCCAAGATCGCGGGCTTTGATGTGACAGTCGTCGATGACCGCGATACCTATGCCAACCGCGAGCGCTTTCCCGAAGCGAAAGACATCTACGCGGATGAATACGAGCGAGTGATGTCCCAGTTAGCGCCGAACGAAAATTCTTTTATGGTGATCGTGACGCGTGGCCATGCGGACGATATGCGGGTGCTGCGCTGGGCGATCGAGACGCCGTGCCGCTACATTGGCATGATCGGCAGCGAGCGTAAGTTCATCAAGATCGGCAAAGAGTTTGAAGCTGAGGGGGTGGACCCGAAGAAGCTGGAGCGCGTGTATTCACCGGTAGGCCTGGACCTTGGCGCGATCACTCCGGAAGAGATCGCGGTAGCGGTAGTGGCGGAAATGATTGCGATCCGCCGCAACAGCACTACGGCGCTGCCGCATCTGGCATGGGTGAAGAAGAAAGCAAATGACGCGGTGAAGCCGTGAGCGTCGTCTATCCTGATCACGCGAGCCGCAGCTATGCCGCGGTGATCCTGGCAGCGGGAACCTCTACCCGCATGGGGAAAGACAAAGCACTACTGGACTGGTACGGCAAAACATTTTTGACAGCCACGATCGAATCGCTAACCCCTTTCAGCCAACTGGTGATCGTTGTGGGCGGCGAAAATAGTGAAAGCCTCAAGCCGAGCGTCTGGGCGCAAAGCGCATATCTGGTGACGAATCCGAGACCACAGCTAGGGCAATTCAGTTCACTGCAGATCGGACTACAAGAAGTACTCAATCGCGGTCGCGATGCGGCCATCATCACTCACGTGGACCGTCCACCGGCGTCGCCAGGGACGATCCAGGCGTTGCAAGTGGCATTTGGTTCCGCCGCGAACACGGGCAAATGGGCGGTGGTGCCACAATTCGGCGGTAAGCACGGACATCCGATCGTAGTTGGCCGGGAGATGATGGAAGCATTCCTGAAATCTGACCCGACGACGACGGCGCGCGATGTGGAACATGCCAATCAAGAGCGCATCGTGTATCTTCCAATAGACGATCCGAACGTGGTCACGAATGTGAACACGCCGGAAGAGTATGCTGCGCTGGTTTCTTCTTTTTCTCCGACTACCCCTTCATGACCAAGACAAAATCTGAGCAATTCATAGAACACGTGCTGGCGCTGCGCCCGCGAGTGGCGATATTCGACGCGGATGGAACGCT